>CAZQEJ010000161.1:0-4645 GCA_964592165.1 uncultured Ilumatobacteraceae bacterium | reverse complement strand
CGGTGGGCGATCGTGCGCGAGGTGGAGAAGCCGAGCGCACCGGCACGGATCCCGGCGGCGACGATCTCGGCCATCGCGGCGATGTCCTGCGGCGTGGCCGGTTCGTTGCGCGCTCCCCGCTCGCCCATCACGTAGGCGCGCACCGCGCCGTGGGGCACCTGGGTGCCGACGTCGACGGCGCGAGGCATCCGTTCGAGGACGTCGAGGTACTCGGCGAAGCTCTCCCACCCCCAACTGATCCCCTCGGCCAGCGCGGTGCCGGGGATGTCCTCGACACCTTCCATCAGCTGGATCAACCACTCCTCGGCGCCGGGGCGGACGGGGGCGAAGCCGACCCCGCAGTTGCCCATCACGACCGTGGTCACCCCGTGCCAGACCGACGGCGTGAGCAACGGATCCCACGTCGCCTGACCGTCGTAGTGGGTGTGGATGTCGACGAACCCAGGGGTGACGAGCAACCCGTCGGCGTCGATCGTCCGCTCGGCAGCAGCACCGCCGAGGTCCCCGACGGCGGTGATCACACCATCGTCGACGGCTACGTCCGCGGTGCGCGCCGCGGCTCCCGTCCCGTCGACGACCGTTCCCCCACGCACGACAAGCTGATGCATCGCAGGCCCCCCTCGCTCCAGCGACGCGAACCTACCGACACCGCCCCCGCCGCCTGGCACGCTGCGCCCGGCCGAGCGGGCCGGCCTGCGGGCGGGCCGTCAGATCGAGCGGAGAACGTCGGCGATCAGGTCGAGGTGATCGAGATCGCCGAGGTCGAGCACCTGGAGGTAGACCCGCTGCGCTCCGGCCTCCCGCCAGCGGCGGATCGTCGCCGCGGCCTGCGCCGGTGTCCCGGCGACACCGTTGGTCCGTAGCTCGTCGGGCTCACGGCCGATCGCCGCGGCCCGCCGGGCGACCTCCGCCTCGTCCTGCCCGATGCACACGACGAGCGCCGCGCCGTAGACCAGCTCTCCCGGATCGCGCCCGATGGCCCGGCAGGCGGCGCGCACCCGGCCGGTCTGCTCGGTGAAGCCTTCGACGGTGCCGAACGGGAGGTTGTACTCCGCGGCGAAGCGGGCGGCGAGCGCCGGGGTGCGCACCGCGCCGTGCCCGCCGATGATCACCGGCGGGTGGGGGTGCTGGACCGGCTTGGGCAACGCGGGTGAACCGTGCACGGGGAACAGCGGGCCGTCCCAGTCGAACGTCGAGCCGACCGGGGTGGTCCACAGCCCGGTGATCACCGCGAGCTGCTCGGCGAGGCGGGCGAAGCGCTCGCCGAAGCCGGGGAACGGGATCCCGTAGGCGCGGTGCTCCTCGTCGTACCAGCCGGTGCCCAGACCGAGTTCGACGCGCCCGCCGCTCATCTCGTCGACCTGGGCGACGGTGATCGCCAGCGGTCCGGGGAGGCGGAACGTGACCGGGGTGACGAGCGTGCCGAGGCGGATCGTCGTCGTGTCCCGGGCCAGCCCGGCGAGCGTGATCCACGCGTCGGTCGGGCCGGGCAGCCCGTCGACGTCGCCCATCTTCAGGTAGTGGTCGCTGCGGAAGAACGCCCCGAAGCCGAGCGACTCCGCCCGGCGGGCGACGGCGAGCAGCGTCTCGTACGTGGCTCCCTGCTGCGGTTCGGTGAAGATGCGGACGTCGGCGAGATCCATGGGTCCGCACCCTACGGGGTGATCCGCAGCCGGCCCGGAACGAGACGGTGCGATTGCACGAGCGGCCGGCGCGCCCAGCATCATGACGGCCGGGAAGCGGCGGCGCCGCTGGCTGAGGAGGACGAGGCGATGGCCGAGGCGTGGATCATCGACGGGGTGCGCTCCCCGCGGGGCAAGGGCAAGTCGAACGGGTCGCTGCACCACGTGCACCCCCAGGAGGTTCTCGCCCAGGTGCTCAACGCGCTCGCCGCCCGCACCGGGCTCGACCCGGCGCTCGTCGACGACGTGATCATCGGCAACGGGATCCAGAACGGCGACCATGGGGCGTGCATCGGGCGGATGGCGGTGCTCGCCGCCGGCTGGCCGGTGGAGACTCCGGGGATCACGATCAACCGCTTCTGTGGATCGGGCCAGCAGGCGGTGACGTTCGCCGCGATGGGCATCCAGGCCGGGCACCAGGACGCCGTCGTCGGTGGTGGCGTGGAGTCGATGTCTCGCTGGGACGGCGGCGGCACGCTCGACTTCACCGCGGGCAACGCCGCGCTGCGCGCCCGCTACCCGCTCGTCCCCCAGGGGGTCTCCGCCGACCTGATCGCCAGCGTCGAGGGGTTCACCCGGGGCGACGTCGACGCGTTCGCCCTGGAGAGCCAGCAGCGCGCCGCGGCGGCGATCGCCGAGGGGCGCTTCGAGCGCAGCGTCGTGCCGATCCACAACCCCGACGGCAGCGTGGCTCTCGCCGTCGACGAGTACCCCCGCCCGTCGACGACGCTCGAGGGACTGGCCACGCTCGAGCCGTCGTTCGCCAAGATGGGTTCGAAGGTCTTCCCCGGCTTCGACGCGTCCTTCGACGAGATGGCCCGCAGCGCGTACCCGCAGGTGACCGCGATCGACCACGTGCACCACGCGGGGAACTCCTCGGGCGTCGTCGACGGCGCGAGCGCCGTGCTCGTCACCTCCCCGGACTTCGCCCGGGCGCACGGGCTGACCCCCCGGGCGCGGATCGTGATGAGCGCGACCGCAGGCGCCGAACCGGTGATCATGCTCACCGCGCCCGGCCCGGCGTCGCAGCGCTGCCTCGATCGCGCCGGGATGACCACCGGCGACATCGACCTGTGGGA
Organism: uncultured Ilumatobacteraceae bacterium; assembly: GCA_964592165.1. Lineage (GTDB taxonomy): Bacteria > Actinomycetota > Acidimicrobiia > Acidimicrobiales > Ilumatobacteraceae > JAWKHV01. Next base: position 1,884 of record CAZQEJ010000161.1, on the reverse strand, counting down.
GATCAACGAAGCGTTCGCCGCCGTCCCCCTGAAGGTGATCCGTGACCTCGATCTCGATCCGGCCAAGGTCAACGTCAACGGCGGGGCGATCGCCCTCGGCCACCCGATCGGGGCGACGGGAGCGATGCTCATCCAGACCGCGCTCGACGAGCTCGAGCGGCGCGACCTGTCGACCGCGCTGATCACCATGTGCACCGGCGGGGGGATGGGCACGGCGACGATCATCGAGCGGATCTGAGGGCGTGCCGTGGCCAGCAGCCCCTGCGGGCGCTTCCTCCACATCTGCTACAGCTGTGCCGCCTCGGCGCCGCTCGTCGCCCTGTACACCGAGGCGTTCGGGCTGCGCGAGGTGATGGCCACCCCGCTCGAGCCCTCCGACGGGGCGCTGCTCGGGATCGCCGGGCAGATCGTCTCCGACGCCGTGTTCGTCTACGACCAGCGAGGGCCGCGCGTCTCGCCGGCGATCGAGGTCCAGGGGTGGGCCGAACCGCAGGTCACCGGCACGCCGGTGGACGACGCCACCCGGGCGGGGATCCAGGCCCTCGGGTTCGCCGTCGCCGAGCTCAACCCGGCGCTCGACCGCCTCACCGGGCTCGGCTTCGCCCTCGTCGCCTCGGCGATCACGAACGCTTTCGCCGAGGCGCCAAGCGCGGTGCTGCGCGACCCTCACGGTGCGCTGGTCGACGTCGTCGAGGACCGGACGCTCCTGCCGGGGGCCTCCCGCTTCCGTCACCTGCGCGTCGGGGCGAGTGATCTCGACGCGTCGCTGCGCTGGTACGAGGGGCTCGGCTTCGACGTCGTCGAGCCGCCGGTCGCGCTCAGCGGCCCTGGCGCGCTCGGGTGGCCCGACGACGCCGAGGGCCGCGTCGCTCGCCTGCGCCTGCCCGAGGAGGGGTTCGAGGTCGTCCTCCTCCACGGTGTGCGCCCGGCGACGTATGGCGCTCACCCGGAGGTGGCCAACCACGCCGGCTGGTACCGGGCGGCTCTACGGGTCGACGACACCCGCACCGCCCACGAAGAGATGACCGGTGCAGGGTGGGCGTTCACCCGCCCACCGCAACTCGTCGAACTGCACGGGACGCCCGTCCCGGACATGTGGATCTGCTTCCTCGACGATCCCGACGGCGTGCCCTACGAGTTCGTCCAACGCCCACGCGACGCCTTCCGCCCGGAGAGCGGCTGAGGTAGCGCACGGGGCAGCGCCGGCGCTCGGGTCTGCGCCAGACTCGGGTGATGGCCACTCCTGCCGACATCGACCGTCTCGTCGCCCGAGCGGCGATCGAGGAGGTCGTCCACCGTTACTGCCGGGGCGTCGACCGGCTCGATCGCGAGCTCGTGGTGAGCTGTTACTGGCCGGAGGCGACCGACAGCCACGGGAGCTTCGAGGGGAGCCGCGACGAGTACGTCGCCTGGCTCTTCGACCGCGTCCTGCCCCGCTACGAGTGGAGCTTCCACTTCGTCGGCAACGTCCTCGTCGAGATCGGTGACGGCGGCTCGCTGGCGCGCTGCGAGACGTATGGGATCTCCCGGCACCGGCGGCTCACCGACCGGCCACAAGACAGTCTGACGACAGGCTTCCGCTACGTCGACGACTTCCAGCGGCGCCGCGGGGAGTGGCGCATCGCCCGCCGCGTCGCGGTCCTCGAATGGAGCCGGGTCGAGGATCCGGCCGGGTGGTGGGAAGCCCCGCCGACCCACATGCGCGGCCGGCGCGATCGCAGCGACCCGGTGTACGCCCCGCTGCTCACACCCTGAGCGCGGCGGGCGCGGACGGTCTCAGGCGATCGACCACACCGCACCGCCGGTGACCGCTGTCGGGGACTTCGACATCAACCCCCGCCCGAGTTGCCCGGCGGACTCCCGCCCCCAGCAGGAGACCTTCCA
>CAZQEJ010000160.1:0-6020 GCA_964592165.1 uncultured Ilumatobacteraceae bacterium | reverse complement strand
CCCGACGAGGAGACGATGGTCGGGTTGAAGCGGCTCGTCGAGGAGAACCTGGGGGAGATCGACGCGGCCGAGGTGAACACGTTCCCGATCGGTCCCGACCCGGCGAGCGGGGAGACGATCGTCGTCAAGCCGGGGAAATACGGACCGTATGTCAAACGCGGCGAGGACACCGCGGGCGTGCCCGATGACCTGGCCCCCGACGAGTTGACCGTGGCCAAGGCCGTCGAACTGCTCGCCGCGCCGCGCAGCGACGAGCCGATCGGGTTCCTCGACGGCCTGCCCGTGTTCGCCAAAGCCGGTCGGTTCGGCCCCTATGTCCAATGGGGTGAGCCGGACTCGCTGCCCCCGGGCCACGACAAGCCGAAGATGGCCAGCCTGTTCAAGACGATGACGCTCGAGCGGATCGATCTCGACCAGGCGCGCGAGCTCTTGTCGCTGCCGCGCACGCTCGGCGTCGACCCGGCCGACGGGGTCGAGATCATCGCCAACAACGGCCGCTACGGTCCGTACGTGCAGAAGGGCAAGGACTTCCGCACGATCGCCGGCGAGGAGCAGTTGCTGACGATTACCCTCGCCGACGCGTTGGAGATCCTTGCCCAGCCGAAGACGTTCCGCCGGGGCGGCGCCGCGCCGAAGCCGCCGCTGCGTGCCTTCGGCACCGACCCCGTGTCCGGCCGCCCGGTCGTCGCCAAGGACGGGCGTTTCGGCGTCTACGTCACCGACGGGGAGACGAACGCGTCCCTGACCAAGGGCGACCGATTGGAAGCGATGTCCGACGAGAGGGCCTACGAGTTGCTCGCCGTGCGCCGCGAGCAGGTGCTGGCCAAGGGCCCGGCCCCCGCCAAGCGGTCGGCGAAGAAGGCGCCGGGGGCGGCCAAGGCCGCGGCGGCGAAGAAGCAACCGTCGAAGAAGAGCGCGGCGAAGAAGCGTTCCTGACCGGCGCCGGGTGTCAGCCCGGGGTCACGCTCAGGAGACGATCGAGAAGCCAGGGGACGACCACCTCGGCACCCTTGTCCGAGTAGTGGATCCCGTCGTAGCGGAGCTGGACCCCGTCGAGCACACCGCTGCACCCGTGCGCCCCGTCCGGGCAGACGAAGCTGTCCAGGCCGACAAGGCGCACCGAGTCCGGGTGTTCCCCGGCGATCGTGTCGTACACCCCCCGATAGCAGTCGGCGCCTACGCCTTCCGCCGCCGGATCGAGCCAGTACGCCGCGGGGGGATCGGTCGGTGGGACGAGGAAGACGGTCGTGCCCGCCGCCTTCGCCAGGTCGACGATCCGCTGCAGCTGGGCATGCAGCGCACCACCGCCGGCGGCGCAGGAGTCGAGCTTCACCCCGTGCTCGTACACGGCCGCGCCGCTCAACCCGTAGAACACGACGAGAGCCTGCGGGCGCACGGCGATCAGGTCGTCGCCGAGCGACGCTTGCACCGACGCGCACAGCTCGCGGGTGTCGTCGCGATAGTGATCGGCGCGGTCGGTGCTCGGGGTGCAGCCGGGCGCGGCACGCACGTAGGCGGTGATGCCCCGCGACGCGGCAGCCGCAGTGAGCAAGGGGGCGAGCTGGAAGGGCACCGAATCACCGACGACGACGATCCTCCCTTGCCCGGGGGCGACCCGGATCGCGTTCTGCGGTGACGCGACGACGGGTCCGGCGAGAGCCGTACCGGCCACGTCGCCGGGCGTCGACACCGGCGGGTCCGCGGCTGATGGTGGCCGGGTCGTGTCCGGGGGATCGGCGGGGGGCGCGGTGACCGGATCGCTCACCGGCTCGCGCTCCGTCGCGACGGGCACGCTCGCCGGCTCCGGATCCTGTTCGACGACCGGCGGCGCCTGACCGTCCCCGGTCACCGTTGCGGAGCCGGACGCTTCCCCGCCGCCGAGGGGGGCCAAGGGGGTGAGCAAAGCGGTGCGCGTCGCCGCGTCGAGGCGACGGCCCGCTTGCGGGGCGACGCCGCCGCACGCGGCGAGAAGGATCGCCCCGGTGGTGACCAGCGCGGGGATCCGCAAGCGGATCGGGATCCCCCGCGTCCGGATCGGGTGCTCGAGCAACTCGTAGCTCAACGCGGCAAGCGGAACGGAGATCATCCCGACGAGGACGAAGCGTTGAACGGCGAGCATCTCCCAGTGGCGCACGGCGACCGCCACCGGCCAGTGGAAGAGGTAGATGCCGTAGCTCCAGCGACCGAGCGCCTGCATCGGTGGGGCCGTGAGCGTGCGGGCGACGCGACCGCCGGCGGGGAGCCGGGCGCAGCCGGCCACGGTCAGCGCGCCCAACGTGCTCAACCCGAGGAGCACGCCCTGATACGTGCCGCGCCATTGCCCGTCGAGGATCACGCTCGCGGCGAGCAGCCAGGCGATCCCCACGGGAACCGCATAGCCGGCCCAACGTGCCGCCGCGCCGCCCCGGTCGACGACGATCACCGCGAGAGCACCGAGGAGGAACGCCGGGGCGCGGGTGTCTGTGCCCACGTAGAGACGCTCGATCGGAGCCCCCGACACGCCGAGCCAGAGCTGGACGGTGGCGGTGACGACCAGGGCAACGGCGGCCAACGGGCCGATCCACGAACGCCGGCGCCTCCCGGCGAACCACACGAGCAACGGCCACACGACGTAGAACTGCTCCTCGATCGCCAGACTCCACACATGGTCGAGCGGGCCCGGGGCCTTGAACAGGTTCCAATACGACCGCTGCGCGGCGATGCGCATCCAGTTCGAGCTGTACGTCACCGCCCCGGTGATGTCGCCCAGCTCGGGTGCCTGCCAACCCGGCAGGCGGAGCCGGCCGAGGAGGGCAACGAAGCCGACGAGGAGGAAGACACCGGGCACCAGCCGGCGCATCCGCCGGGACCAGAAGCGACGCAAGGAGATCGTTCCCGTGGCGTCGAGCTCGACGAGGAGGAGTCCGGTGATCAGGTAGCCGGACAGGGCGAAGAAGACGTCCACCCCGATCCACCCGGAACGCAGCGCGCCGGTGTGGTAGGCGAGCACGGCGAGCACCGCGAGAGCGCGCAGCCCATCGAGCCCGGGGCGATGACCGAGCGAGGGGGCGCGCCGGCCTGGGCCCATCGTCCTCCGCTCGTGGCCCCCGCCGGGCCTTGGCAGGTCGGAGCCCCGCCGTTCCGCCGTCCGCATCTCTGCCTCGATGACCGTGTGCACCTCGTCTCACCGCAGACCATGGCGGTGGGGAGCCAGCAACGGCCCTGCCCCGCTAGCGTGCGGCGATCGTGACGCCTCGCTCCGGCTGCTACATCGCCTTGGAAGGCGCCGAGGGATGCGGCAAGTCGACCCATGCAGCCCGGCTCGGGGCGGCGATCGGTGCCCTGGTGACCCGGGAGCACGGGGGGACGCGCATCGGCACGCTGATCCGGGCGATCCTCGCCGACCCGGCGAACACCGACCTCACCGACCGGGCCGAGGCACTGCTCGTCGCCGCCGACCGGGCCCAGCACCTGGAGACCGTCGTCGTCCCCACCCTCGCCGCGGGACGCCACGTGGTCAGCGACCGCTCCGTGTACTCGTCCCTCGCCTACCAGGGCTACGGACGTGGCCTGCCGCTCGGTACGGTGCGCGCGGTGAACGAGTGGGCGATCGGCGGGCGCTGGCCCGACTTGGTGATCCTCCTCACGATCAGCGACGAGCAGACCGCGGCACGCCTACGCCGGCGCGAGCTCGACCGCTTCGAACGGGCCGACGGCGCGTTCTTCGCCCGGGTCGATGCCGGGTTCGGTGAGCTCGCCGCGGCCGACCCCGACCGCTGGGTGATCGTCGAAGCAAGCGGCCCGCGGGAGCAGACCGCAGCGTCGATCCGCGACGCGGTGCGCGAGCGGTTGGGGATATGAGGATCCACGACGACGATCACCCGGAGGGGATCTGGCGAGGGGTCGTCGGTCAGCACGAGGCGGTCGCCGTACTGCGCGCCGCGGCGGATGCGCCAACCCACGCCTATCTCTTCAGCGGGCCGCCGGGGACGGGAAAGAGAGCCGCGGCCCGGGCGTTCGCCGCGGCGCTGCTCGCCGGGCCCGGCGCCTCACCCGACCACCGCGCGGCGCGCCTCGCACTGAGCGGTCAGCACCCCGACGTGCGCGAGGTGACCCGCAGCGGCGCAGCGATCTCCGCCGAGCAGGCTGCGGAGATCGTCCGCGTCGCCGCCCTCGCCCCCGCCGAGGCAGCACGCAAGGTGCTCATCGCCGAGGACTTCCACCTGATCCGTCCGGAAGCAGCGGCACGATTGCTGAAGACGATCGAGGAACCGCCGCCGAGCACCGTGTTCGTGATCCTCACCGAGCAGGTCACCCCTGAGCTGGTGACGATCGCCTCGCGCTGCCTGCGCGTCGAGTTCCGTCCGTTGCTCGTCCCGACGATCGTCGCCCAGCTGGAGCGCGAGGGGGTCCCTGCCGACGTCGCCACCCAGGCTGCGGCTGTCAGTGGGGGGAACCTGGGGCGGGCCCGCCTCCTCGCCGCGGACCCCCAGCTCGCCCACCGCCGCCAGCGCTTCGCCGCCGTTCCCACGGAGCTCGACGGCAGCGGATCGGCCGTCGTCCGCCTCGTCGACCAACTCCTCGGGGCCATCGACGCTGCGGCCGAACCGCTCAAGCAGCGCCAGGCGGAGGAGATCGCCGAACTCGAAGAGCGCGTCGCGGCCAGCGGCGAACGCGGAGCGGGACGCAAAGCGCTGGAGGAGCGGCACAAGCGGGAAGCCCGCCGTCACCGCACCGACGAGCTGCGCGCCGGGTTGGGAGAGATCACCACCCGCTACCGCGACGAGCTCGTCACCGGGTCGGCAGCTCATCCCGGGGAGCTGATCGCCGCCGTGGAGCGGATCCACGTTGCGCTCGAAGCCCTGGAGCGGAACCCGAACGAGGCACTGCTCCTCGTCGGATTGCTCCTCCGCCTCCCCAGCCTGTGACCGCAGCCGGTGCTGCGCCGCCCGCTTCGCCACCCCCGTTCCCGATCGGGTAGTACGGAACGAGCGGCGCGGTCGACCGAAGCACGGCCGAGAGGGGGCGCCGGCCGATGGAGCCAACGATGAACGCCGAGGATCTGATCCTGATCAGCGTCGACGACCACATCGCCGAACCGGCGAACATGTTCGACGCGCACGTCCCCGCCACGTACCGCGACCTCGCGCCGCGGGTCGTCACCGAGGACAACGGCGTCGAGCAGTGGTGGTACGGCCCGGTGCGCGGGCGGAACCTCGGTCTCAACGCCGTTGCCGGCAAGCCCCCGGAGATGTACAACATCGACGCGAGTCGCTACGACCAGATGCGCCCGGGTTGCTACGACGTCCACGAACGGGTGCGGGACATGAACGCCGGTGGGCAACTCGCCGGGCTGAACTTCCCCAACTTCACCGGGTTCTCCGGGCAGGTCCTCAACCAGGGCCCGGACCGGGCGGTGAACGAGATCATGATCAAGGCGTACAACGACTGGCACATCGACGAGTGGTGCGCGGCGCACCCCGGTCGGTTCATCCCCTGCGGCATCCTGCCCCTGTTCGATGTCGACGCGGCCGCCGCCGAGGTCCGCCGGTTGGCCGGCAAGGGGTGCCACGCGGTCACCTTCTCGGAGAACCCAGAAGCGCTGAACATGCCCTCGATCCACTCCGGGGAGTGGGATCCGCTGTTCGCCGCCTGCTGCGACACGTCCACGGTGCTCTGCTGCCACCTCGGCTCGTCGTCCCGCGCCGCGATGACGTCCTCCGACGCCCCCGCCGGGGTGCCGATGTCGGTGTCCTCGGCAGCGTCGATCTACACCCTGATCGACCTGATCTGGGCCACGTTCTGGGAGCGCTTCCCCTCACTCAAGTTCTCCCTCACCGAGGGAGACATCGGCTGGATCCCGTACTTCTTGTGGCGTTCGGAGCACATCCGCGACCGGCACAGCGGATGGACCCAGCACGACTTCTCTGCCACCGGCGGCCCGACGCAGATCTTCCGCGACCACATCCTCGTCTGCTTCATCAAAGAGACCGTCGGCCCGGAACTGCTCCACCACTTCGACATCGACAACGTGTGCTGGG
>CAZQEJ010000159.1:0-6035 GCA_964592165.1 uncultured Ilumatobacteraceae bacterium | reverse complement strand
AGGTTTACAAACCCGCCGCCCCTGCCAATTCCATTTCACGCTGAACCAACACACATTATTCTTGGCCCGCGCTCATCGACCGACACTACCGCCCGCTGTTCGGTCCGCCGGTGCGGGCGACGAGTGAACCGGCCGGCGTCGCGCGGAACGGCGCGAACCGAGCGCCGGTCCTCGTGGTCGTCGCGCACTACGCCGCCCGACCCGCCGGCCCGCTCGTTCGCCTGCTCGACTCGATGACAGCGCGCCCGGCCGGGTGCGACTACGCCGTGCGGGTGGTGGTCAACCGCGACGGAGCCGAAACGCTCACGCTCCCCGAACGGCACCGCGGGGTGGAGGTGCTGTATCGACCGAATACCGGATACAACATCGGCGCGTGGGAGGCCGGGTGGCGAACCGGTCCGGCACACGACGGGTACCTGTTCGTTCAGGACGAGTGCGTCGTCGTCCGCGCGGGCTGGGCCGCCGCCTTCGCCCGTGCCTGCCGCGAAGGAGTGGGCCTGGTGGGAGAGTGCCTGTCCCCGGACTGGGACGCGCCGTGGGCGGTGCTGGCCGAGCGGTTCCGCGGGCACGAGCTGCGCGAGCACACGATCGACGGGAAGAAGGCCGAGCGGGTGGACTGCTATCTCGACTTCTTCCGCCGGCGGGGCATCCCGCCGGGCGAGCGCGGCGACCACCTTCAGAGCCTCGTCCTCTACGCCCCGCGGGCGGTCCTCGAGCGGGTCGGCGGGTTCCCCGAAGGCGCCACCTACGGCGAGGCGATCGCGGCCGAGATCGGAGTTTCCAAAAAAGTGCAGGCGGCGGGACTCGCACTGGCCCAGGTCGGTCCGGAGCCGTTCGCCTTCGTCGAGCACCCGCAGTGGCTGCACCGCCGCGTCAAGCGCTGACGCCGTGTCGGAGCAGGACCGCCTGATGCGGCTCGGTGTGCCTCGTGAACGCCGCCCGGTCGAGTTCCCGCGCCGCCTCGCCGCGGGGGTCGCCCGCCCAGAGCGTGACGACCGGCAGGCCGTCGAGCACAGCGAGCAACTGGGAGGGCGTGTACTCGCGGCAGTGGTGCGAGTTGGCGGCGCGCGACACGAGCCAGTTGGGGGTGGTCAGGAACACCGCCTCGGTCGCCACCCGCAGGAGCGTCTCGACGAACCCGCGGTCGTCCTCGACGTGCTCAATGACGTCGAAGGCGGTGACGACCTCGGCCTCCCCGGTCGGCAGTTCGGAAACAGGGCAGTTCAGGTCGACGGGCAGGCCCGGTCCCGGATCCTGGAGCCGCAATCGGCGAACAGCCGGAGCGATGCGCGAGCGGGAGAAACCCTGACCGGCCCCGACGTCCAGCACGTCGCGGCCGGCGAAGAGATGAGCGGCCAGCGCGTGCCACCCCGCCTGGCAGTCCTCGCGTCCCACACCGCCGCCGTGGTCGGCGAGGTCGATCCAAGTGGGCTTGGCGGGGACGAGCCGAAAATCCGGCAGCCGGGCGCGGGCGACCCGGTAGCCGGCCGCGTAACAGTCCGCGAGGGTGAAGTCGTCGGGCGGGTAGGCGTAGTAGTGCGGCTCCGCGTGCCAGCGGACCGCACGGTCGGGGTTGAGCGCGACGGTGCCGGTGATGAACGCCCCGTCGCCGCCGTAGGCGGTTCCCCACCGGGCGATGGAAAGGCCGGAGGGGTGAACGAAGTTGGGAGTGCCGACGGAATTGTGGGCAAGAATCCGCTCGGAGCCGACCAGGTGCCCGTCGCGATGCCGGACGAACGGGAAGATGTGGAAGTCGGTTGGGTGCGTGGCGAGCGCCGCGCGGATGCGGGCCAAGGCGCCGGGCAGCAGAACATCATCGTCGTCGGCATGCAGGACGAATTCGGCGCCGACCAGTGGGAGCGTGCGGTTGCGGGGGGTGTGGCCCCAGTCCCGGTGCGGCCCGTCGAGGAGAGGAACGTGTCGACCGGGCAGGCCCGCGGCGGCCCAGAGCGCGGCCACCTCCTCGTGACGGTCGTCGCTGACCAGGAGAACCTCATCTCCCGGCATCCAGTCCTGCTCACGCAGACTCTGGAGCAGGCGTGTCAGCGACGGGCGGCCGACGGTGGGGACGAGAACACACAGGGACGGCGCGGACATGGGACGCTCGGGGTGCTCGGTATCGCGGTGCAATGCCTGGGAGGATAGCCGGAAGTTCAGTCCAAGCAAAGTGGGTGGATTCGGGGATTCGGAGGCGTCGGGATGGAGGGAACGTTCGACCGGGTGGTCGTGATCAGTCTCAAGCGGCGCCCGGACCGACTGGCCGCGTTCCGCGCGGCGGTCGCCGGGTGTGATTGGCCGTTTGCCGAACCGGTGCTGTTCGAGGCGGTGGACGGCAACGCCGTCCCAGTCCCAGAGGCGTGGCGGGCCGGCGGCGGCGCGTGGGGCTGCATGCAGAGCCACCGTCAGATCCTGGAGCGGGCCATTCTGGATGAGGTCAAAAGCCTTTTGGTCCTGGAGGATGACGCCTGTTTCCGGCCCGACTTCCGCGACGCGGTCGCGGGGTTCCTGGCGGCCGTGCCCGGCGATTGGGAGCAGCTCATGCTCGGCGGTCAGCACATGGCCCCGCCCCAGCCGGTCGCCCCCGGCGTGGTTCGTTGTGTCAACTGCCAGCGGACGCACGCCTACGCCATCCGGGGCCGATTCCTCCGCGACCTCTACCGCCGGTGGAACTCGACTTCCGGTCATTGCGATCACATCATGGGTCCGATGCAACGCGACTACCGCGTCTACGCCCCCGAACCGTTTTTGGTCGGGCAGGCGCCCGGCCCCTCGGACATTAGCGGCGCCCGCAACCCCGCGAAGTTCTGGGTGCCGCCCGCCGCCGACGCCCCGGTCGTGCTCGTCCGTGGCCCGCGTGCAGTGATCGCCGCCCTGCGGCGCCGCGGGCTGCACACCGGCTACGACCGCGACCCGGCCACGGGGGTCGACCGCGGCCTGATCAAGGCGTTCGCCGCCGCCGACTCGCGGGCGGCGCTGGCGTCGTGGGTGGAGATGATCGCCTGGGAAGTCGCCAGCGGCAACGGTCGGGTCGGCGCGGTGTGGCACCCCGCGGCGACTCCGGAGGTGCTGCAAGCCGCCGCCGGCCGCCCGGTTCGCGCGGTCGAGGCGCACGCGGTGGAAGCGGCCCTCGCCGCCCTGCCGGAATTGGACGCTGACAGCCCGCCGCCGCAACCGGTGGTTCTCCTGCACGCACCCAAGGAGGTGGCGGCCGAGTTGCGGAGCCGCGGGTGGCACACCGGGCACTGGCGCGACCCGGTGACGGAGCTGGATAACGGGTTGCGGGAGTTGATGACGCAGACCGGGGAGGCACGGCGATCCCGGCTGGCGACGCTCGTCGAGGTTCTCGCGGACGAGATCGAGCGGATTCCCAACGGCGTCCCGGTGCTGTGGCATCCCGACCTCAGCATCGCCGAGGTCCGTGCGGTGACCGACCGCCGGGTGGTCGAGATTCGGGTCGACCGCGTCGAGGAGGCGCTGGCCCTCTGGCGGGAGTCGATTGGTCACGCGGGGTGACGCCGGTGCGAGGCTGGCTCGTTCGCGGTTCACGGCGCGCAAACGCGTGCGCGGAAGGGGTACGGCCGCCACCGGGCGGCACAACGGGGAGTCGAGGCCGATGAGCGAGGCCGTCTACGGGGTCGTGTCGGTGTACGATCACGCCGAGTTGTTGCCGCATTTTCTCGAACACTACGCGCGGCTTGGGGTCCGGATGATGCTCGTGTCGGTCCGCGACGAGGAGGCGTATGAGCGCGTCCGAACCCTCGCCACGGACTACCCGGCGCGGATCGTCTATACGCCCGCCGCGTTCTTCGCGGACAGCGACAAGGCCGCGGTCGAAGCGGCGCTCGTGGACACCGAGACCGACGACCCGGACGCGTATGTGATGCACCTCGACCTCGACGAGTTCCAGGAGTACCCCGCCCCGCTCCGCGCCGTGGTCGCCGAGATGAATCGTCACGAGGACTGGGCGATCCGGGGCTGGATCGTGGATCGCCTCGCGCCGGGCGGGGAACTTTCACCCGTCCGCTCGTCACCGACGATTTTTGAACAGTTCCCGGTCGAGGCGCACGTCAGCGCGAACCTGCTGGGGGCGTGGACGCAGAAGATCATGCTGTGCCGCAAGCGGGTGCGGCTCAAGGGCGGGTGCCGCCACGACACCGAGAATGCCTACTACGACCGGGTGCCGATCGGGGACGGGGGGCAGTACCGGGTCCTCCACTTCAAGTGGCTCGCGGGACTCGCCGAGCGGCTGGAGAGGCGATTGAACGAGCCGGGGACGGGCGGCCCGTACCAGCGCGAGTGTCGCGCCTTCCTCGACCACTACCGGCGTCACGGGCGGATCGACCTGACGGCACCGGGGCTGCACCCGCGACTCGTCGGCGCGTTCGACTACGCGCCGCGAGTCGAGCAACCCGGGGCACGGGCCTGAACGCGCCGGGACGCTCGGTCGGACGGAGGAGTGGTATGCCGAGTCGGGTGTGTGTGATCTACGACGACCGGGACCGACCGGAGACGACCGGCACGTACTGCTTGCGCGCGCTGCGGGAACTGGGTGAGGCGACGCATGTGCGCCCCGAGCAGACCGCCGCCCTGAACCCGGCCGACTTCGACCTGTTCCTGCGCGTCGACGACGGGATCGAATGCCCGCTGCCGCCGAGCCTGCGACCGCTGGCGTGGTGGGCGATCGACACCCACCTCGACCTCGACCGCTGCTTGCGCGAGGCCCGGCCGGCCGACCTCACCTTCGCGGCCCAGAAGCCCGGCGCCGAGGCGCTCCGTGACGCCGGGGTCGCCGGCGCCGCGTGGCTGCCCTTGGCGTGTGACCCGGCTACCCACCGCCCGTTCGACGTGCCCCACGTGTACGACGTGTGTTTCGTCGGCAACCTGTTCCCCGGCCCGCGCGCCGAACTGGTCGAACTCCTCCGCCGGCACTTCCCGGACCACTTCGTCGGTCGGGCGTACTTCGACGACATGGCCCGGACGTACTCGGCGTCGCGCGCCGCCTTCAACCGCTCGATCCGCGACGACCTCAACATGCGCGTGTTTGAGGCCTTGGCGTGCGGCCCGCTCTTGCTCACCAACGCCCTGCCGCCCGAAACCGGCCAGGACGAGTTGTTCCGCGACGGGGTCCACCTGGCCGCCTACCGCGACGCCGAAGAGCTGCTCGACAAGCTTCGCTTCTACCTCGCGCGGCCCGCAGCGCGAGAGAAAGTGGCCCGCGCCGGACGCGACGAAGTCGTCGCGCGGCATACCTACCGACACCGAATGGAAGAGGTTCTGCGTGCCGCCGAGCGACTGCCGAAGTCGGTCTCGGTGTCCGGCGTCACACCCACCGATCCCAAGCGCCCGGCATTCGATCCGGGTTACTTCGAGTTTGATCGGCCCGAGCTGGCCGCCCTCGTCCCGTTGAGCGCTCGGGCCGTGGTGGACGTGGGGTGCGGGGCGGGCCGACTCGGGGCGACGCTCAAGGCGCGGCAGGTGTGCCAGGTGGTGGGGATCGAGCACAACCCGGCGGCCGCCGCCGCGGCGCGCACTCGGCTCGACCTGGTGGTCGAGGGCGACGCCGAGTCGCTCGACTGGCCGTTCCCGGATCACGCGTTCGACGCGGTCGTTTGTGGTGACGTGCTCGAGCACTTGCGCGACCCGCTGGCCTTCCTGCGGCGGGTCCGCTCGTGGCTGCGCCCGGACGGCGTGCTCATCGCCAGCCTGCCCAACGTCCGCCACCACTCGGTGATCCGGGAGTTGCTCGCCGGGAACTGGACCTACGAGCCGGCGGGGCTCCTGGATCACACGCACCTGCGGTTCTTCACCCGCCGCGAGGTCGAGAAGCTCCTCTTCCGCGCCGGTTTCGAGGTCCCCCGGCTCGCGCCCGTGCCCGGCCCCGGCTACGCCGAGTGGGCCGCGGCCGGGCGGCCGGGTGAGGTCAACGTGGGGGATCTCCGGGTCGGCCCGGTCGATCCGGTCGAGGCCGAGGAGTTCTACACCTATTACGGTTCAGTCGGAAATGGAAAGTCCCGGTGGGGGCGTATTGTAATCCC
>CAZQEJ010000158.1:0-6084 GCA_964592165.1 uncultured Ilumatobacteraceae bacterium | reverse complement strand
TGCGCCGCGTTGTTGGCCGCGGGGACGTTGCTGGCCGCCTGCGGCAGCGACAGCAAGGACAAGGGAAGTTCGTCGGCGACGAGCGCCGTGCCGGGCGGTGGCCAGACCACCGCGGCGACCGGTGGTGGTGCCGATCTCAGTGCGCTCGTGGACGAGTGCAAGACGCAGGGCAACAAGGTCAACTTGATCGCTCTGCCCGATGAATGGGCGAACTACAAGGGGATCCTCGCCGACTTCGGCAAGAAGTACCCCGACGTACAGCACCCGGTGGCCAACCCGGACGGCTCGTCGGCCGAGGAGATGCAGGCCGTGCAGACGCTGTCCGGCCAGGCGGACATGCCCGACTCGGTCGACGTCAGCCCGGCGATCGCCCAGGAGATGGTGGACAAGAAGCTGTTCACCCCGTACACGTCCGTACTCGACGCGGAGATCCCCGCCGGGCTGAAGAGTCCGGACCACGATTGGTACGCGGCCTACTACGGGATCATGGCCTTCCTGACGAACACGACGATCGTCAAGACCGCGCCGGCCACGTTCGCCGACTTGAAGAAGCCGGAATACAAGGGTCTGGTGGCGCTCAACGGCGACCCGCGCGAGTCCGGTGCCGCGTTCGCCGCGGTGATGGCCGCGTCGTTCGCCAACGGGGGGAGCGCCGACGACATCCTCCCGGGGATCGAGTACTTCGGGGAGCTGAAGAAGTCGGGGAACCTCGCGGCCACCGACCTGACCCCCGAGACCGTGCTCTCCGGGGAGACGCCGATCGCCATCGACTGGAGCTACAACGTGCCCGGCTTGAAGGACAAGCTCGACGCGGCCGGGCTCACCTTCCAGGTCGACTTCCCCGCCGACGGCATCTACGGCGGCTTCTACGTGCAGGGCGTGATCGCCAACTCGCCGCACCCGGCGTGCTCCAAGCTGTGGCTCGAGCACATCTTGTCCGACGAGGGCGCGCTCGGTTACCTGAAGGGTGGGGCGGTGCCGGCACGGATCGTCGAGTTGACCAAGAAGGGCCTGGTCGACGCGGAGACGAAGAAGAACCTCCCTCCCGACACGCTGCTCGACCAGGTCAAGTTCCTCACCCCGGCGCAGATCGACGGGGCGAAGAAGGTCCTCGCCGAGAAGTGGGGGCCGCTCGTCGCCGATGCCTGAGCTTCGCCGATGACCGACGCAGCGTTGAGCGCTGACGGGGGCCGGACGATCGGTCTGGCCCCCGCCGGCGCCCGCCCACGCCCAGCGCGCAGCCTCGCTTGGCTGGGCGTCGTGCCGTTTTTCTCATTCCTGGTGCTGTTCCTCTTCGTTCCCGCGTTGAGCGTGTTCCAACAGGCGCTGCACAACGGCGACGGCACGTTCGGCTTCGGCTCGATGGCCGAAGCGTTCCGCGGGCAGAACCGGGCCGCGTTCGCTTTCTCGATCAGGTTCTCGGCCATTGCCGCGCTGATCGGAACCGTCGTCGGGACGCTGCTCGCCTACGCCGCGGCGAGCCTCCGCCGGCCGCGCTGGCTGCGCAACCTGATCTCCTCGTTCAGCGGGGTGGCGGCGAACCTCGGTGGGCTTCCTTTGGCCTTTGCCTTCGTCACCCTGATCGGTCGCCAAGGCGTGCTGACGAAGATCCTCGCCTTTGCCGGCTGGGATCTCTACGCCGGATCGTTCGAGCTCGGTTCGGTTCCCGGGTTGGTCACGATCTACGCCTACTTCAACATCCCCCTGATGGTCCTCGTGACCTTGCCAGCGATCGACGGGCTGAAGCCCTCGTGGCGAGAAGCGAACGCCAACCTCGGGGGGACGACCTGGACGTACTGGCGGCGGGTCGGCGTTCCCGTCCTCACGCCGTCGCTGCTCGGCGGGTTCTTGTTGCTCTTCGCCAACTCGTTCAGTGCCTACGCCACGGCCGCGGCTGTCACCGACAACTCGCGCATCGTGCCCTTGCGGCTCGCCTTCTTCCTCGGCGGGGACATCAAGATCGGTGCCGACTCCGTCGGGTACTCGCTCGCCGGTTGGATGATCATCATCATGGCCGTGGCCATGGGCGTGTATTGGGTGGCGCGCAAGAGGGCTGAGCGATGGCAGGTGTGATCCCGGCCTCGAACGAACGCACCGGCCGCGGTCGCGGGGTCGCCGGGCAGGTGATCGTCGTCGTCGCCTGCGCGGCGTTCTTCGTCCTCCCGTTGCTCTCCCTGGCCCGGTTCTCCTTGCAGAACGTGCCCGTGATCCGCCTCGGCTGGTCGACGTTGTTCGAGCGCTGGTCGCTGAAGGGGATCACCGCGGCGTTCTCCGAGCCGGCGTTCGGCCCCGCGCTGTGGTTGACGATCAAGCTCGCAGTGGGCACCACGGTGCTCACCCTCGCCCTGCTCATCCCGACCGCGGTGTGGGTCCACCTGCGGCTGCCCCGGCTACGCCCGGTGATCGAGTTCATCACCGTGCTGCCCTACGTGATCCCGGCGATCGCCCTCGTCGCCGGCGTCAAGGTGATCAAGCCTCACGCGCGCTGGTTCCTCGACTCGAAGCTGTCGCTGATCCCGTTCTACGTCGTACTCGCCTTGCCGTTCACCTACCGCGCCCTCGACGCCGGTCTGCGTGCGATCGATCTGCGCACCCTCGTCGACGCGTCGCGCAGTCTCGGCGCGGGATGGGGGACGACGCTCCGGCGGGTGCTGATCCCCAACCTGCGCAGCGCGATCATCTCGGCCACGTTCCTCATCGTCGCCGTCGTCCTCGGCGAGTACACGATGGCCAAGGTCCTCCTCCGGGAGAACCTGCAGCTGTTCATGTTCAACTATCGCAAGCACTCGCCACAGGGCGGTTACGGGTTGGCGCTGCTCACGATCATCGTCACGGTCCTGTTGTTCGCCCTGCTCAGCCTCGTCACCCGTCCTCGCCACGGGCGGCGCCGCACGGGGCGGGCGACGCCGGCCGAAGGAGAGGAGGTTCGATGAGCTCGTTGCGCTACGCGGGGGTGCGCAAGACGTTCGGCCCGACCGTCGCCCTGCACGGCTTGGACCTCGAGTTGCGTCACGGCGAGCTGGTCAGCCTGATCGGGCCGAGCGGCTGCGGCAAGACGACCGCGCTGCGCGTCGCAGCAGGCTTCGAGAAGGCGGACAGCGGGGCGGTGGAACTCGACGGTGCCGATATCAGCGACGTTCCCGCGCACAAGCGGAACATGGGCATGGTCTTCCAGAGCTACAGCTTGTTCCCCAACCTGTCGGTCGCCGAGAACGTCGAGTACGGATTGCGCACCCGGCGCATCGCCAAGGCCGAACGCGCCGAGCGCGTCGCGGAGATGCTCGGCATCGTCGAGCTCGGCCAGCTCGGTGATCGCTACCCGCACCAGTTGTCCGGCGGCCAACAGCAGCGCGTCGCCCTGGCCCGGGCGCTGGCGATCCGCCCCGAGGTGCTCCTTCTCGACGAACCCCTGTCGGCACTCGACGCCAAGGTGCGGATCACCTTGCGCGACGAGATCCGCCGGATCCAGACCGAGTTGGGGATCACCACCTTGCTCGTCACCCACGACCAGGAAGAGGCGTTGGGGATCTCCGACCGGATCGGGGTGATGTCTCACGGGAACCTCGAGCAGCTGGGCACCCCGATCGAGGTCTACCGCTCGCCGGCGACCGCATTCGTCGCCCGCTTCCTCGGTTCGATGAACGAGATCCCGGCGATCGTCGTCGACCGTACGACCGTGCGCATCGCCGACGCCGCGCTCGCCGTACCCTCCGCCGCCGACCACGCCCCCCAGAGCACGATCCGCCTCCTGGTCCGCCCCGAAGACGTGCGCCTCGCGGCCGACGGGCTTCCCGGGACTGTCGCGTCGAGCACGTTCCAGGGAGCGACGACCGTCGTCGGTGTCCGCCTCGACGTTCTCGACGTGCTCCTCGCCGTCCACGCCGGGGGGGCAGCCGGCTCCGGGTACGTCCCCGGTGACCGCGTCCAGGTCGTGATCGATGGGTCGCGAGCGGTGTGCGAGGTCATCAACGGGTGAGCTCGCGCTGGTGCGCGTCGCGGACCCGGCCGGCGACGACGGCGGCGACGAGCAAGGCGACGATCAGTGCGAGGGAGAGGTAGGTGTCGATGTGCACCCAGTGGCTGATCGTCATCTTCAACCCGACGAAGACGAGGATCGCCCCCAGCGCGTGGGACAGGTAGTGGAAGCGCTCGCGGGCGTTGGCCAGGAGGAAGTACATGGCCCGTAGGCCGAGGATGGCGAACGCGTTGGAGGAGAACACGATGAACGGTTCGTGGGACACGGCGAGCACGGCCGGCACCGAGTCGAGGGCGAAGATCACGTCGGTCAACTCGACGACGACGAGCGCGGCGAGCAGCGGGGTGGCCGCCCGGCGGCCACGGTGCACGGTGAGGAACTTGTGCCCGTCGAGGGTGTCGGTGACGGGCACGAACCGGCGGAGCAGCCCGAGCCCGGTCGTCTTCGTCTCGCTCGTGTCGTCGTTGCGGTGGCGGATGATCTTGACCCCCGTGTAGACGAGGAAGCCGCCGAAGACGATCAGAAGCCAGAAGAAGCGGCTGATCAACGCCGAACCGACGAGGATGAACACGAGCCGCAGGGCGAGCGCTCCGAAGATCCCCCAAAACAGGACGCGGTGCTGGTACTTGAGCGGGATCGCCATCGTCGTGAACAGGATCGACCAGACGAAGACGTTGTCGACCGAGAGCGACTTCTCGATCAAGTACCCGGAGATGTACTCGCCGAACGCCTGGGTGCCGAACCCGGCGGCGACCACAGCGCCGAAGGCGAGTCCGCAGGCAACCCAGATCAGCGTCTCCACGGCCGCCTCCCGCGGCGAGGGAGCGTGGTCGTCGCGGTGGCGGACCAGATCGACGGCGAGCATCGTCGCGAGCGCGGCGGCGAGGGCGACCCAGGCCCACGCGGGGACGGTCAGGTCGACGAACTCCGAGCGGGTGGAAGCTTGGCTGGCGAGGAGCATGACGTTCACGGGGGGCCTTCCGGATGACGATCGGTCACACCGGAGGTCTCTCCCGCCCGCCGCAGCGGACCACACGACCCGGGCCGTTTCGACCGTGATGACGGATCGTGCACGATGCCGTCGGGCATCGGGGATACTCCCCTCGCAGCTCGGCCCAGGCTAGCGCGCCGCGGGGCGTTGCCCTCGCCGACTCGAGCAGCCGGCGAATCGTACGGGCGCGAGCAGCACTCGCACGTCGGTTTTCACCCGCTCGGGCGTCACTTGGGTGTGCCCTCCGCTTGTATCTGTCCACGGAATCCCCTTTCATGGTCGTGGAGATGTCCCAGAACACGAACACGTCCGCACCGCCCCACCTCGAACCGACCGCGTGCAGCATCTGCGGCACGGTGAGCAGCGAGCCCGTCGGCGTGGGGGAGGACTTCGAGTACCGGACGAGCCCGGATTCGTTCCTCGCCGTGCGCTGCCCGGAATGCGGGCTGGTCTACCTCGACCCGCGACCCGCGCCGGAGGAGCTCGGACGGATCTATCCGGACGATTACCATGCCTTCGCCTTCGACGAGGAGAGCTTCGGCGTGGTCCACCGGGTGCGCTCCCGGCTCGAGGCCCGCCGCTTGTTGCGTGCCTGTCGCGGCCTGCCCGACAAGGCGCGGATCCTCGACGTCGGCTGCGGTGACGGCTTCCATCTCGACCTGCTCCGCCGATTCGGGCGTCCCGGGTGGGAGCTGATCGGCGTGGACCTCGACGAGCGTGCTGTGACCGGGGCGCGGCGACGCGGCCTCGACGTCCACCTCGGATCGCTCGCCGATGCGCCGATCCCGGACGAGTCGGTCGACCTCGTCCTCCTGATCCAGACGATCGAGCACGTGATCGACCCGGTCGGTCTGCTCGGCGAGATCCGGGGCAAGCTCCGACCGGGGGGACGGGTGCTCGTCGTCACGGACAACACCGCGTCGATCGACGCCCGCCTGTTCGGCAAGCGGAGCTGGGGGGGATATCACTTCCCCCGCCACCTCAATCTGTTCGACGCCCGCTCGCTGCGCCGGGCGGCGGAGAAGGCCGGTCTCGAGGTGGAGCGACTGGGGACGATGGTCACCCCGGTCAACTGGGTGTACTCGCTGCGCAACGGCCTGGTCGATCATCACGCCCC
>CAZQEJ010000157.1:5422-6147 GCA_964592165.1 uncultured Ilumatobacteraceae bacterium | reverse complement strand
CCCGCTTCCTTGTACGCGGCGAGCTTCTCCCGGATGTAGCCGGGAGGGCCGACCAGGTTGATCCCCTCGAGCATCGCCTCCGGGACCGCCGCGGCGGCCTCGGCCTTCTTCCCGCCGAGGTACAGATCCTGGATCTCGATCGCCTCCGACACGTAGCCGTACTTCTGGGCGATCGTGTTGTAGAAGTTCTTGTCCCGGGCGCCCATCCCGCCGATGTACAGGGCGAGCATCGGGCGGGAGAAGCCGAGCACCTTGGAGCGGGTCTCGCCGACGAACTCCTCGCCGATGGCGACCATCCCCCCGGCGGAGATCTGCAGTTGGCCGAGCGCCGGGTCGCGCTTGGCCAGGCCGGCCTTGAGGTCGTCGCCCCACACGTCGTGGAACTTCGTCGGGTCGAAGAAGATCGGCAACCAGCCGTCGGCCAGTTCCGCGGTAGAGGCCACGCTGCGCCCCATCAGCGACGCCCAGAAGATCGGGATCGCCGGTCGCACCGGATGGTTGATGATCTTCAGCGGCCGTCCGAGGCCCGTGCCCCCGCTGCTCAGTGGGGCGTCGACGGTCTGGCCGTGGAACTCGAAGGGCACCTCCCGCTTCCAGATCATCCGGCAGGACTCGATGTACTCGCGGATGCGGGTCATCGGCTTGTCGTAGGCCACGCCGTGGAAGCCCTCGATCACTTGGGGTCCGGATGCGCCGATGCCGAGGATAAACCGGCCGTCGGTGAT
>CAZQEJ010000157.1:0-5412 GCA_964592165.1 uncultured Ilumatobacteraceae bacterium | reverse complement strand
AAGTCGCAGCCCGCCGCGGTCATCGCCATCAGTGCTGCGGTGCGCGAGTAGACGTTGAGGATCGCCGTGCCGATCTCGACGCGCGACGTCTTCGCCGCCAGGTACCCGACCTGGGAGACGGCGTCGAAGCTGTATGCCTCGGCGATCCAGGCGACGTCGAGACCCGCCTTCTCCAGGGTGACGACCCGGTCGACGGCTTGTTTGAACCCGCCCGAGTAGTCGATCATCGTCGACAGCTTCATCCGCGCACCTCCGTGTATCCGGGTTGGTCTAGCAAATCGGGGTGTGCCGGCCGGTGCGCTGCCCGACGGTGCATCGGCGCCCGTGGCACCGCAGTACGGTCGTCCCCCATGCGATTCACGGGGAAGCGGGTGTTCGTCACCGGTGCCGCGTCGGGCATCGGTGCCGCCACGGTCGAGTTGTTCCGCGCCGAGGGCGCATCGGCCGTCGGTGTCGACATCGCCGCGGCGGAGGGAATCGTCCACTGCGATGTGACCGATCCCGCCTCGGTCCGCGCCGCGATGGACAGCGCCGTGGCCACGCTCGGCGGGCTCGACGTGTGCTGCAACGTGGCCGGCATCGCCCAGCTGATGCGCATCGAGGACCTGACCCTCGAGCACTGGAACCGGCACCTCGCGGTCAACCTCACCGGTCCGATGCTCGTCACTCAGGCCGCACTCCCGCACCTGCGCGCCTCGGGGGGCAACGTCGTCATCGTCGCCTCGATCTCCGGGTTGCAGGGCCAACCGTGGAACGCGGCGTACTGCTCGTCGAAGGGCGGCGTGCTGATGTTGATGCGTGCCCTCGCCGTCGAGTTGCAGGCCGAGGGGATCCGGGTCAACGCGGTGTGCCCGGGGACCGTGGCGACGCCGCTGACGAACGTCGCCCTGGACAAGATGACCGGCGAGATCGACTTCTCCATGTTCGCCCGGATGGCCGGCAACCTCGGCGGCAACGGGAACTCCGAACCGTCGGAGATCGCCGAGGCGATCGCCTTCCTCGCGTCCGACGCGGCCAGCTCGATCACCGGCACGGCGCTGCGCGTCGACCGGGGCACGATCTGGTGACGCGCCGGCGCCGCGCCCAGCTCACACGGGGGCGAAGCGCAACAGGGTGACCCCCGACGGGTCGGGTTGGAAGACGCCGCGCACGGCCATCCCGCTGCGGATCGCCTCCGGCTCCACGTCGACGAGTTCGCTGGTGACGTGCACGCCACAGTCCAGCTCGACGATCGCGATCAGCTGGGGGACGCGCCCCGCGTACGGCGGGGCGGTGGGTACCGGGGCGACGGTGAACGTGTGCACCGTCCCGGCCGGCTCGACCTCCCGCCAGTCGAGCTCGCCGCCCCCGCAGTGTGGGCAGCGGATCCTGGGGTAGTGGACGTAGCGCTCGCACGACGTGCAGTGCTGCAGCTGGAGGCGCCCGGCGGCGAGCGCGTCCCAGTACGGCGTGGTCGTCGGCGTCGGCCGGGGAGCCGTGGACACGGAACGGGGGTCGATGGTCATCGTTCTCACACTCCCGCCAAGACGAGTGCCGACTGCTCGCTCATCACGCCGCCGGTGCCGCTGACGTAGGCCAGTTCGTGGCGGGCGAGCTGGCGCTGCCCGGCCCGACCCTGGATCTGGCGGACCGCTTCGATCACCTGGGACATCCCCCCGGCGACACCCGACTGGCCGAAGCCGAGCTGGCCGCCGTGGGTGTTGCAGGGGAAGTCGCCGCGGTAGGACAGGTCGTGGCTGCGGACGAAGTCCATCCCTTCGCCCTTGCCGCAGAACCCGGAGTCCTCGATCGAGAGCAACGCGGTGATCGTGTAGCAGTCGTAGATCTGGACCATGTCGACATCGGCCGGGCGGATCCCGGCCATCCCGAACGCGCGGCGTGCCGCCGCGCCGACCGGCGTCTCGGTCAGGTCCGGGGCGTACGTCGGGGTCTTGTGCGTCAGCCGTTCACCACACCCGGTGATCGCCACCGCCCGGTGGCGGGCGTCGCGGGCCCGCTCGGCGGTGGTCACGACGACCGCCGCGCCGCCGGAGCAGGGCATCACGATCTCCAGCATCCGCAACGGAGTGGAGATCATCTTCGAGCCGAGCACGTCGGCGACCGTCACCGGCTTGCCGTAGAACACCGCGTCGGGGTTGGCGCAGGCGCTGATCCGCTGGTCGGCGGCGATCTTCGCCCGGGCTTCTTCGTCCCAGCCGTAGGTGTCGTGGTAGCGGCGGGCGTACATCGCGTACCCACAGTTCTGGCCGATGTTGCCGAAGGGGATCTCGAACTCGGCCTGCGGGGAACCCCAGGCGATGCTCGACGCGCCGAACATCATCTGCGGCTCGAACTTCGGCGGGTCCGGTGGGGGAGGGGCGGGCGCGGTGCTGCTCACGCAGACGACCACCTCGCACAACCCGAGCTCGATCGCCGCCGCGGCGCGCCAGACCATGCCGATGTTCGTCGCCCCGCCGAGGTCGAGGCGCTCGGCGAGGTTCACCGACCAGCCGCAGTACTCGGCGATCGCCGCGGGCATGAAGTACTGCGATTCGGGCACGTCGCCCGCGCAGCAGATGCCGTCGACCTCCGACCAGGCGATGCCGGCGTCGGCCAGCGCCTCCGCGGCGAGCGTCGCGTACCGCTCGAGGGCGAACATCGGTGCCCGTGTCGGGTGCCGCTCCGGCGCCCACTCGGTGAACCCGGCGACAACCGCCTCGCCGCGCAGACCGCGTCCCATCAGTGCCCTCCTCGAGATGTGGTCGGTGTGGTCGGTGTGCTCGTGTCCCGAGAGCCGGCCGACCATCGCTAGAAGCGGATTCTAGTCCAAGGGAAGATCGGCTGGACCGCACCCGCGCAGTGAATGCGGGCACAGGTGGCGCGCTGGCATGATGGCGTCGTGCTGCACCCGCATCTGTCCACGGAGGTCTCCGACGCCCTCGCCGACGGGCGAGCGGTCGTCGCCATGGAGTCGACGATCTTCTCCAACTTGGGGTTGCCCTCACCGGCCAACGCCGAGGCGCTGGAACGGTGCATCGCCGCGGTGCGCACGGCTGGCGCGGTGCCGGCGGTCACTGCCGTGCTCGATGGCGTGGCTCGCGTCGGGCTCGCCGAGGGCGAGCACGACAGGATCCTCGGCCCGGCGCGCAAGGCCGCGGAGCGCGATCTTGCCGTCGCCGTCGGCCAGCGCTGGCCGTTCGGAGCGACGACCGTGTCCGCGTCGGTCGCGTTGTGCGCGGCGGCAGGGGTCCGCGTCTTCGCCACCGGGGGGATCGGTGGCGTCCACCGCGGCGCGGAGCTGACCTTCGACGTGTCCGCCGACCTCGACGCGCTGGCCAAGCACCCGGTGATCACGGTCTGTGCGGGGGCCAAGGCGTTCCTCGACCTGCCGCGCACCCTGGAGTACCTGGAGACCTACGGGGTGCCGGTGCTCGGCTGGCGCCACGACTGGTTCCCCGCGTTCTACACCCGTTCGTCGGGGCTGCCGATCCCGCACCGCGTCGAGTCCGCGGCGGAGGTCGCGGCGATCGCCGGGGCCACGGCTCGGCCGTACACGGGCGTGCTCGTCACCGCCCCGATCCCCGAGGCCGACGAGCTCGACGCCGACGAGCTCGACGCCGTGCTCGCCACCGCGCTCGTCGATTGCCAGGCCAACGGGATCACCGGCGCGGCGATCACCCCCTTCGTCCTCGGCCGGATCGGGGAGGCGACCGCGGGCCGCAGCGTTCCGGCGAACCTCTCCCTGGCGGAGAACAACGCCGCCGTCGCGGCGCAGATCAGCATCGCTGTCGCCGCCGGAGGCTGACCGGGACTTCCGGTGAGCCGGCCGGACCAGGGGTCGGCCCCGGTGGCCTATCGTGTCCCTGTCAGCGCCGTTCGGGCCGTGGGGGGTCGATGAAGCAGCTCAGCGGGATGGACGCGAACTTCCTCTACATGGAGTCGCCGTGCACGTTCGGCCACGTGACGGGTCTGTTGATCTTCGACCGGCCGACACCCGACTTCGATCCGTTGTCCACCGTCTACGAGGCGTACGGACGGCTGATCGGGGAGATCGAGCCGATGCGCCGGCGGCTGGTGACGGTGCCCTTCGGCCTCGACCACCCGTACTGGATCGACGACGAGCACTTCGACCTGTCGTTCCACGTGCGGGCGCTGAGCCTCGCCCCGCCCGGGCTCGCCGACCAACTCTGCGAACAGGTCGCCCGGATCCATGGGCGGCCGATGGACCGCAGCCGGCCGCTGTGGGAGGTCTACGTCATCGAAGGCCTCCAGGAGGACCGCTGGGCGCTGCTGACCAAGTACCACCACTCGACGCTCGATGGCGCCTCCGGCCAGATCATGCTGGAGATGCTGACCAGCCCCGATCCCGGCGCACCGATGAAGGGCCGGAACGTGGTTTGGCATGGTGAGCCGGTCCCCGCGTCGCGCGATCTTCTGCGCGCCGCCGTCGGGCGGCTGATCCGCAACCCGGCGAAGCTGGTCCGCACCGAGTTGCGCCTGGTCCGCAGCGTCGGCGCGGCGGCAGGGTTGACGAGCGTCAGCTCCGTGGCCGATCGAGCATCGAAGATGGTCAAGCGATTGGTCAGCCCCGATCCGGGGCAGTCCCGCCTGCCGGCCACCGTCGCCCCGCCGACACCGTGGAACAAGGCGATCACGCCGCATCGCCGGTTCGCCATCCGCTCCGCATCGCTGCCCAACGTCAAGCGGTTGAAGGATGCGACCGGGGGCACGGTCAACGACATCGTCACGGCGATCTGCGCCGGCGGGCTGCGCACCTATCTGCTCCGTCACGACGCGCTGCCGGATCGCCCGCTGCGGGTGATGACGCCGGTGTCGATCCGTACCGGCAACGAGGCCGACCCGTGGACCAACCGGGTCTCGTCGATGATCTCCGATCTGCCGACCGACGAGCCCGATCCACTCGAGCGGGTACGCAAGAGCCACGAGGCGATGAACGAGGCGAAGCGGCTCTTCCAGCTGATCCCCGCCGACGCGCTCGCCGACATCACCCAGTTCGCCGCACCGGTGCTGTCCACCGCGGCGATCCGCCTGACATCCCGGTTGGGGATGACCGACCGGGTCGCCGCCGCCGCGTTCAACGTGACGATCTCCAACATCCCCGGGCCGCGGGTGCCCCTGTACTTCGCCGGAGCGCAGATGCTCCACCAGTTCCCGGTGTCGATCGTCACCGACGGCCAGGGGCTGAACATCACGGTGCAGAGCTATCTCGATGGGCTCGACTTCGGGATCATCGCCGACCGCGAGCTGATCCCCGACCTGTGGGACCTGGCCGACGACCTGATCGACGAGATCTCCGTGTTGTTCGAGGCCACCGGCGCGCAGTGGGCGACCCCGCCGCGCGAGCCCTACCCGCGCCGCGGCGCTCCCGGAGCACGTCCCCGTCAGAAGGTGACGACGGCGAAGGCGTCGGCG
>CAZQEJ010000156.1:0-6159 GCA_964592165.1 uncultured Ilumatobacteraceae bacterium | reverse complement strand
CTGGCCTGCGTACACGGACTGGGCTGGAGAGTCCTGGCGTCCTCTGTTCGGCTGACATTGGACGGGGTACGCGCCGCTGGCGAAGTGGTAGAACCTCTCGTCTGCCTGCTCGCCGGTCGCCTTCGAAGCGAGTAGGCGCCGTTCTGCTGGGCGGCCAGCCGCGGGCCGGCTCCTACAGCTTGGTCAGGCCGCGCTTGAGGTTGCGGATCCCCTGGGCGATGCGCTTGTCGTTCTCGATCAGGGCGAAGCGGACGAATCCCTCGCCGCCGGGGCCGAAGCCGACACCGGGCGAGAGGGCGACGTCGCACTCGCGCACGAGCAGCGAGCAGAACTCGATCGAGTCCATCTCCGCGTACGGCTCGGGGATCGGGGCCCAGACGAACATCGTCCCCCGCGGCTTGGGGATCTCCCAGCCGATCCGGGCCAGCCCGTCGATCAGCGTGTCCCGGCGCGACTGGTAGATCGAGCGGACCTCGGCCGGGTAGTCGGAGGCCTCGTTCATCGTCACCGTGGCCGCGATCTGCACGGGCTGGAACGTTCCGTAGTCGAGGTAGCTCTTCAGCTTGACCAGCGCTTGGACGACGTCCCGGTTGCCGACCATGAACGCGACGCGCCACCCGGCCATGGAGAAGCTCTTGGTCATCGAGTACAGCTCGACGGCGCACTCCCGGGCGCCTTCGGCCTGGAGGATCGAGGGGGGCTGATACCCGTCGAAACCGAGGTCGGCGTAGGCGAAGTCGTGGACGGCGATCATCTCCCGCTCGCGGCAGAAGTCGACGACGCGTTGCATGAACTCGAGGTCGACGCAGGCCCCGGTCGGGTTGTGCGGGAAGGACAGCACAAGCACCCGTGGCTTGGGCCAGCCGATCTCCCAGGCCGCTTCCAGGGAGGACATGAAGTCCCCGGTGAAGTCCTCCGCGCTGCGCGGGTCGGCGAGGGAGCGCATCGGCACCTGGCGCAGATCGGCACCGGCGAACAGCGGGCCGTAGAGGTGGATCGGGTAGCTCGGGCTGGGCACGATCGCCGCGTCGCCACGGTCGAGGAGCACCCACATCAGATGGCTGAAACCCTCCTTGGAGCCGATCGTGTTCGTGATCTCCAACTCCGGGTCGAGCTCGACGCCCCAGTTGCGCTGGTACAGCGCGGCGACGGCCTCGCGCAGCTTGGGCAGGCCGCGGCTGAGCGAGTAGCGGTGGTTGCGGGCGATGTGCGCCGCTTCGGCGAGCTTCTCCACGGCGATCTCCGGGGAGGGGATGTCCGGGTTGCCGAACCCGAGGTCGATCACGTCCGCCCCGGCCCGGCGTGCCTCGATCTTCAGACCGTTGATGATCGAAAAGACGTACGGCGGCAGGTTCGTGATCCGGCGGAACTCCATAGGGACACAACGCTAGTTCCCGATCCGTGCCTCGGCGCAGGCAGTTGTGCCCGACGACCCATCGCCTGTCACGGGTGCCGCGCCCGGCCTCTGTGCAACGATGACCAGCCATGGCCAAACAAGCGCGCGACGGGTGCATCTTCGTCGTCATCGAGATCCCCCGTGGCAGCCGGAACAAGTACGAGATCGACCACGACAGCGGCGAGGTGTACCTCGACCGCCGGTTGTTCACGGCGACGACGTACCCGGCGGACTACGGCTTCATCCCCGACACGCTGAGCGAGGACGGCGACCCGCTCGACGCGCTGGTCCTGCTCGAGGACCCGGTCTACCCCGGGGTGCACGTCGAGGCCCGCCCCGTCGGGCTGCTGTGGATGCAGGACGAGGCTGGTCCCGACGCGAAGATCATCTGCGTCCCGCCGACCGAGCCGCGCTGGAAGGGCGTGGAGGAGCTCAAGGATCTCCCCGAGGAACTGCTCGAGGAGATCAAGCACTTCTTCAACGTGTACAAGGCGCTGGAGCCGGGCAAGTACGCCTCGACCGCCGGGTTCGAGAGCCGCAAGGCCGCGTGGCGGGAGATCGAGTCGAGCCAGGCGAACTACGCCCGCGCCCACCGCGGCTGACCAGCCCTCGGCCAGCGTTCCTCCGGTGATCGTTCGGCCGGGCGGGGGCTACGCCTGCCGCTCATGGACCTGCGGAAGCAACGCCGCGCCGATCGCCCCCGCGTGTTCGCCGAGTTGGGCGAACACGACACTCGGGTGGGGTCTCGACCCGGAGGCGAAGAGCATCTCCCCGAACCAGCGGGTGATTGGCCCGAGGTACAGCGCGGGCGACTCGGCGAGCCCGCCGCCGAGGACGAACAAGGCGGGATCCAACGTATTCGCCAGGTTCGCCAGGCCGAGGGCGACCCACCGGGCGAACGTGTCGATCAGTTCCTGTGCTTCGCCGTCGCCGGCGAGCGCGGCCTGCTGGACGTGCTCGCCGCGGATCGCCTCCGGGCTCCCGGCGAGGGTGACCACGGCCCGCAACCGGTCGCCGACCGCGGCGTCGCGCGCCAGGCGGGCCAGACCGCTGCCGGAGGCGAAGCGCTCCCAGCAGCCGCGCCGCCCGCAGGGGCACGGCGGCCCGTCGGGGTCGACGACGGTGTGGCCGATCTCCCCGGCGAAGCCGTTCACCCCGCGCTGCAGGCGCCCACCGGCGACGATCCCCCCGCCGATCCCCGTGCCGAGGGTGACCATCACGACGTCGTCCACGCCGCGCGCCGCGCCCTGCTGCCATTCGGCGACAAGCGCGCACGTCGCGTCGTTGTCCAGCTCGACCCGATGGCCGAGCCGGGTGCGGAGCAGGTCGGCGACGGCCAGCTCGCGGATCCCGACGAGGTTCGGTGCGGCGCGCAGCACCCCGGTCCGGGTGACCAGTCCGGGCATCCCGATGCCCAACGTGTCGTAGGGGGCGAGCGCGGCGGCGACCTCGGCGAGCGTGTCGATCACCGCCTCGGCGCCGTGTGGGGTGGGGACGCGGTGCTCGCGCACGATCGTCCCCTCGTCGTCGAGGACGACCCCGAGGTACTTCGTGCCCCCGACGTCGATGCCGGCGGCGAGGGTCACGACTCGGCGCGCGCCTTGAGCTCGCGCAGCGTGTTCAGGATGCGGACCTCGGCGCGCCGCTTGACGAACCCGGGCAGGGGGACGACGAGCTCGATCATCAGGTCGTAGCGCACCTCGGTCCCCCCGCTCGGCGCCGGGGTGAACTGGTAGGCACCGTCGATGGCCCGCATGATGTCGCCCTTGATCATCGACCAGGACACGATCGACGGCGCCTTGCTGTAGTCGTAGGCCAACGTGTAGTGCGTCGAGCGCCCGAGGGCCGAGGCGCGGAACTCGACCTCCGTCGCCCTGCCCTGCTCGTCGCGCGACTTGACGACGGCCTCCTTCACGTCTTTCGCCCACTCCGGGTACTTCTCGAAGGCGACGACGACGCCGAACAACTTGTCCGTGTCGGCGGCGATGGTGGTGGTCTGCGAGGCCGATTCAGCCATGGGCGTGGTTCTCCAGATCGTTCGACGGGTCCGGCGCGTGTCGGCGGGGGCCGGGCGCGGCGGTGGGCCGCTGCTCCCGGGCGGTCACCATACGCGGCCCGAACCGTCCATGGCGTGACGCCCACAGCCCATCGAGCCCAATCCCGAACATCGGCACGAGGATTCCGAAGGCCATCGGGTTGACCTCGTCGGTGGTCAGACCACTGAAGCCGATCGCGGCGAAGACGATCGCGGCGACGACCTGCACGCCGAGCGCGCCGAGCAGGCGGTAGCGGACCGGTGCCGGGGCCGTGGGGCCGGTGAGCAGGTACAGCGCGGCGACGCCGATCTCGTCGCTGCGGCTGCGCTCCGCGGCGGTGAAGAACGACCACAAGAACGTGGCCACACCGACCGCGAACAGGACGAGGGAGACGGCGATCATCAGCCGGGTCCCGGCGCGGCCGAGCACCATCGCGGCGATCCCCGCGGCGACGAACACGGCCGTGCCGATCATGGTGCCGAGCACGATCGAACGCCCCTCGGCAACGCCCGGCGGCGGGTCGGCAGGGATCAACGGACGGTTCACCGGGCGCCCACTGTACGGGCGAGGCGATCGGCGAGCACGGTGTAGGACAGCTCCGTCTCCGCCCGGCGGCGGGCCGCGGCGCCCATCCGGGCGCGCAGGGCATCGTCGGTGAGCAGCGTGCGCAGCGCGTCGACGACCGCGTCGAGGTCGGCGGACTCGACGACGAACCCCGTCTCCCCGTCGGTGACGGCCTCGTGCGCCCCGCCGCTGCGCCCGGCGACCTGGGGCACGCCTGCCGCCGCGGCCTCGACGAAGACGATCCCGAAGCCTTCCTGCTCGAGGCCCGCCCAGCGGTTGCGGCAGAGCATGGTGAACACGTCCGCGCAGGCGTACAGGTCGGGCAGGTCGGCGTCGTCGACGCGGCCGAAGAAGCGCACCGGTGCCCCGCTCGTCGCCGCCACCGCCTCCAGCCGGGAGCGGTCGCGGCCGCTGCCGGCGATGACAAGGAGCACGTCGCCGAGCTCGCGGGCGAGTGCGGCGGTGGCCCGGATCGCGGTGTCGAAGCCCTTGCGTGGCACGAGCCGGCTGACGGCGAGGATCAGCCGGGCGTCGGCCGGCAGACCGAGCCGCTGGCGGGCGGCGAGCCGCCCCGGAGTGTCGAGCGGGCGGAAGCGGTCGACGTCGACGCCCGGGGGGATGACCGTCACCGGCAGGCTCCGCCCGGCGGCGAGCTCGGCCTCGCGCGCCGGGTACCCGCCGGCCGCGATCACCGTCTGCGCGCCGCGCAGGACGTGGCCGAGGACTTGCTTGCTCACCGGCAGGCGGCCCGGAACGGTGACCTCGGCCCCGTGGAGGACCACCGCGTAGGGCAGGTCGAGCGCGGGGCCGATGATCCCCAGAGGGACGGCCGGGTCGAGGACGACGAGCCCGGCGGAGATCTGCACGGCGAGACGGTTGACCCGGCGGACCATCCACGGGTGCGGGAGGAGCACCGGTTCCGGGGTCCGCTCGACGCGGAACGGCTGGGCCGCGTCCCACTCCGCCGCACCGCGATACGGGCTGGTGAGCACGGCAAAGCTCTCGGGGGGCAGCCGGCGCCACAACTCCCAGAGCACCGACTGGATCCCGCCGACCTTCGGCGGGAAGTCGTTCGTCGCCAACAGGTGGGTGATCACCGCTCGCCGCGCTCCCCCTCGCCGTGGGCCGCGGCGAGCTCGGCGGCGACGTCCGGGTCGGGGTCGCCCGTGGGGAGCAGGTCGTCGCGTCCGAGCCGGTGAGCGGCCCACACGGCATGGGCGCGCAGCACGGGATCGACGTCGGCGAGGTATCGCACGAGGGTTGCCCGCACCGCCGCATCGGTGCCGTCGCCGACGTTGCCCAAGACGATCAGTGCGTTGCGCCGTACCCAGCGCGCCTCGCGGTGGTGGATGTACCAGCGACCGTGGCAGGCGAGGATCTCCTCGTCGCTCGCCCCGAGCAGGTCGACCAACCCGACCCACGCGGTCGCCCCAGTCGGAGCAGGGCCGGGCCGGCCGAAGCGGATGTTCGGTGGGCAGACCTCCTGGCACTCGTCGCAGCCGTAGAGCCGGTTGCCGAGCGCGACGCGGTGCTCCACGGGGAAGATTCCCGGTCTCTGCAACAGCCAGGACAGGCAGCGGTTGGCGTCGATCACGCCAGGGGCGACGATGGCTCCGGTCGGGCAGGCGTCGACGCACACCCGGCACGTCCCGCACCCGTCGGCGACCGCCGGCGAGGCCCGCGGGGCGCGCTCGATCGGGGCGTCGGTGATCACCGAACCGAGGACGAACCAGCTCCCGGCACGCGGCAGGAGCAGGTTGGCGTTCTTCCCGTACCACCCGATCCCGGCCAGCCAGGCGACCTCCCGGTCGACGACCGAGTTGTCATCCGCGTAGGCAACCGCCTTCCATCCCCGGCGGCGCAGTTCGTGGGCGACCTCCCACAACGCCTCGCGCAGGGGCGCGTAGTGCTCGACCCACGCGTAGCGGGCGACCCGCCCGCTCGGGGTGCTCGGCGCCGGCGGCTCCTCGAGCAGGTAGCCACGGGCACCGACGACGATCGTGCGCGCCCCGGCGACCGCGTCGGTGGGGGTCGTCGAGCGTTGCGGGTTCTTGTAGGTGAAGGCCATCCCCCCGTGGAGGCCGGCGGCGCGGCGCGCCTCGAGCATCCGCCGGGCCCGTTCGAGCGGATCGGCGGGAGCGAAGCCGACCGCGTCGAGCCCGT
>CAZQEJ010000155.1:0-6308 GCA_964592165.1 uncultured Ilumatobacteraceae bacterium | reverse complement strand
CGGGGTGGACACCGTCGGCTGGGCCCGGGCGCGCAGCGAATAGGCGGCGATCGTCGTCTTCGAGCGGGAGTTCTGGCTCCAGTCGACGAACACCTTCCCGGTGCGTTGCGCCTTGGCCATCGTCGTCGTCACTCGCTCCGGATGCCGCCGCTCGAGCACCTGGCCGACGGCGAGAGCGAACGTCGCCGCGTGCTCATGGGTGGCCGGCGAGTTGAGCGGCACGTAGAGCTGCACCCCCTTCGATCCGCTCGTCTTGCACCACCCCTGCAGGCCCGTGGCGGTGAGCAGGTCGCGGATCGCGAGGGCCACCTGGCAGCACTCGCCGATCGCCGCCGGGGGGCCGGGGTCGAGGTCGAAGACCACCGCCGCGGGGGTGTCGATGTCCGTGGCCCAGGCCATCGGCGCGTGGATCTCCAGCGCGGCGAGGTTCGCTGCCCACACGACGGCAGCCGGTTCGTCGAGACAGCAGTACTCGATCGGTCCGTTGCGCTGCCCCGGGCCGGGCGCGGTGCGGAGCCACGGTGGCCGGTGCTCGGGGCAGCGCTTCTCGAAGAACCCCGGCTTGTCCGCGCCGTCGGGGAACCGGCGCAGGGTGAGGGCCCGGCCCCGCCAGTGGGCGAGGGCCAGCGGGGCGATGCGCGCGTAGTAGTCGATCACCTGCGCCTTGGTGAACCCATCCGGGTAGAGGACCTTGTCCAGGTTGGACAGCGACAGGGCCCGCCCGCCGACGGTGACCTGGACACGCTCGGCGGCCACCGTTCAGGCGGTCTTGCGTTCGGTGGCTGTGCTCGGATGGCGGGCCCGGGCCTCCTTGGCCGCCTGCACGCTCGCCTCCAGGGCAGCCATCAGGTCGACCACCTGCGGCGCCGCCTTGGTCGTCTCCGGCAGACCGAGGTCTTCCCCGGCGGCCTTCTTGTCGATCAGGGCGAGGACCTGCTCGCGGTACGTGTCCCGGTACTTGCCGGGTTCGAACGTTCCGGTCAGCGACTCGACGAGCGTTTCGGCCATCTGCAGCTCCCGCTCGGCGATCTCCACCGAGCCGAGTTGATCGAGCTCACCGATCGTCGCCGGGTCGACGACCTCGTCGGCGAAGACCATCGTCGACAGCATCAACCGCCCCTCGACGGCGCGGATCGCGGCGACGTACTGCTTGGAGCGCATCACGAAGCGGCCGACGGCGACCTTGCCGGCCTCCTCCATCGCCCGGGCGAGGAGGGCGTACGGCTTGGGCGCCTTGTCCGGGGCGACGACGTACGCGCTGTCGAAGTAGACGGGATCGATCTCGCTCGGTTCGACGAACTCCTCGACCTCGATCGCGTGCGTCGCGCTCGGCAGGAACGGTTCCAGCTCGTCGGGATCGACGACGACGTAATGCCCCTTGGTGTACTCATAGCCCTTGACCACGTCCCCGTCGGCGACGTCTTCCCCGGTCGCGGCGGACACCTTCTTCAGGCGGATCCGGCTCATGGTGCGCGCGTCGAGCTGGTTGAACGACACCGTCTTCTTGGAGACCGCGTTGAACAGCTTGACGGGGATGGTGACCAGCCCGAAGCTGATCGTCCCGTTCCACACCGGGCGAGGCATGCCCCCCATCATGCCCCGCCGGGCACACACCTCGGGACCCCCGGTAGCCTCCCGCCGTGCCCTCTGCAAGCCGAGCCGCGACCGCCGTGCTCGCCGGCTGCGTGCTCCTCACCGGCTGCTTCACCGGCGAACGACCGACCTTGACGAGCGCCGCGGTCGGTGGCGCGAGCGGAGCGGCGACCGGCGACGGTGCGGTCGACAGCGTCCTCCAACGGCTGGAGACTCCGGCACGCACGGCGTTCACCGCGAGCTACACGATCGTCCGCCGGATCGGCGAGGTGTCCACCCCGGCACAGGTCACCGGGGACGCCGAGCAGACCTCGGTGACGATCGGCGACATCCGCTTCCTCACCGGCCGCGACCAGACCTGCGCGCTGTCCTCCGCTTCGTGCACGTCGGGGATGGCCGACCAACAGGTCAGCGACACCGGTGTGACCCACGAGTTCTACGGACCGGCGGCCGCCCGGCGGTTGCGCGTCGCCAAGTCGCGCGCCACCGGACCGACCACGGCGCACACCGACACGATCGGGGGGTATCCGGCGGTCTGCGTCGACGTGCCCGTCGGTCCGGGGAGCGAGACGTACTGCGCCAACGATCTCGGCGTGATCTCCCGCTGGATCTCTGCCGACGTGACCGTCGAGCTCGACTCGCTGTCCCCCTCGGCGAGTGCCGAGCTGTTCGGTCCGGGGGCCTGAGGGGGCCGGTGCGACGCGCTCAGCCGATCACGGCAAGGCTGTGGTCGGCCGTGTTCAGCGGCTCCGGCCCGGACTCGGTGGTGACGACGATGTCCTCCACGCGCAGGCCGAAACGACCGGGGACGTAGATCCCCGGTTCCACCGAGTAGGCGTGCCCGGGGGCGAGCGGCAACGTGTTCCCCTCGACAATGTACGGATCCTCGTGCTCGTCCATCCCGATCCCGTGACCGGTGCGGTGGACGAAGTACTCGCCGTAACCGGCCGCGGCGATCACGGCCCGCGTCGCTCGGTCGACGTCCTCGCAGGGCGTGCCCACCGCGCCGGCGCGCACCCCGACCGCCTGCGCTTCGTGGAGCACGGCGTACGCCTCGGCGATCTCGGCCGGCGGTTCGCCGAGGTGCACGCAGCGGGTGATGTCCGAGCAGTACCCGGCCATCGTCCCCCCGAAGTCGCAGAGCACGACCTCCCCCTCGCGGATGACCCGGGCACCGGGGTGGTGGTGCGGGCTCGCCGCGTTCTCCCCAGCGGCGACGATGGCGAAGTTCACCTTCTCGTGCCCTTCGGCGATGATCCGCGCCGAGAGATCGGCGGCGACGTCGGCCTCGGTCCTCCCCGCGAGGGGGATCCGGCCCGCCTGCAGGTCGGCGGCGATCCGGTCGACCGCCGCGGCCGCCCGGCGCAAGGCGTCGATCTCCGCCGCGTCCTTGCGCATCCGCAGCTCGGACATCACGTCGTTCGCCCGCCGGTACGTCGCCCCGGGGAGCAGGGGGAGCAACTCGACGAGGAACCGGGCCCACATCGTGTCGCCGACGGCGACGGTGCGCGCCGCGCCGGCGAGAGCGGCGACGAGGGCGACGGGGTCCTCGGTCTCCTCCCACGGGTGGAGGGTGAACACGCCCGGCTGCTCGACGACGCGCGGCGCCTCCAGGCGGGGGATGACCATCGTCGCCTCGCCGTCACGGGGCACGACGAGCATCGTCAACCGTTCGAGGGGCATCGCCTCGTAACCGCTGAGGTACGGCAGGTCGCGCCCGACCGAGACGAGGAGGACGTCGACACCGAGGCGGCCCATCACCTGGCGGGCCTTCTCCAGGCGGGCGAGATGGACGGCGGATCCCGGTGTGTGGTCGTTCACCGGGTCATTCTGCCGCCGGACCGCCGGCGGGGGCATCCGCTCGCGCCGGGTACGCGGGCAGACCGTCGATCGAGCGGGCGTTGGTCGTCGCCCAGTACTCGGCGAGCTGCTCGTCGTCGCGCCGGTCGGTCCACTCGTCGAGCGTCGTGCGGTCGCGCACGAACCCGTACAACGGCACCGCGTAGCCGCAGGAGTCGGAGACCCGGTCGCAGTCGACGACGATGATCGCTCGTTGGCCACGGTGCTCGCGGAAGCGGCCGATCAGCTCGGCCCACTCGGCATCGCCGGGGAACACGGCGCGACCGTGCCCGTGGAGGCGGACGACGCGCGGCGGGCCGTCAAAGGCGCAGAACATCAACGTGATGCGGCCGTTGCCCGGCTCGCGCAGGTGGGCGATCGTCTCCGCTCCCGAGCCGGTCAGGTCGAGGTAGGCGACTCGCCCCTCGCCGAGCACGGCGAGCGTGTCGAGGCCCTTGGGGGAGACGTTCACGTGCCCGCCGGCGGCCAGGGCGGCGGTGGCGACGAAGAACATCCGCTGGCGGCCGATCCACTCCTCGATCGCCGGGGTGATCCGTTCGTAGACGGTGCCCATCAGCGGCGGGCGGCGATGCCGACGTGCACCCCGGCCGCGTCGGCCGCTTGCCGGGCGTGGTAGCTGGACCGGGTCAGCGGCGACGCCTCGACGTGACCGATGCCCAGTTCCTCGCCGATCTCGGCGTAGCGACCGAACATCTCGGGTTCGACCCAGCGGGCGACCGGAAGGTGGTGTGTGGTCGGTCGCAGGTACTGGCCGATGGTGACGATGTCCACGCCGATCCCGGCGAGGTCGGTCAGCGCGCCGGTGATCTCCTCGTCGGTCTCCCCGAGGCCGACCATCAGCCCGCTCTTGGTCGTCAGCCCGGCGAGCTTGGCCCGGGCCAGGCCGGACAAGCTGCGCGCGTAGCCCGCCGAGGGGCGCACGGCGCGCTGCAGGCGGGCGACCGTCTCCAGGTTGTGGTTGTAGATGTCCGGGCGGGCGGCGATCACCGTGTCCAGCGCGGCACCGTTGCCGGCGAAGTCGGAGACGAGGACTTCGACCATCGTCCCCGGCGAGCGCTCGCGGATCGCGTCGATCACCGCGGCCATGTGCGCCGAGCCGCCATCGGCGAGATCGTCGCGGGAGACCATCGTGATCACCGCGTGGGCGAGGCGCATCCGCTCCACCGCTTCGGCGACGCGGCCCGGCTCGGCCGGGTTCGGCGGCAGCGGCTTGCGCGTGTCGACGAGGCAGAACCCGCACGCCCGGGTGCACCGGTCGCCGAGGACCATCATCGTCGCCGTGCCCTCCCCCCAGCACTCCGACAGGTTCGGGCAGCCCGCCTCCTCGCACACGGTGACGAGCGACAGGTCGCGTAGCGTCGAGCGCAGGGCGAGGACCTCCGGGGTGTGGTGGACGCGCGGCCGCAACCACTCCGGCTTGCGCTCGTCGATCGCCAACCCGCCGCTGACCCCGGCCTGCTCGAGCCGGGTCACAGCGCGCGCCCCGGGCCCGTGCCCACGGGAGAACAAGGAGAGATCTTCGGGCCGGTGGAGCCAGGCGACGTCCTGGCGCTCGACGGTCCCCCCGCCCCAGCGCTGCCCGGCGAGGCGGCTGATCACCGCGGCGACGGCGCGCAGGTCGATGCGCACGCCCTCCTCGGCGAGCGACGTGACCGGGCGGTCGGCGATCCCGCAGGGAACGATGTAGTCGCGCAGGTAGCGCATGTCCGGGTCGACGTTGAGGGCGAAGCCGTGCATCGTCCGCCCGCGCGACAGGCGCACACCGATCGCCGCGATCTTGCGCGGGTTCGGTCCGTCGGGATCGATCCACACCCCGGGGTACTCGTGCAGCCGGCCCGCGCCGCGCACGCCGACTTCGGCCAGGGCGTCGATCAGCAACTGCTCGACGGAGTGGACGTAGGCGACCGTGTCGGCCAGCCCGGTCGAGCCATTGCCGTACTTCGCCGCGAGGGACAGGATCGGGTAGCCGACGAGCTGTCCCGGACCGTGGTAGGTGACGTCGCCACCACGCTGGACCCCGACCAGTTCGGCACCGACGGAGGCCGGGTCGACGAGCACGTTGTGCTCCAGGTCGGCGCGCGGTCCGTGGGTGAACACGTGGGGATGTTCGAGGAGTAGCAGGTGCTGCTCCTCGCCATGGGTGAACAACCCGTTCTGGAGGTCGAGAGCCTCCCGGTACGGAACCCGCCCGAGCCAGCGAACGTGCAGCGTCATCGTCTCAGAGCTCCACCGTCCAGTCGCGCGTCTCGAGCAGCTCTTTGACCTTGACGAGGAAGCCGGCGGCATACGCCCCGTCGAAGGCGCGGTGGTCCCAGGTGAGGGCGAGGTTGCCAACCGGGTGGATGGCGATCGACTCGTCGCCCTGCGGGGAGGTGACGACGACGGGCTTGCGCACGATCGCGTCGGTGGAGAGGATCGCCAGCTGCGGCTGGTTGATGATCGCCATCGTCAGCACCGAACCGGCCGAGCCGTTGTTCGTGATCGTGAACGTGCCGCCTTGGATCTCGTCTGGGCTCAGCCGGCGGGCCTTGGCCCGCGAGGCGAGATCGTTGATCTCCCGGGCGATCGCCCGCAGCCGCTTGCCGTCCGCGCTGCGCACGACGGGCACGAGCAGGCCCTGGTACTCGAGGTCGACAGCGATCCCCAGATCGACCGCCCCGTGGACGACCAGCTCCTCGCCGGACAACGACGCGTTGAGGTGGGGGAACTCGCGCAGCGCGTCGACGACGGCGCGGCTGATGAACGGGAGGTAGGTCAGCCCGAACCCCTCGCTCGCCCGCCACTCGCCCTTGACCGCCGCCCGGGCCCGGTCGACCGCCGCGTAGTCGACCTCGACCACGCTGAACGCGTGCGGC
>CAZQEJ010000154.1:0-6356 GCA_964592165.1 uncultured Ilumatobacteraceae bacterium | reverse complement strand
AGAAGGCTGTCGAGCACACCCAGGGCCAGTTCGCCACCGTGCGCACCGGTCGGGCATCTCCGGCCCTCGTCGAGCGGCTGCAGATCCACTATTACGGGGCGGACGTCCCGCTCCAGCAACTGGCCTCGTTCCAGGTACCCGAGGCGCGCCAACTGCTGATCAAGCCGCACGACCGTTCGACGCTCGGTGCCATCGAAAAGGCGATCCGCGACTCGGATCTCGGGGTCGCGCCGAGCAACGACGGCGTCGTCATCCGCCTCAACCTCCCACCCCTGACCGAGGAGCGGCGCAAGGAGTACGTCAAGGTCGTGCGCCATCTCGCCGAGGATGGGCGGGTGGCCGTACGCAACGTGCGGCGGGACGCGCGCAAGGCCCTCGAGGCGTCGGAGAAGGCGGCCGAGATCGGCGCCGACGAACTGGAGCGCGCCGAGAAGGAGTTGGAGAAGATCACCCACGAACATGTCGAGGCGATCGACAAGGCGCTGGGCCGCAAGGAACATGAGTTGCTCGAAGTCTGAGCGTGGCGTCACTGCCGTGCGTGGACCAGGAGGCCACCGACGATGACTGATCAACCGGGCCGTCGCCCCGAGGCCGACGACGAGGACTGGGACGAGCTCCCCGAGCCGGTGTTCGCCGACGAATCCGTCGACGAGGTGCCGCTCCGCTTCGGTCCCGACGAGTCGGGGCCGTTGCCGCACTGGACCGAGCCGCCGACCGGGGAGTTGCCCCGGATCTTCGCCGACCAGGAGCCGGCCGGCGACGTCGACGTGTGGAGCAGCTTCGCCGGTCAGTCCGCTCCGGTGTGGCGCGACGCCGGGGGCGCCGCCGACGACACGTCGATGGTCGCCGACCTGGGGCTTGACGACGAACCGCGGCTCGGAGCGCTGGGGGAGGAGCCGCTCAGCGCCGGTGACCTGTTTCCCGACCTCGACGAGGCGGTGCACCCGGCCGACCGGGATGAACCCGGCCATCAACGCTCCAGGGAGCCGATCCGCATCGGCAGCGACTGGACGGGCGAGGCGCCGGGCGCGGGACGGGCGCGCACCGCCGGGCCCGGGACGGGTCGCGCGCCGCGTCGCGAGCCCGACGAGAGCCGTCCCACGGCCCGGCCCGGCCCCTCGACGCGGAGCGGCCGCCCGGTCGGTGGTGGGGGTACCGCCGGACGGGACATGCCCACCGCGGTGGCGATCGGGCTCGGTCTCGCCGCGGTGTTCGTCCTCCTCGTCAAGTTCGCGGGTTCGACCGGAGTGATGGTCATCGTCGTCGCCGTGCTCACCTTGGGAGCCGTCGAGTTCTTCGAGAAGACCCAGGCTCGGGGTCATCGCCCGGCAACGTTCACCGGCGTCTTGTCCGCCGCACTGCTGCCCCTCGCCGCGTACTGGCAAGGGGAGATCGGGCTCGCCGTCGGGGTCTTCGTCGCCGTCGTGGCGACGATGCTGACGATGATGAACTTCCATTCGGTGGAGGGTCAACCGCTGGTCAACGCGGCGATCTCGGTGCTCGGGATCGTCTGGATCGGGGTCCTCGGAGCGTTCGCCGGGTTGATCCTGCGCTTCGCCGATCCGCTCGGGACGGACACGATCTTCGCTCTCGTCGTCGCCGTGGTGGCCAACGACGTCGGAGCGCTGCTCGTCGGCTCGGCCGGCGGTCGCACGCCGTTGCGCGCCTGGATCAGCCCGAACAAGACGATCGAGGGCGTGATCGGCGGCACAGTGGTCACAATCGGGGCGATGGTCCTGTTGAACATCGCCAACTCGCACCGCACGACGTGGATCGGTCTCGGCGACTGCGTCGCCCTCGGTGTCGCGGTCGCCGTGCTCGCCCCGATCGGGGATCTGACCGAGTCGATGTTCAAGCGGAGCTTGGACATCAAGGACTTCGGGACGATCCTCCCCGGCCATGGCGGGATCCTCGACCGCTTCGACGGGTTCCTGTTCACCCTGCCCGCCGCGTACTACCTCCTCGTCACGCTCGAGCCGTACACCCACGTGAAGTAACGCCGGTGCGCACCCGCGTCGCGATCGCCGGATCGTCCGGATCGATCGGAACGCAGACGATCGACGTCTGTGGTGCCGAGCCGGAGCAGTACGAGATCGTCGGCCTCGGTGTCGGCTCGAACACCGAGGTGCTCGTCGAGCAGGCACGGCGCCTGCGGCCCCAGCGCGTCGCCGTCGCCGACCCCTCCCGCAGGGCGCACGTCGCCGCCGCCCTCCCGGGGATCGACGTCGTCGACACGCTCGCCGACCTCGTCGAAGGAGCAGACGTCATCGTCAACGGCGTCGTCGGCTTCGCCGGGCTGGAGGTGACCACGGCCACACTCCGCGCCGGCAAGCGGCTCGCCCTGGCGAACAAGGAGAGCCTGATCGCGGCCGGTCCGGTCGTCCAGCCCTTGCGTGCCGTTCCCGGGGCGGAGCTGATCCCGGTCGATTCGGAGCACTGCGCGGTGCACCAATGCCTCCGCTCTGGCAGCGGCGACGAACGGGAGCTGGACCAGATCGTGCTCACCGCGTCCGGGGGGCCGTTCCGCGGCCGCTCGTTGGAGGAACTCGCTGCGATCGACGTGGAGGACGCGCTCGCCCACCCGACGTGGAAGATGGGTCCGAAGATCACCGTCGACTCCTCCACGCTGATGAACAAGGGGCTGGAGGTGATCGAGGCCCACGAGCTGTTCAGGGTGGATTACGACCGGATCGACGTCGTCGTCCACCCCCAGTCGATCGTCCACTCGATGGTCACCTTCACCGACGGGGCGACGATCGCCCAGCTCTCCTTGCCGGACATGCGCCTGCCGATCGGCTACGCGCTGGCCTACCCGGCACGCCTGGCGACGCCGTTCGGGCGGATCGACTGGGGAGCACTGCGGCGCCTCGACTTCGAACGCCCCGACCGGCGGACGTTCCGCTGCCTGGACATC
This sequence comes from uncultured Ilumatobacteraceae bacterium, assembly GCA_964592165.1. GTDB lineage: Bacteria > Actinomycetota > Acidimicrobiia > Acidimicrobiales > Ilumatobacteraceae > JAWKHV01. Next base: position 3,442 of record CAZQEJ010000154.1, on the reverse strand, counting down.
GCCTACGTGGCCGGGCGGGCCGGCGGCACCGCCCCTGCCTGGTTGAACGCGGCGAACGAGGTCGCCGTCGCTGCCTTCCTCGATGGCCGGCTGTCCTGGACGTCGATACCCGACGTCCTCGAAGAGGTCCTCTCCCGGCATGATGGGGAGGTGCCCAGCGAGCTCGCCACGATCTACGCGGCCGACGCGTCGGCTCGCCGGATCGCAGCCGAGGTGGTCGACCGGGAGGCGCGCCGATGACGGTCGGTGCGATGGTCGGTGCCCGGGAGCACGAGCGCCCCCAGCTCAGCGGATGGCAATCGGTGGGGCGGCTCGCCCTCGTCGCGGCGGTGTTCGGTGTCCTCGTCGTCGTCAACTGGTCGCTCGCCGTGTTCGTCGTCCTGCTGCTGATCTCGATCACGCTGCACGAGTTCGGCCACTACCTCGGCGCCAAGCGTGGCGGGATGAAGCCGACGGAGTTCTTCATCGGCTTCGGGCCGCGGATCTTCAGCTTCCGCAGGGGCGAAACCGAGTTCGGGTTGAAGCCGATCCTCCTCGGCGCGTACGTCAAGGTCCCCGGGATGCACAACCTGGAAGAGGTCGATCCCGCCGATGAGCCGCGCACCTACCGAGCGCAGTCCTACGGGCGGCGGTTCCGGATGGTCTTCGCCGGCCCTGGGATGAACCTGCTCATCGCCCTCGTCGGCTTCTGCGTGTTCTTCAGTTGCTTCACCCAGTACCAGACGAAGGACACCGGAACACCGACGGTCGCCATCGACGCAGGCGCGGCCGCGGGCCCGGCGAGCGCGGCGGGCGTGCGCGACGGGGACATGCTGTTGACGATCGACGGGCACAGCTTCGCCGGCATCCGCCAGGCCCGCGACTTCATCCGCAGCCTGCCCGGCCAGACGGTCGACCTCGTCGTGGAGCGTGACGGTCAGCAACTGACGATCCCGGTCACGTTGGGGACGAACAACCCGGCGAGTGGGGAGCATGTCGGCTTTCTCGGCGTCGCCTTCCAAGGGATCGAGGTCCCCGTCGATCGCAGCATCCCTGCCGGGGTCGCCGAAGGCTTCCGCGAGTTCGGCCGGGAGGTGGGCGGCACCGTCGTCGCCATCGGCAAGATCTTCAGCCCGTCGGGGCTGTCCAAGATCTTCAGCATGGTCACCGGCCAACAGCGGGACAACCCCACCGAACGGCCGACGTCGATCGTCGGCATCGGCAAGGTCGGCTCCCGTGTCGTCGAGCAAGGTGTCGGGGAAACGGTGCTGCTCCTCGCCGCGCTGAACCTCGCCCTGGGGATGTTCAACCTCCTGCCGCTGCTCCCGTTCGACGGCGGCCATCTGCTGATCGCGACGTACGAGCGTGTCCGCACCCGGCGGGGACGACCCCCCTACCGGGTCGACTTCGCCAAGGTGATGCCGGTCTTCGGCCCGCTGCTCGTGGTCGTGCTGTTCGTCGTCGCCAGCGCCGTGTACCTCGACATCAAGTGAGGCGATCACGATGAGTGCCGTCCCGCGCCGCCCAACCCGCCAGATCCGCGTCGGCAAGGTCGCCGTCGGCGGTGATGCACCGGTCACCGTGCAGTCGATGACGACGACGAAGACGTCCGACGTGGAGGGCACCCTGCAGCAGATCTACGCCCTCGCGGCAAACGGCTGCGACATCGTCCGCTGTACGTGCAACGAACCCGACGCGGCGGTCGGCTTGGCCCAGATCGTGCCTCGTTCGCCGCTACCGATCATCGCCGACATCCACCACCAGTACCGGATGGCGCTCGCCGCGCTCGATGCCGGTGTGCAAGGGTTGCGCCTCAACCCGGGGAACATCCGCCGTCCGGAGCACATCAAGGCGGTGGCCACGGAAGCCAAGGATCGTGGCGTCTCGATCCGCATCGGGGTCAACGGCGGTTCGCTCGACCCGGCCCTGTACGAGAAGTACGGGGGCCTGACCGCAGCAGCGATGGTCGAGTCCGCCCAGCAGGAGATCGCCTACTTCGACGAGGTCGGCTTCGACCTGGTGAAGATCTCGGTGAAGGCGTCGAACGTGCCGCTGATGGTCGAGGCGTACCGTGCGCTGGCCGACGTCACCGACCATCCCCTGCACCTCGGGGTGACGGAGGCCGGGCCGCTGCCCGGGGGGCTGATCAAGGCGACCGCGGGGATCGCCACGTTGCTCCTCGAGGGGATCGGTGACACGATCCGCTACTCGCTCACCGCCGATCCGGTGGAAGAGGCCCGTGCCGGCCGGCAGTTGCTCGAAGCGCTCGGTCTCCGTGAACGGAAGAACGTCGACCTGATCGCCTGCCCGAGCTGTGGCCGGGCGGAGATCGACGTGATCGACGTCGCCAAGCGCGCGCTGGAGGCGTTCGGCGAGCGGGAGATCCCCCTGCAGGTGGCCGTGATGGGCTGCGTCGTCAACGGTCCGGGAGAAGCCCGGGAAGCAGACTTGGGGATCGCTGCAGGGAACAAGCGCGGTCACCTGTTCGTCAAGGGTCGCAATGTCGCCGTCGTCCCCGAAGAGGAGATGGTCGAGACCCTCGTCGAGTGGGCCGAGTTCATTCTCGAGCACGGCACCGACGCGGCGATCGCCCGGGCCGACGTCACCGTCGCCGAGCGGGAAGCGGCCAAGGATCGCGGTCATCTGCTCGAGGAGAAGGGCGCCGACGCGAACAATGCGGCGGCGAAGATCCGCGAGATCCGCCGTCGCACCGCCCGCTGATCCCCGCCCCGATCAGACCCGGTGGCCGGACGGCCGGGGGGTGAGCGCGGGGTGAGAGTCCCGTCACGACGCCCGTCGTGCTCGTTCGCCCGTCGTGACCCGGTAGGCCAGGCGTCCGCCGAACGAGGCCGACATTCCGGCCGGGACGAACCCGGCGGAACCGGCGGGGAGATCGCCCGTGCCGGGGTCGATGCACACGATCACCTCCGCGCCGGCGGCCGTCCAGGTTGCCGGCCCGGCGAGCTGCTGGACGGCGAACGCGGACGTCGGCGTGTCGTACCAGCGCTCGGCCGAAGGGTGCAGCACCGGGGGCCGGTAGGGGAGCGGGTCGAGGATCCGGGCCAACTCGGCGGTGTCGACGTGCTTCGGTGTCAACCCGCCGCGCACGACGTTGTCCGACGCACCCATCACCTCCACACCCAACCCGTCGAGGTACATGTGCAGCTGACCGGCGGGAAGGAACACGGCCTCCCCGGGTCCGAGGACGACGGCGTTGAGCAGCAAGGCGACGAGTGCTCCCGGGTCCCCCGGGTACGCTGCGTCGAGGCGGCTGAACAGGGGGTGCTTGGGGCGTAGCGGGGGCCGTTCGCCGAGCAACCACTGCACCGCGGCCAGGTGACCGTGCTCGGCGAGCACGGCGGCGAGCTCCGCGGCACCACACGCGTCGAGTTCGGCGCAGGTCTCCTCCACGGCGCGGAACCCGCACAACGCCTCGAAGCGGGAGACGGCGACGATCACCTCC
>CAZQEJ010000153.1:1996-6578 GCA_964592165.1 uncultured Ilumatobacteraceae bacterium | reverse complement strand
TTCTTCACGTCGTAGTCGGCGGCCTGGATCAGCTTGAGCAAGATGTTTTCCACGTCCTCGCCGACGTACCCGGCCTCCGTCAGGGCGGTCGCGTCGGCGATGGCGAAGGGGACGTTGAGCAGGCGGGCCAGCGTCTGGGCGAGGTGCGTCTTGCCGCACCCGGTCGGCCCGAGGAGCAAGATGTTCGACTTGGCCAGCTCGACGTCGTCGCGGCGGGCCGAGCTGTTGAGCACGCTCGTCTGGTACTGGATCCGCTTGTAGTGGTTGTACACCGCGACGGAGAGGACCTTCTTCGCGTGATCCTGGCCGACGACGTAGTCGTCGAGGAAGGAGCGGATCTCCCGTGGCGTGGGCAGCTCGTCGAAACGGACCTCGCTCGTGTCGGCCAGTTCCTCTTCGATGATCTCGTTGCACAGGTCGATGCACTCGTCGCAGATGTACACGCCCGGACCGGCGATCAGCTTCTTGACCTGCTTCTGCGACTTGCCGCAGAACGAGCACTTGAGCAGCTCTCCGGTGTCACCGAACTTCGCCACGAGCTGTCCTCCCCCCGTCGTGCCGGCGTCAGCGGATCGGACCGGTGCGGTCGACGGCGTTGCGGGCGGTGATCACGTCGTCGATGATGCCATACTCACGGGCTTCTTCCGCTTCCATGACGAAGTCCCGGTCGGTGTCGGCGTGGATCCGTTCGATCGGCTGGCCGGTGTGCTTGGCCAGGATCTGCTCGAGCAGGTCGCGCATCCGCAGGATCTCCTTGGCGGCGAGCTCGAGATCGGTCACCTGGCCGTAGCCGACCTGCCCGTAGGGCTGGTGGAGGAGCACCCGGCTGTGCGGCAGGGCGAGGCGCTTGCCCTTCGTCCCCGCGGCGAGGAGCACGGCAGCCGCGCTGGCCGCCTGCCCCAGGCAGATCGTGGCGATGTCGTTCTTGATGAACTGCATCGTGTCGTAGATCGCGAACAGCGCGGTGATGTCACCACCGGGGCTGTTGATGTAGATGTTGATGTCCTTGTCCGGGTTGTCGCTCTCCAGGTGGATGAGCTGGGCGCAGATCAGGTTGGCGATCTGGTCGTCGATCGGCGTCCCGAGGATGATGATGTTCTCCTTCAGCAGGCGGGAGAACAGGTCGTAGGTGCGCTCACCCCGGTTCGTCTGCTCGACGACGTAGGGGACGTAGGCGCTGTACGCCTCGAGGTTCATCCGGGCTGCCCTTCCCCATCGGCGGCAGTCGGCACCTCGTCGCCGTGGTCGTGATCGTGCTCGTGGTCGTCGTGGTCGTGGCCGAGGATCTCGTCGTTGTCCAGCCGGGTGCCATCCGGGTCGACCATCTCGACGCGATGCAGGAGCCACTCCAGCGCCTTTGACTTGCGGATCTCGGCGAGCAGGTCGGGGACCATGTCGTTGCGCTCGTAGGCCTTGCGCACGTCGCGGGCCTTCTGTCCGACACGCATCGCGATCCGCGCGTACTCCCGCTCGAGATCGGCGTCCCCGGCGGCGAGCGTCTCCGCCCCGGCGACGGCGCGCAGGGCGAGATCGACCTTGACCGCCTTGAGCGACTGCTCGCGCATCGCCTCGGTGAACGCCGTCGGGTCCTGGCCCGTCGCGGCGAACCACTGATCGGCGCCGATTCCCTGGGACTGGAGTTGGCGGACGAAGCTCTGGATCCGGTTCTGCAACTCGTGGGAGACCATCGCCTCCGGCGGCTCGTCATCGACGAGCTCGGCGAGTGCGTCGGTCACCCGCTCGACGACGACGCTGCGCGCCTGGTTCATCTTCAGCTGGGCGAGCCGCTCGCGGATCGATGCCGTCCACTCCTCGACCGTGCCCGCGTCGCTGATCTCGCCGACCCACTCGTCGGTCAGCTCGGGGAGCACGAGCGTCTGGACCTTGGTCACCTTGACGGTGAAGCCAGCGTCCTGGTCGGTCCCGTTCGGCGTGGCCGTGAACGTGATCTGTTCACCGGCCGAGCGGCCGACGAGCTGCTCGTCGAGCTCGGGGGCGATCCACCCCTTGCCGACTTCGTACAGCCAGTCCTCGGTGTTCAACCCGGGGACCGGCTCGCCGTCGCGCTCGGCGGCGAGATCGAGGGTGACCTGGTCGCCGCGCTCCACCGGACGGTCGACATCGGCCAGCGTCCCGTGCCGGGAACGCTCGGCGTTCGACGCCTGCTCGACGTCCTCACCGGCGACGGCGATCGCCGGCAACTCGACGCGCAAGCCGCCGTAGCCGGCGACGCTGACCTCCGGACGGACCTCGCAGGTCGCGTCGAAGGCGACCTCACCGGTGGACTCGCCACCGGTGATCTCGATCTCCGGCGTGGCGATCAGATCGACGTCGTGGGCGCGCACCGCCTTGGCCAGGTACTGCGGGATCGCGTCCTGCAGGGCCTGGGCGCGGGCCGCGTCGATCCCGATGCGCGCCTCGAGGACGCGCCGCGGCGCCTTTCCCGGGCGGAAGCCGGGGAGCCTCACCTCGCGGGCGATCTTGCGGAAAGCGGCGTCGATGTCGTGGTCGAACTCGGCCTCTTCGACTGCCACCGACAGCTTGACCTTGTTCCCCTCCAGGGGCTCCAGCGTGCTCTTCACAGGCCGGGCAGTGTACCTGGCAGGGCCGGTGCCGACCGTCCCTGATGGGACCCGCCCGGCCCGCTCGGCCCGCCCCGCACGGAACCCACGTTCGGCGGTCGTCGTCGGCACGGTCACGACCATGGGCGCCGAGGTCGACGCGTGGACCTCTCCTTCCCGGCGGCGCGCTCCTACCTGGGGCGCGCGGTGCCGGATCGGTAAGAATGGGGCCATGTTGCTGTGGAAGCCGCACGCCCTCGCCCGGCCGCACGCCGACCAGATCGCGCTCAAGCTCGGCGACCGCGTCCGAGCCACCGTCGATCTTCCCGGCGCCCCGGCGGGGACCGAGGGCAAGGTGATCCTCGCCGACGGGTTCAACTGGCTGCGCTACCGGGTGCTGTTCTCCACCGGCGCCGAGCTCGGCGACCTCGACGGGCGCCACCTGGAACCGATCGGGCGCACCGCCAAGCGGCTCGCCAAGCAGGCCAAGCAGGCCAAGCGGGCCGCCCGGGCCGCCGGCTGAACCCGGCCGATGGCGGCCGCGCGCTCCCTTCGCCATCGGTTCCCCGGGGTTGACGGGGACTGGGCCCGCTTCGACGGTCCTGCCGGCACGCAGATGGTCGACGTCGCCATCGAGGCGATGGCCGGCTGGGCGGCGAGCGGGAGCAACGCGAACAACGGCGGCTCGTTCGCTGCCGCCGGCGCCTGCGACGCGCTCGTCGAACGCACCCGGGCGACGGTCGGGACGCTCCTCGGGGCCGATCCGGCCGGGGTCTGCTTCGGGGCGAACATGACGACGATGACGCTCGCTTTCACCCGCGCCGTGGCCCGCACACTGCGGCCCGGTGACCGGATCGTCGGGACCCGCCTGGACCACGACGCGAACGTCTCCCCCTGGCGGATCGCCTGCGAGGCGGCAGGGGCCGAGCACGTCCTCGCTCCGTTCGACGCGTCCACCGGCCGGCTCGAGGCCGAGTCGGTCACCGCCCTGATCGACGAGCGCACCCGCTGGGTAGCGGTCACCGGGGCGTCGAACCTGATCGGGACGATCCCCGACGTCGCCGCGATCACCACCGCGGCCCACGATGCGGGCGCCAAGGTGTTCGTCGACGCCGTCCACCTCGCCCCCCACCGCCCGATCGACGTCCGCGCGATCGGGTGCGACGTGCTGGCCACGTCCCCGTACAAGTGGTACGGCCCGCACGCCGGCGTGCTCGCCGTCGACCCGGTCCTGCTCGACGAGTTGCCGGTGGCCAAAGTCCGCCCGGCGAGCGACCACGGGCCCCGCCGGTTCGAGACGGGGACGCCGAACTTCGAGGGGATCGCCGCCGTGGAGGCCGCGGCCCGGTTCCTCCTCGAGGAAGGGATGGAGTCGGTCGCTGCGGCCGAGTCGGCGGTGTTCGCCGTGCTCCTCGACGGCCTGCGGGCTATCGGCGGAGTGCGCCTGTGGGGCATCGACGGGCTCGACGGGCGGACGCCGACTGCCGCCTTCACCGTCGAGCGGCGCACCCCCGACGAAGTCGCCACGGCCCTCGCCGCGCAGCGCATCGCGGTGTGGGCCGGTCACTCCTACGCGGTCGAGGTCGTCGGCCAACTCGGTCTGGCCGCGTCCGGGGGCGTGGTGCGCGCCGGGGTGTCCCGCTACGTGGAGGCCGACGACGTGGCCCGCCTGCTCGCCACCGTCGAACGCCTGGCCCGCTGAGCGTGCCCGCAGCGGTAGGATGGCGGTGGTCCGTGCGGGTCCGTCCGCACGGCACCGGGGAGTGGCGCAGCGGTAGCGTTCCTGCTTTGGGTGCAGGAGGTCGCGGGTTCAAATCCCGCCTCCCCGACCATTCGGGCACGGCCTTCACGGTGCGGTCGGTGATCGGCGCGGCGATCGCCGCTGGCACGTTGAGCCTGTTCGTCCCCTCGTCGGCCGCCGCGTCGGCCGACGACCCCGGGTCGTTGTGCGCCCAGGCGCACCCCGGGAAGGTCGCCGGGGCGATCGCCGATCCGGCCCTCGACGAGCTCTCCGGCCTGGC
>CAZQEJ010000153.1:0-1896 GCA_964592165.1 uncultured Ilumatobacteraceae bacterium | reverse complement strand
TCTCCGGGGCCTCGACCGTGCTCCGGGCTGCGGCAGCGGCGCTCACGGCCGGCTCCGTCGCCGACCTGGAAGCGGTCGCCGAGTTGCAGATCGCCGACACCGGCCCCTACGACCCGGCGTTCCCCTTCGCCTTACCGGCGACGATGGTCACCGCCGCGGACATCTCCCCCGACGGGTCGACGATCCTCCTGCGCACCTACCAGCAGGTGCTCGCCTTCTCCCGCGCCGCGGGTGCCTCGGTCGGCAAGGCGATGACCGGCCCGCCATGCGCCGCGCTGCAGGTCGCCGAGGTGCAGGGGGAAGCGATCGCCTTCTCTGCCGCCGGAGACTCGTACTTCACCTCGACCGAGGTCCAGCTGCCGATCGAGCTCGGCGCACTGCCGGCGGGAACACCCGCCGCGCTCGTTCGCTTCGCCGTCGCCCCGGCCGCCGACGTTCCCTCGGCAACGACGAGCTCGACGGCCCCGAGCACGACGTCGACGTCACCACCGACGACCGCGCCCCCGACGTCCACGGTGCCGACCACCGCGCCGAGCGTCCCTGCTGCCGGGGAGAGCGGCGTCGACAGCGGCGCGGGGACCGCGGTCCTGATCGGGGTCGTCGTCGTGATCGTCGCCGGTGCCGCGTGGGGCGCGCTGAGCGTCCACCGGCGCAACCGGTCACGGACCCGGCGCTAATAGGCCGGTGGCTGCTCGCCGAGCGCGGCGAGCACCCGGGCGGTGATCTCCTCGACGGCCGGCATCCCCGGCATCTGCATGCGCACCGGGTTCTGCTCCTCGGTGATCGTCGACCAGCGGGCCACGGCGAGCTCGGTGAAGTCCTTGTCGGGGAGGACCCAGAAGCGGCCGGTGGCCACCGCGTCGGCGACGAAGTCGGCGACCATCGCCGGCTGCATCCCCTCGTCGATCACTCTCTTCACGTAGGTCAAGGTGATCTCGGCGACCGCGTCGCGCCTGGCCAGCTCGGGATCGCCGGTCCAGTTGCGGTCGGAATCCATGATCCGCGTCCGCACCCATCCGGGGCACAGGCAGCTGACACCGACGGGGAGCATTGCCGAGTTGACGAAGTGGTACAGGTCCTCGGTGAGGGCGACGACGGCGTGCTTGCTCGCGTCGTACGGCGCGGCGCCGATCGGGAGCAGGCCGGCGACGGACGCGGTGTTGACGATGTGCCCCCCGCCGGCGGCGATCAGCCGGGGGAGGAACGCACGGACCCCGTGGATGACGCCCCACATGTTCACCCCGAGGACCCACTCCCAGGAGGCGAGGGGACCGAGCCACGGGTCGCCGAGGCCGGACACCCCGGCGTTGTTGCACACCAGGTGCACGCCCCCGAAACGTTCGACGGTCGCCGCGGCGAGCGCTTCGACGGAGCCGGCCGAGCTCACGTCGGTGACCACGGCGAGGGTCGGCACGCCGCGCTCGGCGATCGCCCCCTCGGCGGCGGCCAGCGCAGCGGCCTCGATGTCGGCGAGGACGATCGACACCCCTGCGGCGGCGAAGCGGTGGGCGAGGGCGAGACCGATCCCGCTCGCCGCTCCGGTGACGACCGCGACCTTCCCCGGTGTGAGCTCCATCGGCGGCGACCTCCCCCCTCGGACCGCCACCCGAGCGGCCCGCGAGCGGGATCGTAGGACGACCCGGCGTCCCCGGCTCGCCTCAGGAGACGACCGAAGGCGCGTCCCGTCCGGTCAGCTCGGGGAGCCGGGTGACCTCCATCGCCGCCGCGGCGAGAGGAGCGAGGACCTCCTGCACGTCGAGGTGGTGGCGCGCCGGGTCGGGCTCGTAGTGCTCGAGGTAGATCCTCAGGGTGACGCCCTCCGTCCCCGTCCCCGACCGGCGGATGATCACCCGGGAACCACCGGCGAACATGACCCGCAGCCCCTGGTGCTCGCTG
>CAZQEJ010000152.1:0-6628 GCA_964592165.1 uncultured Ilumatobacteraceae bacterium | reverse complement strand
GCGCGCTTCGACGCCGTCGTGCTCGCCGTCGGTTCCACCTCTTGGCGTGACCTTCCGATCCCCGGTCGCGATCTCGATGGCGTCCATCAGGCGATGGAGTACCTGCCGTGGGCGAACCGCGCCCAACACGGTGACTTCGACGCCGAGGAGTCGCCGATCCACGCTCGTGGTCGCCATGTGATCATCATCGGCGGCGGCGACACCGGAGCGGATTGCCTCGGCACGGCGCACCGTCAGGGTGCCGCCTCGGTGCACCAGTTCGAGATCATGGCCCGCCCGTCGGACGTGCGCACCGACGCCGCCCCATGGCCGACCTATCCGATGACCTACAAGGTGACCTCCGCGCACGAGGAGGGTGGCGAGCGCGTCTACGCCGTCAACACCGAGGCGTTCATCGGCGTCGACGGCCGCCTCACCGCCCTGCGCTATCACCAGGTGGAGTCGGTGGTGGTCGACGGGCGTCCGTCGTTCCGCAAGATCGAGGGCACCGATGCGGAGCTTCCCGCGGATCTCGTGCTGCTCGCGATGGGATTCGTCGGCCCCGAGCGGGGTTCGCTCATCGAGCAGTTCGGCGTCGAGCTCGACGAACGAGGCAACATCGGTCGTGACGACACCTGGGAATCATCGGTGCCGGGCGTGTTCGTCGCCGGCGACGCCGGCAGGGGTCAGAGCCTGATCGTGTGGGCGATCGCCGAGGGTCGCGCCTGCGCCGCTGCCGTCGACCGGTCGCTGATGGGCGAGAGCGACCTGCCGTCACCGATCCGGCCGACCGACCGACCCCTGACCTGATCGGGTATCGACCATCCCGCCGTTGACGAGGCGGTGCAACGCGCTGAGCACCTCGAAGCTCCCACGGCCGGTCGCGGCGATCACCTGCGCCACGGTTCGGCGCCCGTCCAGCACCGCGAGGACCTCCCAGTCGTCACGACAGATGGTGACCTCCTGCAGCGGCGTGTCGAGGCGGCGACGCGGCCGGAACACGAGCTGCGTCGACGGCACCGTCTCGGCGATCACCGCCCATTGGTCGAGCCGCTCATGTGCGTCCGCGAGGATCGACTCCACCGGGAAGGACACCTGACAGCCCACCGCGATGGGTGGCCCCGGCTGGAATGCGAACGGTTCGCTCGATGGCAACAGGATCTGGAGGACCGCGCCGACCGTGTGGTGACGCACGGTGTCGAGCAGCGCCTGATCCACGCCGTTGCGTACGAGCTCACTGAGGAGCGACAGGTCGTGGTGCGCGCCGCGCGCCTCGGCCTCGCGGAGCACCGTGCTGTCGATTGCCCCCCGCCGGCGGAGCTCCGCCGCCAGGGTCGGGCCACCGGTGGCGCCGGCGATCACGATGGCGCCGTGCGCGAGCGCGACCCAGGCAGGGTTGGCGTCGCCGACCCGGAGCATCCCGCTCGTCTCGGTGCGCGCCAGAGCCCGCAGGAGGTCGGCTCCGGGCATGTCCGCCAGGGAGCCCACGACAGGCGAAGGCGCGGCGTCCACGGTCTCTTCATATCGGCGCGACCGTGGGCCAACGTGAGCTGACGGGACCGATCGTCACCGGTCCGCCACAATTCTCAAGAGCGCGGCGGCTCAATCCGAAGAACATCCCAGGCGGGCACCGGCTCCGCCCCCGCTCGACCCGCGCTCGGAAGGCGTCTCGATATGTTCGCTCGGCTCAAGGTCCGCACGAAGCTGATCGCCACTCTGCTGCCGTTGCTGTTGGGCATCGGCGTGCTGGCGGGCATCGGCGTGTCGGACCGACTCGACGGCCGCGACAGGGCCGAGCAGAGCCAGAACCTGATCGAGGCCGCCCAGTCGGTTGCCGGTCTGGTCCACGAGTTGCAGGTCGAGCGGCTGCTGTCGGTCGCACTTCAGAACGGCGACGCGCCTGCCGCCGCCCGGCTGGACCAACGCAAGCCGCTCACCGACCGCGCCGTGGCGCGCGTGCGGGCACGCGCCCAGGACCTTGCGGGCCTCGACGCGGCAGTGGGCAACCAGCAGGCGTCGCAGGTCGCGACCCAGATCACTCAGCGCCTCGCGGCGGTCAGCGGCGCCCGCGGCGTGTACAACCCGACATCGGGCAGCGCCGCCGCGGTCTCCGATGCGTACACCACGATCATCGCCGGGCTGAACGACGCCGGGACCGCTCTGATGGCCGCAGCTGAAGGGACGAGCGGCGCGCGCAGCGTTCACTGGCTCTCCGCGCTCATCGAGGCGGATGCCCGAAGCGGCGCGGACGTGGCCACGATCATCGCGGCGACCCGATCCCATTCCCTCGCGGATGCGTCGTGGGCCGTCGAGGATGTCGCGGGACTCCGCTCGGATGCCCAGAACGCGACCACGGTCTTCACGACCGACACCGACGAGTTCGGCCGCACCCGACTCGACGAGGTGTTGCGCAACCCCGCGTACGTGAGTTCCCTCGCGCCGTACAACTCGTTGAGCACCATCGACCCGAACACCGGCGTGAACATCGACACCACGTCGTGGATCGACACCACCACGGGTCGGCTCGACGCCCTTCGCGGCGCTGAGCGTGACCTGTTCAGCCGGGAACTGCGCGTCGCGACGAAGCGGTCGGCGGACCTCGAACGGCAGGTGCGGCTCTACCTGGGCGGAACCGCCACCGCAATGCTGCTGGCGCTGCTGCTGGCGGCCGCGCTCACCCGGGTGATCACCACATCGTTGGGACGGTTGACCGCTGCGGCCCGCACGATCTCGGGTGAGCAACTGCCGCGCCTCGTCGAATCGTTGCGTCACCCGGAGGTCGAGCAGGATTTCACCATCACCGACATCGACTTGCGCTCCCAGGACGAGTTCGGCGAGCTCGCCAGCGCGTTCAACGCGGTGGAACAGACCGCGCTCGACGTGGCGGCGGAGCAGGTGAGCACCCTGCGGAAGGGCATCAGCGAGATCTTCGTGAACCTCGCCCGCCGCAACCAGTCGCTCCTCGACCGTCAGATCGAGTTCATCGACCGCCTCGAGGCGAACGAGGAGGATCCCGATCAGCTCGAGAACCTCTTCAAGCTGGACCACCTCGCCACACGGATGCGGCGCAACGCCGAGTCGTTGCTGGTGCTCGCCGGGGCGGAGGCACCGCGACGCCGCACGCGTGAGGTGTCGATCACCGACGTCATCCGAGTCGCTGTCGGCGAGGTCGAGGACTTCGCCCGGATCACGCTCCTGGCCGTCGACGAGGTCAACGCCGTCGGCTCCGCCGCGGTCGACGTCGCCCACCTGTTGTCGGAGCTGATGGAGAACGGTACCCAATACTCGCCGCCGGATCGTCGTGTCGAGGTCGTCGGCCACCGCACGAACGACGGCGGCTACGTCGTGTCGATCACCGACGGCGGGGTCGGCATGACACCCGACGCGCTCATCGAGGCGAACCTACGGGAGCTCGGGTTCGGTGAGTGAGTGGCGAACCGCCAGCTGGCGCGACCGCCGGTGGTCGGCCTGTCACTGTCACGGTCGTTGGGCTTCGTGGTCGTGGCGACCCTCGCGAACCGCCACGGCATCAACGTCCGGTTGACCGATTCGCCAGCGGGCGGCATCACCGCGCTGGTCACCCTGCCGCCGACGCTCCTGGTGCAGGAGGAGATGACCCCGAACGCACCGGCCGAGGAGGCCGCAGACGTGTCCGACGGGCCGATGCCGTTCCCGGACTTCGCGATCGATGTGCTCCCCGAGCCCGACGCGAGGGTGCCGGGTGCGGATGCGGCGCCGCCGTTCCAGTTGGAGCCCGGCCTCGAGTGGGCGCCCGACCCGCCGGCCTTCAGCGACCCCGGCGACGACTACTCCGACGTCGTGCCCGGCGTCCTCAACGAGCCGCACATCGGTGAGCTCCCCCCCGAGGTTCCCCGGCCGGTCTTCGACGAGCGGTCGCCGTTGCCGGCGATCGGGCCAGACGATCCGGCCGTCGGTGGACCCGGCGTGTTGGATCCCGTCTTCGGGCTCGCGCCGCCTGTCCCGCCGATGCCGCAACCGGATGTGGCGCCGTTGCCCTCGGTGCCCCAGCCGCCGGACGAGTCCTCGGCGCCTCACACCCACGTCGCCGCCGAACCGGCCGTGCCGGTGGCGACGGATCGGATGGACGTCGCGTTCGAACAGGGGCTCTTCGCCCTGTTGGATCCTCCGCGGGCGAACGAAACAGCACCGGAACCAACCCGAACGACCCCCGAGCCGCCGGCACCCCACGCCGATGCGATCGTCGAGATGGCGTTTCCGCCCGCCCCGCCCGTCCCCTCGACGCCGCCGCCCCTGCCACAGCGGGTGCGGCGCGACCCGGTCGCGACCGCGGAGAACGATGAGCGCATCGGTTCGCCGAGCCGCCCCCCCGAGGAGATCCGGCGGATCCTCTCCAGCTACCGCAGCGGCCTGGAGAGCGGGCGCGCGGATGCCGAACCCGCTGATGACAGTGACGAGCCTGGAGGCCCGCAGCAATGAGCCAGATGAGCACCGACGCCGCCAACATGGCGTTCCTCGTCCGCAACTTCGCCGAGCGGGTGCCCGGCGTCCGAGATGCCATCATCGTGTCGGCCGACGGGCTGCTCCTCGCCATGTCGGGGGGGCTCAGCCGCGAGGCGGCGGACCGCTTCGCCGCCGCGGCGTCGGGTCTCATCGGCCTCGCCCATGGTGCCGCCGCTCCCTTCGGGGGTGGCCGGGTGACCGAGGTGATCATCGAGATGGAATACGGGTTCCTGTTCGTGACGGGGATCAGCGACGGATCGTCGATGGCGGTGATGTCGGAGGCATCGTGCGATGTCGGCCTGGTCGGCTATGAGATGGCGCGCCTGGTCGAACGATGCGGCACCGTGCTGACACCCGAGCTTCGTGCTGAACTCCAAGGCGCGCTCGCGCGTTGATGGGGCCCGACTCGGAGGTTCAGGAGGAAGCGTGACCGACCAGGTGCCTGCCGCAGACGACCCGGGGGCGGCGTTTCGCGTTCGGCCGTACGCGCTCACGGGTGGGCGAACCAGGGCGAACCTGGATCTGCCCCTCGAGACCCTGGTCTTGTGCAGTCCACGTGGCCACGCGGTGTTGAACCAGGTGGGCCTGGAACAGCGGAGGATCCTCCTGCTGGCCGTGGAGCCGATCTCCCTCGCGGAGATCTCCGCGCACCTCGACGTCGTCGTCGGCGCAACCCGTGTCCTCGTCGGCGACCTCGTGGCGTCCGGATTTCTCGACAGCCGCAGCGGCACCTACGCGGAACAGCCGAACATCCAACTGTTGGAACGGGTCCTCGACGGACTCAAGGCACTCTGAGACGACGGGAACAGACTGATGACCGACCCGCCATTTCCCACGCCGGCTGCGGATCGTGCGCCGAGCCCGAAGGTGCCGATCCCGGTGAAGATCGTCGTTGCCGGCGGTTTCGCCGTCGGCAAGACCACCTTCGTCGGGTCGATCTCCGAGATCGAACCGCTCACGACCGAAGCGGTCATGACCCGCGCGTCGGAGGGGGTCGACCACCTCGGGGCCGCGTCGAGCTCGAAGACGTCCACCACCGTTGCGATGGACTTCGGCCGCATCACGTTGGGCAACTCCGACCTGATCCTGTACCTGTTCGGAACGCCGGGCCAGGAGCGCTTCCACTTCATGTGGGACGAGTTGGTACGGGGTGCGATCGGTGCGGTCGTGTTGGTCGACACCGGCCGGCTGGCGGACTGCTTCCCTGCAGTCGACTACTTCGAGCAGCGCTCGGTGCCCTTCGTCGTCGCCGTCAACTGCTTCCACGGCGCCGTGCTGCATCCCCTCGAAGCGGTACGTGAGGCGTTGGCGATCAGCCCCGAGGTCCCGATGTTCCACACGGACGCCCGGGAGCGCACCGCGACCCGCGACGCGCTGCTGACCCTCGTGCAGCATGCGCTGGTACGCACCCGGGCGCGGGTGGGCGCCTAGCGCGGCGATCCGGCGATCCCGGCCGTGACGTGCGGCCGGTAGGTTGGCGCGCCATGTCGCGAGCCGGAGTGATCGACGCGTGGACCTTGGTCCTGGTGCACTGGAACCGTTCGGCGGCATGTGCCGCGACGGTTCGGGCGTTCCGTGCTCAGGGGATGCCGCTGCGGGTGCTCGTGGTCGACAATGGGTCGCGTCCCGAGGAGTTGGCGGCGTTGCACGCGGATCTCGACGCCGTCGACGACGTCGAGATCATCGAGGCGGGGTCGAACCTGGGTTTCGGTCCGGGTGCCAACACCGGGCTGCGACGTTGGCTCGATGCGCCGGGCACCGAATGGTGCCTGTTGGCACCCCACGATGCAGAACCCGGCGTGGGGTGTCTCGCCGCGCTCGCCGCGGCGATCGAGGGCGAACCCATGGCCGGCCTCGCTTGCGCCGATGTGGGCGACGGCCTGACCCCGATGATCGATCCGTACTTCGGTGGGGTCACCAGGGCGGCATCGAGGACCGATCCCGGCTGGGAGCCCGCCGACTACCCCCACGGGACCCTCATGGCGTTGCGACGGGCATGCCTCGAAGAGATCGGACTGTTCGACGAGCGCTTCTTCTCCTACTGCGAGGAGGCGGATCTCGGCGCGCGGGCCCGAGCGGCCGGGTGGTCGGTGGGGATCGTGCGAGGGGCGCTGGTGCGCAACACCCACCTGGGAACGTCGGTCGCCGCGGTCGACTACCTCCAGGA
>CAZQEJ010000151.1:2272-6634 GCA_964592165.1 uncultured Ilumatobacteraceae bacterium | reverse complement strand
GCCAACCTGACCTGCACGACCTACTCCGACCTGTTCGACTCGCTGCGCGGCCATCCCCCGGCCACGTCGCTGCCCGGGTCGCTGGAGACCCCGTCGATCGAGCCGACGCTCGACGGCTACGTCGGGTTCAACACGAACACCCGCCAGCAGTTCCAGGACTTCTGCGTGCTCATCGAACGCCCCGACCTGCTCGCCGAACCGGAATGGGGCGACCTCTACGTGCGCACCCAGCGCTGGGACGAGTGGAACGAGATCGTCCACGCCTGGACGACCACGCACACGACGGACGAGATCGTCGAGCAGGCCGCTCTGTTGCGCATCCCCAGCGCACCGGTCGCCGACGCGGCGCGCGTCGCCGCGCTCGACCACGTCGCGGCTCGCGGCGTGCTGATCGACGACCCAGCGGGCACGTTCCGCTTCCCCCGCCGGCCGTGGACGATCGACGGCGTCGCCGCCCCCGGGCCGCGACCCGCGCCGGCCATCGGCGAGCACAGTGCGTCCCTGCCGGCCCACGAACGCCGCCCCCGCCCGGTGCACGACGGGCTGCCGCTCGCCGGCCTGCGCGTCGTCGACCTCACCGCCTGGTGGGCCGGACCCTCCGGGGCGGCGATCCTCGCCGCGCTCGGCGCGGACGTGATCCACGTCGAGTCGGTCAAGCGGCCGGACGGGATGCGGATGAGCGGGGGGATGTTCGCCCCCGCCGAGGGCTGGTGGGAGCTCAGCGCGTTCTTCCTGGCTGCCAACCTGAACAAGCGCGGCCTGACCCTCGACCTGGCCAGCGACGCCGGCCGGGAGCTGGCCGTGCAGCTGATCACGACCGCGGATGTGGTCGTGGAGAACTACACGCCGCGCGTCCTGGAGTCGTTCGGACTGACCTGGGACGCCGTCCAGGCGGCGAACCCGCAGGCGATCCTCGTACGGATGCCCGCGTTCGGCCTCACCGGACCGTGGCGCGACCGCCCCGGCTTCGCCCAGACGATGGAGCAGGTCACCGGCCTCGCCTGGCTCACCGGCCACGTCGAGGACCAGCCGCGCATCCAGCGCGGCCCGTGTGACCCGAACGGGGGCCTGCACGCCTGCTTCGCCGCCCTCGCCGCCCTGTTCGCCCGGGACCGCAGCGGGCACGGGCACTTCGTCGAGGCCCCGATGTTCGAGGCGGCGCTGGCAGTCGCCGCCGAGCTGACCATCGAGTACGCGGCCTACGGCACCGAGCTGTCCCGGGAGGGGAACCGCAGCCCGCACGCCGCACCGCAGAACCTGTACCCGACCGGCACCCCCCACCACTGGCTGGCGTTGTCGGTCGCCCACGACGCCCAGTGGCAGGCGTTGTGCGCTCTGCTCGGGCGCGACGACTGGGCTGCGGATCCCACGCTGGCGACGATCCCGGGCCGGCGTGCCCGCCACGACGAGCTCGACGCGGCGATCGCCGCGTGGTCCGCCGCGCAGGCCCGCCCGGCGGCGATCGACGCTCTCGTCGCCGCGGGGATCCCCTGCGGGGATGTCGTCGATCCGCGCCGGGCGTCGGCCCACCCGCAGCTCGTCGCCCGCAGCTACGCGGAGCTCGTCGAGCACCCGGTCGCCGGCACCCACCTCACCCCGACCCTGCCGTTCCGCTTCGCCTCCGTCGACCGTTGGGTGCGCAGCCCGGCGCCGACGATCGGCCAGCACAACGACGAGATCCTCGACGAGCTCGGCGTTCCCGCCGAGCGGCGCGCCGAGCTGACCGCCCAGAACGTGATCGGCACCCGCATCGTCGGCCTGTAGGCCCCAGCTCTGTACGGAGGAACCGATGACCATCACCGAACCCGCCCCAGCGACCGGCGACCTGTTCGACCGCTTCGCCGTCGTCGACGTCGACACCCACCTCACCGAACCGCCGGACACGTGGACGGCGCGCCTGCCGGCCGAGGTTCACGATCTCGTCCCCCACATCGAACGGGTCGACGGGGTCGACGCCTGGTTCGCCGCCGGGCAACGGATCGGCGCGCCGGGGATGTACTCGATGGCCGGATGGGACGGCGTGCTGCCCACGTCGACCCCGCCGACCTACGAGGACATCGCCCCGGAGATGTACGACGCCCGGGCCCGGCTCGCGTTCATGGACCGGGAGGGGATCCGCGCTCAGGTCCTTTACCCGAACGTCGGCGGGTTCGGCAACGGCTACTTCCTCCGCCTCGGCGACCGGGAGCTCGTCGCCGACTGCGTGCGGGCCTACAACGACTTCCTCACCGAGTGGTGCTCGGCGGACCCCGAGCGCCTGCTGCCGGTGACCGCCCTGCCGTTCTGGGACGTGCAGTTCGCCATCGCCGAGGTGCAGCGCAACGTCGCCCGCGGCCACCGGGCGGTGAACTTCTGCAACCAGCCCCAGGACTACGGCGAGCCGCCGCTGGCGAGCACGCACTGGGATCCGCTGTGGGCGGCGATCCGTGAGGCCGGGGTGCCGGTCAGCTTCCACGTCGGTGGGGGCCAGATGGGCACCCAGTTCGTCGACACCGCGGGGATGGGGTGGATGACGAACTTCGCTCGCGTCTCGTCGATGATCTTCATGGACAACATGCGCTGCATCGCGGACCTGATCTTCGGCGGCGTGTGCCACCGCTTCCCGGAGATCCCCTTCGTCTCGGTCGAGTCCGGCGTCGGCTGGCTCCCCGCCGCCCTGGAGACGTTCGACTGGCAGTGGCGCAACGGCGGCGTGCGCGACGAGCACCCCGAGTACACGGCGCTGCCGAGCGAGATCTTCCGCCGCCAGATCTACGGCTGCTTCTGGTTCGAGCGGGGCACCGCACTGGACGCGATCCGCCGCTACCCGGACAACATCTTGTTCGAGAGCGACTTCCCCCACCCGACGTGCCAGCACCCCGGGCCGCGCACCCCCGCCCAGCGGCCCCGCGACTACGCGACCGAGATCCTCTCCGGGCTGCCGGACGAGACGATCGGCAAGGTCCTGTCGGCAACCGCGGCGAAGCTGTACGGCGTCACCCTCTGATGGCCCTCGTCGCACCCGATCTGGGCAGCCCGTTCGTCGCCGCCACCGTCGGCGACGGCGTGCTCCGCGTGACGATCGACCGTCCGGACAAGCGCAACGCGTTCACCCAGGACATGTACCGGGCGATCAAGCGGGCCGCGATCTGGGCCGACCGCCAGGCCGAGCTCGACGCGGTCGTGCTCACCGGTGTCGGGGAGTGGTTCGGCGCCGGGGGTGATCTCGCCCGGCGCACGGGGACCGACGATCTCGATGCGGAGTGGGACGGCACCGACCACTTCCCCTTCCGCCACATCGAACGGTGCCGCAAGATCTGGGTGGCGCGGATCAACGGGCTGTGCCACGCCGGCGGGGTCGACCTCGCCCTGCACTGCGACGTCAGCGTCGCCTCCGACCGGGCCCGGTTCCGCGTCCCCGAACTGCTGCGCGGCCTGCCCGATCCGATGCTCCCCGCCCGCCTGGTGGCCGCCGTCGGTCTGGCCCGGGCCCGGTTCATGATCTTCACCGCCGCCGAGCTGAGCGCGGCCGAAGCGCTCGCCGCCGGCCTCGTCGGCGACGTCGTCGCCGACGAGCGGCTCGACGAGCGCGTCGAGTGGGCGCTGGAGCAGATCCGCCGCACCGGGCCCGGCGCCCGGGCTGCGCTGAAGCGGGACGTCAACCGTCGCTTGCCGGCCGCCGACATGACCCTCTTCGCCCAGATCCCCGCGGAGGAGATCGCCGAGGGGATGGCCTCGTTCGTCGACAAGCGCGACCCGGTGTGGCGGGGCCGCTGAGCTCGTTCAGCCGATCGGGGTACCGACCGCGTAGCTCGTCGGACCGCCGGGGACGATCCCGGCGGGGTTGTACAGGCTGGCCAGGATCTGCGATCCGGCAGCGCGGCTGCTCGCGGACGGCAGATCGGACGGCGGCCGCTCGATGCTCCACCGCTGACCGTCGGTGGTGAACAACACGGCGGAGGCGACCGGCCAGAGGCCCGCAAGGTCGCCGGCCGTCACCGTCGCCGGCGGGTCGCCGAGGATCTGGACGGCGATCGCGATCCCCCCGGCGACGGCGAACGTGTTCTGGACGCCGACGGCTGCGCCGAGGGTGGCGAGTACCGGGGTGATGTCGGTCGTCGTCCAGGTGACGCCGTCGGCGCTGCGGCTCAGCGTCACCGGCGACACGCCGGGGAGCTCGCCGCGCCAGTCGGCCGGGCCGCTGAACCAGCCACCGGCCGGGTCGGGGACGATCCACCCGGCCGGCGCGTCGTGACGCGTCCAGGTGACACCGTCGGAACTGGTCACCAAGAAGCCCGCCGTGTAGCTCGACGTCCCCGCGTCGTACACCTGCCCGGCGATCCCGAACGTGCCGTCGGCGGCGACCGAGGGAGCGGACACCTG
>CAZQEJ010000151.1:0-2172 GCA_964592165.1 uncultured Ilumatobacteraceae bacterium | reverse complement strand
GATCGTCGTCGTCGGCCCCTCGCCGGCGTCCCCCGCGGGGACGGCCACCTCCGGCCCGTCCTTCGCTCCGGGAGGCCCGGCGGGCGGGACCGTGCTCGCCATCGCCGGGACCGTGCCCGCTGTCGCCGCGGCCACGGTCGTCGGCAGCAGGGACGTCGACGTCGGGACGGTGTCCGCCCCGACCGCGGTTGTGGCCGCGCACGGCGTGCCGATGCCGCCGGCGTACACCGTCACCCCCTCGGCGTCGACCCCCCACGCCGCGGAGGCGGCCTGCCCCGCGTCGAGTTGAGGGAGGGCGGCGGCCAGATCGGGCGACGCCTCGACCCGCACGATCGCGAGCAGCGCGTCGTCGGAGGCGACGAGCTCGGCGGAGCCGCCGACCCGGTCGATGCCCGGCATCTCGCCGAGCGCGGCGAAGTCGATCGGCAGCGGGGTCGTCGCCCAGTTCGCGCCGCCGTCGGCGGAGTGGCCGACGACGAGGTTGCCGCCGAGCGGGAGTTGCGCGCCGGCGATCGACGGCGACGTCCCCACCGCGTACAGCCCGGCCGCGTTGCCGACCATGCCGGTCACGATCCGCATCGAGGGGGTCACGCCGACTTGCTCCCAGGTCGTGCCGTCGGCGCTGGCCAGCACGGGACGGGGATCTTCGAAGGAGTTCCCCGGTGTGGTCGCGAGCGCGTACAGCGCGCCGTTCGGCCCGGAGATCGCGGCGGCCAAACGGGCGAGCGATTGCACCGAGTCCCCCTCGATCACCCGCCAGGTGAACCGGCCGGGGACGATCTCCGGCCCGCCGGCGGTCCCCCCGGACGGGGCCGGGAGCGCGTCTGCTGCGGTGGGCGGCACCGCGGTCTCGCCGCTCGCCGCGCCGCTCGCGCTCTCCCCGGCGGCGACGGTCACCGCCCCCCGGTCGCCGTCGGCGAGCACCGCGACGGTGCCGGCGACGAGCGCCGCGGCGGTGAGCACCCCGCCGGCGACCATCGCGGTCGTGCGCCGCCGGGCGCGGGCCGCTCCGGCGCTGAGCACGGGTCCGACGTCGCCGGAGGTGACCGGGACGCGCGCCGCGGCCCGCCGGAGGCCGGCGGTGAGCTGATCTTCGAAGTCGTTCATCGGTATCCCTCCGGTGCGAGATGGTCGAGTTCGTCGCGCAGCCGCGACAGGGCCCGGGCGGTGCGGCTCTTGGCCGTGCCGGGGCGGATGCCGAGCGCCGCGGCCGTCTCCCGTTCGCTGAAGCCGAGCAGGTAGCGGCACACGACGACGGCGCGCTGGTCGACGGGGAGGACCTTCAGCGCGGCGATCACCGCCGGCTCGGCGGGCGACGGTTGCTCGCTCACCCCGTGGCCGGGCGCGGGTGGTTCGGCGCGCTTGCGTCGGCGGAGGAACGAGCACGCCCAGTTGAGGCCGACCCGGTAGACCCACCCGCCGGGGTTGTCCAGGCCGGAGACCTTCTTCCAGTGCTGGTAGGCCCGGGTCATCGCCTCGTCGGCGGCCTCCTCGGCGAGCGCTCGTTCGTTGAGCGTCACGGCCAGGGCGCGGGCGACCGGGACACGCTGGTCCCGGTAGAAGTCGACGAACGTCATCGGGATCGCGACGATCGCGATCTCCCCGGCCGGAGCACCCGCGGAATGCCTCAGCGGCGGGGTCTCGCCGGTCCCGTTGGCCACGACGTCCACACCGGGTACACGCCGCGCCGGGCCGATCGGTTCCCTCACCCCCCGGCCTCGATCCGGTCGAGCTCGGCGAGCAGCGCCGGGGCGAGGCGGTCACCGAGTTGCGCGGCGCGGTCGAGCGCGGCGCGCGCCGACAGCGCGTCGCCGGCCTCCGCCGCGGCGAGGGCCAGGCCGCGCTGCCACGCGGCGCGGTGCGGGTCGCCGGCGACGAGGTCCTCCCATCGGCTCAGCGCATCGGCGATGTCGCCGGGATCCCCGGTCGCCGCGGCGCGCGACGAGGCGATCCTCGCCCGTTCCCCGCGCACGACCGGGTCGCCCGGGGAGATGGCCAACGCAGCGTCCACCGCCGCCGCGGCACGATCGATGCCGGCCACCGTGCCGCTGTCCAACTCGGCGCCGGCGAGGAGCAGCCGGTAGCGCACGGTGCCGCCGTCGAGATCGACAGCTCGCGCCGCGGCGCGCAGCTCGGCGGCCCGGTCGCCGCGCGCCGCGGCGACGACCGACC
>CAZQEJ010000150.1:0-6696 GCA_964592165.1 uncultured Ilumatobacteraceae bacterium | reverse complement strand
GAGAGCCGCAGGGATGACGTTGACGCACTACGCATCGCTCAGGCGGCAGGCGCCTGGTGTTCTCCAACAATCGTTCCAGCTATGCCCAGATCGGCAGCCTTAAGGTCACGGGCGACCCCTGTACCGTCTTCTTCACCGAAGCGATCCCGGAAGGCGGGTCCAGGGAGAACACGTGGGGACCCTGCGTCTCGTTCGGCACGGCCACGCTCATGACCGTCGCCCGGGACACGTCCGTCAACCGGCTCCGGATGTGGCGCGGCTTCACGCTCCAGGCCACGACCTCGTTCGATCCGGTCGGGAACTGGAGCGCGCCGTACGGCATCGCGCTCGACTCCGAATCGCAGAACTCCGGCGACCGGATCAACGGAACGAACGCGCTTCGCGCGCGATGGTCCGACGTGCTCGTCGGGTTCAGCGGTAGTTGGTCCAACGCACCCTGGCCGCTGAACGTCTCGGGGCCGTCGAGACCGGCGTACGCGATGGCGGACTGCGGATCGCGTTGCTTCGACGGATGGGACACACGGTCATGAAGCGCACAAGACTGCCCCTCATCCCGATCGTCTTCGCATCGTCGTTGACCTTGCTGGCGGCCTGCGGCTCGAGAGCGTCGCTCGACGCTGGCTCAGCCTCCGCGACCGCTGACGATCCTGCACCGAGTCCCGGGCAGACCGATCCGCCTCAAGCCGGCAATCCGGTTGGCGCTGACAAGCTCGAGCTCAGCAAGATGCCGGTCGAGCTGACCCGCCTCGATAGATCCGAGGTGGCCTTCGGTGGCAACCTCGGGTTGGAGCCACTGGCGTCGGGCAACGGGGAGGTCGATCCGACCGTGATCCTCGCCAACGCTCAAAGCGGTGCGCCGTCTGCCCCGCTCACGTTGTGGCTGGCCGGATCGCCGAAGCGAATCGAGCTCTTCTTGGCCACGGCGCAGCGACTCGATGCGGGCACCGGCGACCCGAAGACCGGAGAAGTACAGCCTGCCAGGCCGGAGCCGGTCTGGCTGCTCAAGGTGTCAGGCTTCCAGTGGGCGGGTGTCTCAGCCGGACCGCCGCCCGACGATCAGGGCAAGACATCGGCATCCCTGCCCGGACCGTCGCCTACCGACGGCTACCTCGCGTTCGGGGCCTACTCCGGTGAGTACCTCTGGGGTGTGTCGAGCCACGCCAGCTGACCCCGGCTGAACCCGGCTCGAGCTGCGCGTCGATGCCGCCGACGAGGCGTCACCGCTCGAAGTGTGAAGGTGCAACGGATTGCCATGGCAAGGTAGGTCCGAATCGGACGAATCGCGCGAGTTTGGCGAGTGGCCCGGGTCGCCACCTCTGGCACGCGGATGCGCCCGCCGACCGACGCGGCGCCCGGCGTCTCGTCGCGCGACGCTCGTGCTCGATCAGTTGGGTACACGCACGTGGCGCACTCCGAGCTCGACCAAGCTCGCCGCACCCGCACTCGGGCGTCGAGCGTGCCGCCCGCCCAGGTATCGGCCCTCCACCGTGCGCTCGCCGCGACGAGCGGAGTCGCGCTCCCGCTGGCCCGCACAGCAAGCGGCCAGGTCATCGCCCCCGCTGACGCCAAGCCGCTGGCGACGGAGGTTCTCCGCGGGCTCACACCGCTCCAGCTCGTGCGACTCGTCGAATGCCACGCGCCGGGCCTGTTCCCGGTGCTGCGCCGGAAGGAATGGTTCGGCATACGGAAGCTTCCCTGACACGCCCGAACGCAGAGCTGCGCAAGCGTGTCACCTCGCACGCAGCACAGCGAGCCGACTGTGAGCCGGCCGAGACGGTCGCAGAGAGCATGCCGACGGCCGGTGGGCCCGCTGAGCTGGACAGTTGCCACCTTTGCAAGATCCGACCAGCCAGACCCGCGTGAAGATCGTTGCCAAACATGCAAGATCCCCGTGGCAATCCGCTGCAAGATCACACCGAGCGACCCGACCCGACGGCCGGGAGTGCCGCCGCGGCGCTACCGTCGCCCGCCGTGCCCCGCACCCCCCATCGCCGCGTCCTCCTCGCCGTCCTCGTCGCGGTGCTCGCCGTCGTGGCGCTGTGCGGGGCCGCGCCCGGAGCGCGGGCTGCCGGGGAGGACGGCACGGGAGCGGTAGAGCGACTGAGCGCGACGCACGCGGTGATCCTCGGCGTCGTCGAGGGCGTGACCGAGTTCCTCCCGGTCAGCTCGACGGGTCACCTCGTCGTCGCCGAACGGCTCCTCGATCTCGGCACCGGCGGTAGCGCGAACCGCGACGCGCTCGACGCGTACACCGTGATCATCCAGTTCGGCGCGATCCTCGCGATCCTCGTGATCAGCCGCCGGCAAGTCGTCGCCGTCGTCGACGGCGTGCTCGGCCGTGACCCAGCGGGGCGACGCCTGGCGATCAACTTGATCGCCGCCTTCGTCCCCGCGGCGATCCTCGGTGCCGGCCTGGGGAGCACGATCGACGAACACCTCCTGTCCCCCGGGCCGGTCGCCGGGGCGTTGATCGTCGGCGGCGTGGCGATCCTCGTGCTCACCGGCTGGTACCGGCGGCGCGCCACGCAGGCGGGGACGCTCGACGAGCTCACCGTGCGCAGCGCGCTGATCATCGGGGTCGCGCAGGCCCTCGCCCTGTGGCCGGGGACGAGCCGATCGCTGGTGACGATCCTCGGTGGGCTCGTCGTCGGGTTGTCCCTCGCGTCGGCCGTCGAGTTCAGCTTCCTCCTCGGCCTGCTGACCCTCACCGCGGCGACCGGCTTGAAGCTGGTCACCGACGGCGGCGCGATCCTCGACCACTACGGGGTAGCCACCCCCTTGCTGGGGATCGCCGCCGCGGCCGTGTCCGCCTTCGTCGCCGTGCGCTCCTTCGTCAGCTACCTCAGCCGCCGCGACCTGACGGTGTTCGGCTGGTACCGGATCGCCGCAGGGGTCGCCGTCGTCGTCCTCATCGCGACGACGGCGCGGCTGTGACGCTCACGTCGACGGCACGATGCGCGCCCGCCACGGCCGGGCCCGGTCCCAGTGGTGGCCGGCGATGACCCCGTCGGCAAGAGCGGCGAGGAACTCGTTCGGACCGTCGAAGTCGGGCATCTCCACGTAGGCCGCGCCGAGGGCGTCAGGGACGTGTGCGTCGCTCCCCGCGCCGGCGAGCAAGCCGTGTTCGGCCGCGTAGCGCGCGGCGCGCTCGTTGAGCTCCTCGCTCGCGGTCTTCGCGTTGCGCACCTCGATCGCGTCGACGAGGCCAGCCGCGGTCAACTCGTCGAGCACGTCGGAACGCAGCTTGCGCCGCTTCGGGTCGAACGGGTGGGGGACGTAGACGACGCCGCCCTGGGCGCGGATCACCTCCGCCGCGGCGGACGGCTGGAGGCCGATCGGGAGGCGATCGGTGAGGAACAACCCGATGATCTCCCCGGCGTGGGTGCGCAGCTCCTCACCGACGATCACCCGGCACGGCAGGCGGTGCTCGAGCTCGACGGCCCCGGCGATCGCGTTGTGGTCGGTGATGAACAACACGTCGATCCCGCTGTCGATCACCGCCTGTTCGAGCTCCTCGGGCGTCGTCGTCGAGTCACCGCTCCACATCGTGTGGCTGTGCAGATCGACGCGCACCCACCCCGGCCGGCACGGCTCGCCGAGGTGGGGATGGCGTTCGATGGCCGGCGTCCGGGCTGCGGGCACGGGTCCGAGGGTAACGTCGGCCGATGGCCGCGACCGTGCTCGTCACCGGCGGGCAGGGGTTCCTCGGGCGCCGTGTGGCCGCCGCGGCGACCGCCGCCGGCTGGGACGTGATCGCCCCTCCGAGCGGCGCCCTCGACGTCCGCTCCGCCGCCGCCCTGGACGACCTGCTCGCCTCCCGGCCGGTCGACGCGGTCGCTCACCTCGCCTACCGGCGCAACGAGCGGGACACGATCGTCGATGGCAGCGCGAACGTCGCCCACGCCGCGTCCCGGCACCGGGCGCGCCTCGTCCACCTCTCCACCGATGTCGTGTTCGCAGGGCGCACCGCCCCGTACACCGAGGCGGTGCCGACCGATCCGGTCGAGCCGTACGGGCAGGCCAAGGCCGACGCCGAACGTGCCGTCCGCCGCGCCGACCCCTCGGCGGCGCTGCTGCGCACGTCGCTGCTGATCGGCGACCCCGACGATCCCGGCCACGCGGTGGGCGACGTGCTCGGCGCGGTGGCGAGCGGGTTCCGCTTCTTCACCGACGAGATCCGCTCACCGGTGCGCGTCGACGACGTCGCCACCGCGGTGCTCGCCCTGCTCGGCGAGTTGAGAGACGTCACCGGACCGCTCCACCTCGGCGGACCGGAGCCGCTCAGCCGGCTCGATCTGGCGCGGCGCGTCGCCCGCCGTCACGGCCTCGATCCGGAGTCGCTCGGGGCGACCACCCATGCCCAGGCGGGGGTTGCCGGGCGCCGCCCCGGGCAGGTCGTGCTCGACTCGTCGCTCGCCGCCTCGCTCGGCCTGCGAGCGGGCCCCGTCACCGGCTGACGGCGAACCGACCGCGGTCAGGTCCCCGAGAGCGTCACACCGTCGACCACGGCGCTGATCCCGACCGCCCGGGAGGGCAGGTACTCGACGTCGCTGCCGAGCTCGACGAGATCGAGGAGGAGCCGCTGCAGCGTCGAGGCGATGGTGAACTCGCGTACCGGTTCGGCGAGCGCACCCTTGCGGATCATCAACCCCGACGCCCCGGTGGAGAAGTCCCCGGAGATCGAGTTCACCCCGGAGTGCAGGCCCTGTACGGACTGGATCAGCACGCCGTCGTCGATCCCCGCGATCAGTTCCTCCTGGGAGCGGGTCCCCGGGGCGACCTGGATCGCCAGGCACCCGCACCCAGGGGTGCCGCGGAACCCGCCACGCACACCGTTGCCGGTCGAGGCCGCCCCGCTACGCCGCCCGGAGTAGCTCGACTGGACGAAGCGGCGCAGGACGCCGTCTTCGATGAGCACGTTGCGCCGCGCCGCGAGCCCTTCGCCGTCGACGTCGGTCGCGGTGTAGGCCAGGGGGTTCGTCGGGTCGTCGACGAACGTCAACGACGGGGCGGCGATCGTGTCGCCGAGCCGCTCGCCGAAGATCGAGCGGCCCTTGAGCACCGCCTCACCGTTGAGCGTGCCGCCGATGATCCCGAGGAACTGGGCGGTGACCATCCGGTCGAGGACCACCGTCAGGCGCCGGGAGGCCGGCTTGCGCGCCCCGAGCAGGCGGACCGCCCGCTCGACGGCGTCGGCCGCGGCCTTGGCCAGATCGAGCGAGGCCGGGTCGCGCCCGACCGCGTAGCCGTACCCGGTCTGCGTCTCCGCGCCGTCGTCGGCGAGCGTGGACACCGACACGTAGCAGCCGTTGTCCCGTCCGCAGACGCGGATCCCGGTGGTCGTGACCACCGCCGATTCGCTCAGCGCGTCGGCGTAGTCCGACTCCTCGACACGGACCCGGGGATCGCCGGCGGCGGCGAGGCGCTCGAGCTCCTTGGCCAACTCGATCTTCGCCGGGGTAGGGAACACCGGCAGGGCGTCGTCCCACAGAACGAGGGGTTGGACGGCGACGCCGTCGGGCGTGGCCAGTCCGGCCCACTCGTCGGGTGTGCCGAAGGTGGCGTTCTCCCGTGCCTGGGCGAGGACCTCGACCGGGGAGTCGAGCGTGCCCGCGTAGGCGAACCCGGTACGCCCGGCGCGGATCACGCGCACCCCGATCCCTTGCGTCTGGGCGCTGGTGAAGTTCTCCACCTCCGCCCGGTAGACGCGGATCTCCGTCGAACGGTTGCGCCCGACGTAGGCCTCGACCTGCTCGCCGGGGAGCGCGGCGGCGACGACCGCGTCGGCGATCGCCAGCAGATCGCCGGTCGGCGCGCTCATTGCGCCGTCCCGCCGATGGTCAGGGCCCGGACCCGCAGCGTCGGCTGGCCGTCGCCGACCGGCACCCCCTGGCCGTCCTTGCCGCACGTCCCCGGGTTGCCCATGGCGAAGTCGTTGCCCAGCGCGTCGATGTCGGAGAGGACCTTCGGCCCGTTGCCGATCAGGTTGCCCTCGCGCAGGGGCTCGGTGATCTCCCCGTTCTCGATCAGGTAGGCCTCGGTCATCCCGAACACGAAGTCCCCGGTCGCGGTGTTCACCTGCCCGCCGCCGAGATGGGCGACGTACACGCCGTGGTCCGTCCCGGCGATGATCGACGCCGGATCGTCGGTGCCGTTGAGGACGAACGTGTTCGTCATCCGCACCATCGGCAGGTGCATGTAGCTCTGCCGCCGGCCGTTGCCGCTGCCCGCCCGGCGCTCCTTGCGCGCCCGGAGGACGTCCCACATGAAATCGACGAGCACGCCGTCTTCGATGAGCACGTTGCGCTGCGCCGGATGTCCCTCGTCGTCGATCGTGATCGCTCCCCACTCGGCGGCCATCGTCCCGTCGTCGACGAGGGTGATCAACGGGGAGGCGACCTGCTCGCCGATCCGCCCGCGGAACACCGACGCTCCCTTGGCGACGAGGTCGGCCTCCAGCCCGTGGCCGCAGGCCTCGTGGAACAGCACTCCCCCGCTGCCGGCGCGGATGACGACCGGCATCGAACCGCTCGGCGCCGGCCGGGCACGCAGCTTGGTCAGCGCCTGGGTCGCGGCGCGGCGGGCGACTTCCTCGACGGCGACCTCGTCGAACAGCTCGAACCCGATCGTCCGCCCGACCGATTCGTAGCCGGTCTGCAGCCCCGTGTCCCCGGAGGCGACGCAGCTCACCCGGAG
>CAZQEJ010000149.1:0-6848 GCA_964592165.1 uncultured Ilumatobacteraceae bacterium | reverse complement strand
CGCACTCGTCGAGCTCGAGCCGGTCGATGATCCCGCGCAGGGCGAGGGCGCCGACCGACGCTTCCAGGCGCAACTCGAGGCCGATGTCGCGCACGGCGCGGGGATCCTCGACGGAGAAGTAGCGCTCGACGAGGGCCGCCGAGTCGGCGGTGAACTCCCGGCGGGCCTCGTCGTCGAGCGCGAGTTGGGCGAACTCGGCGTCGCTGGTGGTGAACTCTTCCAGCGCCTGGGCGAGGCATTGGGCGGCAGTCGGTGGCGTGCGCCGCACGGGTGGTTCGAGGAACAGCAGTTGCAGAGCGCGATGGACGAGGGAGCCCTTCACGGCGTGCACACTCGGCGGTTCGGGGAGCTTCTCGATCGCAGTGAAGCGGAACTGCAACGGGCAGCTGGTGAACGCCTCCACCCGGGACGGCGACAGGCTGTGAGGGATGGGGAAGGGCACGAACCGATCGTAGGCCAGGGGTGCGTCGGGGGGCCGGGGACGGGGCCGGCGCGCGCTCAGCCCTTATTCGACCGCCAGCGCCGCCACCAGGCGAGGAACAGCCGGTCGAGGAGCACGCCGAGGACCATCGAGGTCGCCATCGCCGTCCACACCCGGGAGCGGATCTCGAAGAAGAGGAAGTCGATCTCCGTCCGGTCCCGGTTCTGGAGGACGAACACGACGGCGACGATCAACACCACGGCGAAGACGATCAGCCGGATCGGCGGGCCGCTGCCGGTCGAACGTTCGCTGGGGTACTGGTTGGACGAAGAGGGCTCGTGGCTCACCGGGCTAGCTTGGCACGCCCGGCGCGGCCCGGTCGACGGACGCGCCACCAGGGTTCAGCCGGAGGCGAGCGCGGCGCAGGCCGCGGCGAACACCTCGTCGTGGCGCTCGACGTCGGCGGGGCGGTGATGCGGGGAGAACAGGGCCATGTTGTGGAACGGGGTGAGGAGGATCCCCCGGTTCAACGCCCACAGGTGCATCAGCCGTTCCAGCTCCGCGTCGCCGGCTGCGGCGGCCTGGGCTCCGGTGCGCGGCGGGGGGCTGAACCAGTACTCGGCGCGTGCCCCGAGTTGCTGCACGTGCCAGTCGAATCCGGCCGCCTCGTAGCCGCGGCGCACGCCGTGCGTCCATGCCGTGGCGAGAGGGATCATCCGGGCGAAGTCCTCGGCGCGCAGGCTGGTCGACAGCGTGGCGCGCGCCGCGGCCATCGCCAGCGCGTTGCCGGTCAACGTGCCGCCGATCCCGGAGACGTCGACGGCTGACGTCGTAGTCAACTGCTCGGCTCGAGCGGCGACGTCGGCGGACATCCCGTAGGCGGCGACCGGCATCCCCCCGCCGATCGCCTTGCCGATGACGAACATGTCCGGTTCGAGTCCCCACGCCATGGTGCACCCGCCCGGACCGGCACAGATCGTGTGCGTCTCGTCGACGATCAGCATTGTGCCCGTCGCCCGGGTGATCTCCCGCAGCGCGGCGTGGTAGCCGTCGTCGGGGACGACGATGCCGATGTTCGTCAGCGCGGGCTCGAGGAGCACGGCCGCGACCTGGCCGTCGGCCAGCGCCTCGCGCATCGCCGGCAGGTCGTTGAACGGCACGACCCGGGTGGTGTCAGCGACGTCGACCGGCGCGCCGATCGCACCCGGCCGGGGGACGACGTGACCCTGGGCATCGAGCACCGCGAGCGTCTCGTCGACGGTCCCGTGATAGCACCAGTCGATGACGGCGATCAGTCGCCGGCCGGTGATCTGGCGGGCGAGCCGCAGGGCGAAGCGGTTCGCGTCCGTGGCCGTCATCGCCATCTGCCACACCGGGAGCCCGAAGCGGTCGGTGAGCTCCTCGGCGACCCAGGCCGCGTCGCTGTTCGGGAGCATCGTCGTGATCCCCCGGCGAGCCTGGTCGTGAAGCGCGTCGCCGACGGCTTCCACCCCGTGCCCGGCCATTGCTCCGGTGTCGCCCAAGCAGAAGTCGACGTACTCGATGCCGTCGGCGTCGGTGAAGCGAGCTCCGCCGGCCTCGGCGAAGAACACCGGGAACGGGCCCGGCCAGCGCGTCATCCACGGCATCGGCACGCCGCCGAGCAAGTGCCGGCGGGCATCGGCGGCGAGCTGCCCGCTGCGCGGATGGGTCGTGACGAACCGGTCCTCTTCCTCGGCGAGCAGCTCAGCGATCCGTGCCCGGTGTATGACGGCGGTCACCTCGGTGGTCATCGGCGTGAAGCTACCGGGCGGCCCACCGCGCCCGGTGACGATCACTCCTCGACCAGCGCCGCAGCCCGTTCGGTGAGGGCCCGGTAGTCGAGCTTGCCGTTCGCTGCCCGGTTCAGGCTGCCGACGGCGACAATCCGCTTCGGCGCCTTGTACGGAGCGAGGTGGCAGCGGACCTCGGCGTCGAGGGCCACGACGTCCAACGTGGCGCCGGGAGCGAGCTCGACGATCGCCGTCACCGCCTGGCCGAAGCGCTCGTCGGGGAGCCCGACGACCGCCGCGTCGAGCACCGAGGGGTGGTGCTTGAGCGCTTCTTCGACCTCCTCCGGGTACACCTTCTCCCCGCCGGTGTTGATGCACTGACTTCCCCGCCCGAGGAGGACGACGGTGCCGTCGGCGGCGACCTCCGCCCAGTCGCCGGGCACCGAGTAGCGCACCCCGTCGTACACGGGGAACGTCGCCGCCGTCTTGTCCGGATCCTTGTAGTAGCCGATCGGAGTGAAGCCACGCAGGGCGACGCGGCCTCGCTCGCCGCTGCCGGGGACGACGTCGCGGCCGTCGTCGGTGAGGACCCGCGCGTTCGGGCCGAGGACGAAGCGGGCCGCTCCGGAGCCGCCGGCCGCGCTCGTCGTGTTCGAGGCCATCCCCACTGCTTCGGACGATCCGAGCGTGTCGACCATCAGCAGCCGGGAGTTGTGCGCGAGCAGGCCGGCCTTCGTCGCCGGGCTCCACATCACCCCGCTGGAGACGATCACCCGTAGGCAGGAGATGTCCCACCGCCGCGGCTCGGCATCGAGCGCCGCAAGGATCGGCCGGGCGAACGCATCGCCGACGATCGACATCGAGGTGATCCGTTGGGCGTCGATCGTGTCGAGCAGTTCGATCGGATCGAAGCGGCGCCCGCCGAGGGTGACGATCGTCCCTCCGAGGTCGAGATTGCTCATCGCCCCGAACAAGCCGGTGCCGTGCATCAACGGAGCGGCGGGCAGATGCCGGGGGCCGCCCCTGGCGACCCGAGCGTCGATCGTCGGCTCCGGCGGGTTGCCGAGACGAACCCGGTTCGACGACTCGAACGAACCGAGCAGGTCGGCCTGACGCCACATCACCCCCTTGGGCATGCCCGTCGTGCCTCCCGTGTAGAGCAGGAGCAGGTCGTCTTCGCTGCGCTCCCAGGGCACCTCGAGGGTGTCCTGGCGGCTCCCGGCGAGCTCCTCGTAGGGAACCGCCCACTCCGGGCACGGTCCGCTGCCGTCGTCGACCCAGGCCCACAGTCGCACCCCGGGGAGCCGCGGGCGGGCCTCGGCGCAGTGCTCGGCGAACACGCCGTGGAAGACGACGATCGCCGCGTCGGAGTTGTCCCACAGGTAGGCGAGCTCCTCGGACGTGTACCGGTAGTTCGTGTTCACGGGCACGAGCGATGCGGTGAACGCGGCGTACAGCGCCTCCAGGTAGTGCGGCGAGTTGTGCAGGTAGATCGCCACCTTGTCCTGGCGGCGTGCCCCGGCGGCGACGAGCGCCGTGCCGAGCGCGACGGCCCGTGCCCGGAACGTCGCCCAGTCCTGCTCGACCCCACGGTGGATCTGCGCGGCTCGTTCCGGGATCCGTTGCGCGTAGGCGTTCCACAGGTCGGCGAAGTTCCGGCGGAGCGGGGACACGGCACGGAACCTAGCGGGGCGGATCGTCCAGATCGTCCCGTCGCATCGGGGCGCGCCGCACGCAGTAGCGTTCACTCATGACCGATGTCACGTCCTTCGATGCGTTCCACGCGGCTCTCGGCCCGGCGGTCGCCGAGCGGGGCAAGGGGGTGGTCGCCGAGGTCGGCGCAGGGCGGCAACTGACCCTCCAGGTCGACCACGGAGCGTGGACGTACGCGACCGACGGCGGGGAGCTCAGCGTTGCCGCCGGCGACCGGGGCGCAGTAGCGGTGGCGATGGACCACGCCGCGTTCGGCGACCTGAGCACGGAGCGACAGACGATCTTCGGTCTTCTCTATGGCGGGCGACTGCGGGTCACCCGTGGCGACTTCGACGGGTTGGCCCGGTGGGAGTCCGGGTTGACCCACCTGTGGTTCGGCCGCCCGCGCTACGACGACGCGGCCCGGGCCGGGCTGGTCGACGCGGCCGGCCGGCCGCTCGATCTGACGGCATCGTTCCGTCTCGACGGCGATGACGCTGAGGCGATCCACTTCCTCCGCACGGCCGGGTTCGCCGTCGTCCGCGACGTGTTCGACGAGACCGAAGTTGCCGTCCTGCGCGACGAGGCCGAGCGCGCCCGGCGAGACGCGTCACCGGAGGACGGCCGTTCCTGGTGGGCGACGAACGCGGCAGGGCAAGAGGTGTGCTGCCGCTTGACGTACATGAGCCTGCGCTCCACGGTCTTCGCCGGTCTGCACGACGATCCACGCCTACAGCGCGTCGCGTCCTGGCACGGCAGCCCCCTGCGTTCCTCCTGGGATCGCCTCGACGGGCACACGGTGGTGATCAAGAACCCTGATGTCGTCAGCGGGTTGAGCGATCTCCCGTGGCACCGCGACTGCGGGCTCGGCGGTCATCCTCTGCTGTGCCCGTCGCTGCTGATCGGGATCCAACTGACCCGTGCCAACGCGGATGCCGGTCAGCTCCGCTTCCTCGCCCGCTCGCACCTGCGCACCGGGCAGGCCGCGGCGGCGGACCGTCATCCCGACTGGCCGGTGGTCGACGTCGTTGCCGAACCCGGGGACATCACCGTCCACTACTCCGACGTCCTCCATGTCGCGCCGGCGCCGGGTTCGACCGGGGCGGCCCGGATGACGGCTTACGTCTCGTTCAACAACCCGGCTGTCTTCGACGTGGTGCCCCCCGGCAAGGGGTACAACGACGTCCTGTTCAACCAGGGCGACGGTCGGATCCTCTCCGTCGAGGAGATGTGACGCTGCTCAGGGAGCGGAGAACAGGGCGATCTTGCCCTTGAGGTACTGCTCGACCTCGATGTCGAGGTCGGTGCGCATCACACCGCGGGCGAACAGGGGAAGCGTCCGGCGGGGGACGGCCTGCCCCGGTTGGAGGCATCCCCATAGCTTCACGTGGCGCTGTGGGTTGGCATCGTTGAAGTTGGCCGCGACGACGTTGAGTACTTCACCGAGGTTCTCGGCCCCTTCGTCGTCGAGTCGGCCGGCGCGCATCCAGGTGTCGACGACGTCGCTCGACTGTTCGGCGAGAGCCGCCCCTGCGCTCGCCGCGAAGCGCAGGTCACAGGCGACCGCAGCGGAGCAGAAGCCCTCCGCGGTCACGTACAGCGCGCAGTAGCCGCGGCGGTTGGCGGCGGTGAAGAGCAACGGTGCGGGAGCCTTGGTGACGACGACCGGTGAGCCGAGCAGGGCGCCGATCGCGGTTCCCAGCCCGGCCGGGTCGGGGAGGCGGACGGGGATCTCGGCGGTTGCGCTCATCGTCGCTCGGGGACGATGCCCCCGCACGGCTGCACCGTGCGTCCCATCGACTCCCGGCTCCCTGGCGGTCGCTCGGTCGTCATCGACTCGCGTCGCTCCCTGATCATCGCAGGTAAGGGGTGAGCACGTCGCGGAACGTGTCCGGCGTGAACGGCTTGGTGATCAAGAAGCCGGCGCCGTTCTCGGTGGCGGTGGCCCGCATCTCGGGGGTTCCCTCAGAGGTGACGAACCCGAAGCTGACCTCGTTACCCGTGGCGCGCAGGTTGCGCAGGAGACCCAACCCGTCCAACTCGGGCATGTTCCAGTCGGACAGGACGAGGTCGGGGCGGTAGTCGACGACCTTGGCCAGAGCGTTGCGGCCGTTGTCCGCCTCGGCGATGTCGTGATCGCCGAAACCTGCCTGGTCGAGAGTACGGCGAACGATCGAGCGCATCACCTTCGAGTCGTCGACGACGAGGATCTTCATTCTCTGGCTCCTCCGGGGGACTGCGACGGTGCACCGAGCGAACCGTCGCTATGGGGGACGTTCCACCCGCCCGGACGTGACGGGCCGAGGGCGAACCGATCGAGATTCCCCGGGGGCGCCGAGCGGTGCCCACGGTGGGCGCGGGAGGTCACCCCGGGGTGGCCCGGACGTACGGCTCGGCCCCCCGCGGCGGCGGGGGATCGACGCCCGCCAGACGGAAGCATCCGACACGCTCGATCTCGACGCGGCGGAAGGCGGGCTCCAAGCCGAGTGTGGTCTCCCCGGCACCGAGGAACAAGAACCCGTCGGGGGCGATCCGTGCAGCGGCGCGGGAGAGGATCTTGCGCTTGGTCGGCGGGTCGAAGTAGATCAGCACGTTGCGCAGGAAGATGACATCCGGCCGGGGCAGTGCCGGCCATGGCTCGATCAGGTTGAGGTGCTGGAACTGGCACGCGGCGCGTGCATCGGGACAGATCCGCCAGTAGGTGCCATCCTTGTCGAAATGGCGCTCGATGAGAGCCGAGCTCAACCCATGGCCGATCTCCAGGTTCGAGTAGCGGCCCGATCTGGCCTTCGCCAGGACGTCGGTGGACACGTCGGTCCCCAAGATCCGCACGTCCCAGTCGGAGAGCTCGGGGAAGCGGTCGCGCACGAGCATCCAGATCGAATACGCCTCCTGGCCCGTCGAGCAGGCCGCTGACCAGATCGACAGTGTGCGGCTCGCCCGCCGACGAGCGATCAACTCCGGGAGGACGACATCGGCGAGGG
>CAZQEJ010000148.1:2302-7062 GCA_964592165.1 uncultured Ilumatobacteraceae bacterium | reverse complement strand
CCCGGTGGGGATCGCCGAGTAGCGGTGACGTCCCCGTTCCGGCGGCGACGTTTAGTGTCGGCCCTCCACCGGGGAGGGAGCACGTGACCAAGACGACGACCGGCGGGATCGCGGTGCTCGCCGTGCTCGGCGCGCTGTGCCTCGCCGTTCCGGCCAGCCTCGCCGGCCCGGCTCCGGATGACGACGGGGCGAGCCCTCCCGTCGCCGCCCGGCGGATCGACGACCCCCTGCTCACCGAGCGCCTCGCCGGTCCACCGGGCGGCTACACGGAGGCCCGGCGGACGACGGCCGTCGAGCTCACCGTGAGCGGCGACGAGGTGCAGGTCGGCGCCGCCCTGGAGGGGCTCGGCGGGCGGGTCACCGGCGAGGTGCCCGGGCGGATCGTGCAGGCCGACGTCCCCGCGGCGAGGCTCGCCGAGCTCGCCCGGATCCCCGGGGTGGTCACCGTGCGCGCCCCCCGGCTGATGTCCTTGCGGCCCCGGCCCGGCGACCATGCCAGCGCCGGACCGGTGCTCGCCGAGGCGGCGGCGCTGACCAACGCGGCTGCCTGGCAGGCCGCCGGCCAGACCGGCGCGGGGATCAAGGTCGGGATCATCGACTACTTCAACGGGGTGAGCTGGAGTGCGGCGGCGGCGCGCGGCGAGTTGCCCAACCCGATCGGTACGTACTGCGTCGACAGCGCCTCGCTCGGCACGTGCGGGCCGGGCGGGTCCGTGTTCGACCCGACCGACGACGGTCACGGCAACGCGGTCGCCGAGGTGATCCACGATCTCGCTCCCGGCGCGCTGCTCTACCTCGCCCGCGGCGCGTCGATCAGCGACCTGTACGCCGTGGTCGACTGGTTCGCGGCGAACGGAGTGCGGATCATCAACCGCTCCCTCGGCTCGCCCTACGACGGGCCCGGGGACGGGACCGGGGCTCTCGACTCGCTCGCCGACTACGCCGCGGCGAAGGGGATCACATGGGTCAACGCGGCGGGCAACGAAGGCTACGAGCAGTACTGGAGGGGGACCTGGAACGACCCCGACGGGGACGGTTGGCTCGACTTCACCCCCGGTGAGGAAGCCTTGCAGATCAGCACGGCGACCTCCGGGGGATGCCTCGACGTGCTCGGCTTGCGCTGGAGCGACTGGGGCGCCGCGGCGTCACGCACGAACTACGACGTGTACATCTACGAGGGCGACACGCTCGCCTATCCGCTCGGCGGGGCGCCGGACCAGCGCGCCGGCGCGCCGCCGATCGAGCTCGACGGGGTGTCCAACTCCGGTCCCGGAGGATGTTCCCCGCTCTACCGCCCGAACATCCGCGTCCGCCTCAACGGGGCGGGGTCGGGGACGCGCGGCGACGTCCTCGAACTGCTCCTCTACGCGGGGAGCCTCGGCCACTGGCAGGCGCCGGGATCGGCGGGGACCGGGATCGTCGACTCGCGCAACCGCGCCGTGGTCGCGGTCGGGGCGATCGATCCGCCTGAGGGGGCGGCAATCGGGTACTACAGCTCCCAAGGACCGACCAACGACGGGCGGCGCAAGCCCGACCTGTCGGCCAGTTCCGGGTTGTCCACCTCGGTGTTCGGCAGCCGCGGCTTCGCCGGGACGAGCGCCGCCGCACCGACGGCGACGGGGATCGCCGCCCTGCTCCTCGGAGCGAACCGTGCCGCGACCGCCCAGGGGCTCGCCGCCCTGCTCAAGCACAGCGTCGTCGATCGTGGGATCCCCGGGCCGGACAACGTCTACGGGACCGGCGAGCTGCGCCTCGGACTCCCGCCGGCGCCGGTGCTGGCGCCCGGTCCGGCGGCGTTCAGCGCGCTGACCCCGAGCCGCCTGCTCGACACCCGCACCTCGACGACCGTCCCCGGGCCGCTCGAGGCCGAGCAGATCGTCGATCTCCCGATCGCGGGGGTCGGCGCAGTGCCCGCGGATGCGACCGCGGTGGCCCTCAACGTGACCGTCGACCAAGCCACGACAGGTGGTTACGTGCAGGTCCTGCCGACCGGCATGGCACCGATCGACGGTTCGTCGAACCTCAACGTGGAGACCACCGGGCAGACCGTGCCGAACTTCGTGATCACCCCGGTGGGGACCGGGGGGAGCGTCTCGTTCTACGCCCCGAGCGGCGGGCAGTTGATCGTCGACATCCTCGGCTACTACC
The DNA here is from genome assembly GCA_964592165.1 of uncultured Ilumatobacteraceae bacterium. Lineage (GTDB taxonomy): Bacteria > Actinomycetota > Acidimicrobiia > Acidimicrobiales > Ilumatobacteraceae > JAWKHV01. The sequence goes on along the minus strand of CAZQEJ010000148.1, from coordinate 4,914 downwards.
GGCCGTCGGGCCCGGTGGGGGCGGGACGGACGATCCCGCTCGCCCCGACCCGGGTTCTCGACACCCGCCAAGCGGGCGGCTCGAAGCCCCGCCCGGGGTCCTCGACCACCGTCAGCTTCCCCGCCGGCAGCGGGCTCCCGGCCTCCGGCGCCTCCGCGGTGATCCTCACCGTCACCGGGAACGAGCCGTCGGGCACGGGGTACGTCACCGCCTACCCCTCCGGCACGGCGCTGCCCGAGGCATCCGTGCTCAACCTCAGCCCGGGGGGCGCCTACGCCAACGCGGTGATCGTCCCCCTCGGCGCTGACGGTACCGTCAGCCTGTACTCCTCGGCGGGCGCGCACCTGATCGTCGATCTCGCCGGCTACGTCACCGACGCGACCGCCGCACCGTCGGCGAGCGGCCTGTTCGTTCCCGTCTCCCCAGCGCGGATCGTCGACACACGGGCCGGCACCGCGTACAGGTCCGGAGAGGTCCGCCCAGTCCAGATCGGCGGCGCGGGCGGGATCCCGGCCGGCGGTGTCGCCGCGGTCGCGTTCAACTTCACCGCGACGCAGACCGCGGCCGGAAACGGGTACCTGCAGGTCTGGCCGGGCGATGTCGCCTCGGCCGCGGTATCCAACCTGAACTGGTCCCGTGCCGGGCAGACGATCGCCGCCGGAGGGATCGTCAAGCTGTCTGCCGCGGGGGGCGTCTGGACCCACACCGAACAGGGCACACACCTGCTGATCGACGTGTTCGGCTACTTCAGGAGCTGAGCCGGCACCGCCAGCACGGCCGAACCTTCAGCTCTCGGCGACCCACTCGTCGATCAGCCGGCGGGCGATGGAGATCCCCGGGGGGATCATCGGCAGGTCCTCCCGCCGGTACCAGCCGGCATCGGCGATCTCTGCCGGATCGCAGGTGATCTCCCCCTCGACCCAGGTGGCGCGGAAACCGAGCATCAACGAGTGAGGGAACGGCCACGGCTGGGACGCCCGGTAGGCGACGTCGCCGACCTCGACCCCCACCTCCTCGCGCACCTCCCGGGCCACTGCGCCCTCGATCGACTCGCCCGGTTCGACGAAGCCGGCGAGGCAGGAGTACATCGCCATGGGGAACTGCACGCCGCGTCCGAGCAGCGCCTCGCGTCCTTCGTCGCGGGTGACGAGGGTGATCACCGCGGGGGCGATGCGGGGGAAGGCGAGATGTCCGCACGACGGGCAGCGCATCGCCCGTTCCCCCGCTGCCTGCTCCGTCGGCGTCCCGCACCGGCCACAGAAGCGGTGGGTGCGAGCCCAGTCGACGAGTTGCACGGCGCGCCCAGCGATCAACCAGTCGACCTCGTCGGCACGGCCGAACAAGGCGCGCAGGTCGAGCGCGGCCCCGTCGGCCGGATCCTCTCCGGCGGGCACGTCGAGCGCCCAGCACCCGACGCCATCACGGATCCCGAGGAAGTGCCGGGGGTAGTCGGCCGCGGGCCGGCCGGCTTCCCACACCGTGCTGCCGATGACGTGAAACCAGCGCGCCGGACCAGATAGGCCGTCCGGCGCTTCGGTCAACGGGACGAAACCACTCACGACCCCATTCTCGCTGCCGGGAAGGCGGAATGCCCTCCCCGAACGGTGAGCCCGTATCGTTGTGCTCATGCCCAACGTCGTGATCGTCGATGCCGTCCGCAGTCCCGTCGGTCGCCGGGCTGGGGGGCTGGCCGCCGTCCACCCGACGACGTTGCTCGGCGCGGTGCAGAGCGCGCTGATCGAGCGCACCGGCGTCGACCCGGCGATCGTCGAGCAGGTCGTCGGCGGGTGCGTCAGCCAGGTCGGCGAGCAGAGCTTCAACATCACCCGCACCGCGTGGCTCTCCGCCGGGTTGCCGATGACGACCGCGGCGACCACGGTCGACACCCAATGCGGGTCGTCGCAACAGGCCACCGGCCTCGCCGCGGCGCTGATCGCCGCGGGGACCGTCGAGGTCGCCATGGCCTGCGGCGTCGAGTCGATGAGCCGGATCCCGATCGCGTCCAACTCGAACAAGGCGCTCGGTCTGGGCGTGCCGATCACCCGGCACTACTTCGAGCACTATGAGTTCACCTCCCAGTTCGAAGGGGCGGAGCGGATCGCGGAGAAGTGGGGGATCAGCCGGGCCGACGCCGACGAGCTCGGCGTTCAGTCCCAAGCACGCGCCGCGCGGGCCTGGGAGGAGGACCGCTTCGGGACGCAGATCGTCCCGATCGAGGTTCCCGACCTCGGGGAGGACGGCAAGCCGCTGGGCACGACGCACGTCGTTCACCGCGACGAAGGCCTGCGGGAGACGACGCTGGAGAAGCTGGCCACACTCAAGCCGGTCGCCCGGCCCAACGGGGTGCACACCGCGGGCAACTCCTCGCAGATCTCCGACGGCGCGGGGGCGGTGCTGATGATGACCGAGGAGCGGGCCGCGGCACTCGGCCTCACACCCGTGGCCCGGGTCGTCGACAGCTGCCTCGTCGGCGTCGACCCCGTGCTGATGCTCACCGGTCCGATCCCCGCTACCCAACGGCTCCTGGAACGCAATGGCCTGACGATCGACGACATCGACACGTTCGAGATCAACGAGGCGTTCGCCTCCGTCGTCCTCGCCTGGCGCAAGGA
>CAZQEJ010000148.1:0-2202 GCA_964592165.1 uncultured Ilumatobacteraceae bacterium | reverse complement strand
GAACGCTTCGACGTGATCGTCACCGTGCTCACGTTGCACCACATCGCCGACATCCCGAGCGTGCTGCGCTCGTTCGCCGGGATGCTCCACCCCGGCGGCTGGTTGTGCATCGCCGACCTGGAGGCGGAAGACGGCTCGTTCCACGGCGAAGGGTTCTCCGGCCATCACGGGTTCCATCGCGACGAGCTGCGCGCCGACCTGGAAGGTGCAGGGTTGAGCGGTGTCGAGTTCCGCCCGTGCGCCGAGATCAGGCGTGAGGACAAGCCGTTCCCGTTGTTCCTGGCGACGAGCAGGAAGGACGCGTGATGAGCGCAGAGACATCGATCGTCGTCTGCCCATCGTGCTCGACGAAGAACCGGGTCCCTGCGGCCTCGCCGGGCTCGCCGCGCTGCGCGTCGTGCAAGACGCCGTTGCCCTGGCTGGTCGAGGCGGGCAGCTCCGACTTCGACGACCGGATCGCCGGCGCGCTTCCGGTGCTCGTCGACCTGTGGGCGCCGTGGTGCGGTCCGTGCCGGATGGTCGCCCCGGCCGTCGAGCGCGCCGCGGCCGAGCTCGCCGGGTCGTTGAAGGTCGTCAAGGTCAACGTCGACGAGGCCCCCGACGTCTCCGCCCGCTACGGCGTGAAGGGCATCCCCACGCTGCTCGTGCTGCGCGACGGGAAGGTCGTCGCCACCCAGGTCGGCGCCTTGCCCGCCGATCGCCTGCTCGCCTGGGTGCGCCAGGCCTCGAGCGCGGCGTAGGCGTTCAGCACGCCGACCACAGTCCCAGTCCGGCCGCCTCGGCCTGTGTCGCGGCACGCACGAACTCGGCCTTGTGCGCCGTGTTCGGGGCGATCGTGAGCACCCGGGCGTAGCCGCCGGCGACGATCGCCAGGTTGACGAACGTGCCGTCGCCGGCCCGGTAGACGTAGCCGAGCAGCCGGTCGTAGGCGTCGCGTGCCTCGGCGTCGCGCTCGATGCGCACCGCGGCGCCTTCCGCCAGCAGAGACTTCGTGAACGCGGAGGCCTCGGGCCCCCAGCACTGCACCGGGGTGTTCGGCTTGACCGTCTCGGGGGTGTCGATCCCGATCAGGCGTACGGTCGTCTCCTGGCCGGCGATCGTGGCGACGATCGTGTCCCCGTCGACGACCCGTTCGACCACCGCGTTCGCCTCCAGCACGGTGGGCGGAGCGCTCGGGACCGGGCTCGCCGGCCGATCGTGGGAGGTGCATCCGACGAGGGCCGCCAGGCCGATCAGGAGGGGCACGGTGCGCACCCGTTCAGGTTCTACCGTCGCCCGCCGGCGAACCGTCGGTGCCGGTAGCGTCGCCCCGGTGACGACGTTGAACGAGCGACTCGGGTACGGGCCCGACGACCGTCTGGTGATCGTCGACTGCGACGACCTCGGGTCGTGCCACGCGGCGAACATCGCCGTCTACGAGGCGCTGCGCGTCGGGGCGGCGACGTGCTCGTCGTTGATGGTGCCCGCGCCGTGGGCCCGCCACGCGGCGGCGATGTACGACGGTGAGGACCTCGGCGCGCACCTCACCTTCAACGCCGAGCACGACCAGTACCGCTGGGGCCCGATCACCCACGCCCCGAGCCTGCACTCCGGTGAGGGCGGCTTCCCCCGTTCGATCGACGACCTGTGGGAGCACGCCGATGCCGAAGAGGTGTTCCGCGAGGGCACGGCGCAGATCGAGCGCGCCCTGGCCTGGGGGATCGACGTCACCCACCTCACCCCCCATCTCACGGCGATGACCCTCCGCCCGGAGTTCTTCGACGTGTACCTCGACCTCGCCGACGAGTTCCGCCTCCCGATCCGCCTCCCGTCGACGATCACCGAGGAGCAGGCCGGGTTCCCCTTCCGCCGCCTGGCGAGCGAACGGGGGATCGTCTTCCCCGATCACTTCGACCACGACTGGCGCGCCGGCAGCCGGGCGCGGGTCCACGCCCAGCTCGCCGCGCTCGCTCCCGGGGTGACCGAGATCCACGTCCAGCCGGTGATCGACACCGCCGAGGTGCGGGCGATGGCCCCCACCCAGGTCGAGGGGTGGATCGACGACTACCACCTCGTCGTCACCGAAGCCGCCGACCTGCGCGCCCGGATCGAGCAGGCCGGGGCGATCCTGATCGGCTACCGCGCCCTACGCGAGGCGATGCGCGCCTGAGGGCGAGGACGATCGCCGGGGATCAGTTCGCGGCGAGGCGGGCGAGGGCGGCG
>CAZQEJ010000147.1:603-7106 GCA_964592165.1 uncultured Ilumatobacteraceae bacterium | reverse complement strand
CCGTCGGGCACCCAGGGGATGCTTCTCTCCGGCAGCAGAGCGCGGAGTGCCGACCCGCGATCCGTTCGAGCCAGCAGTTCGACGGCTGCCGACGCGTCGATGACGACCGGTGCGTTCACACCTCGCCCGCGGCGCGGGCCTCGGCAAGCGTCTCTGCGGCCGTCAGTTCGAGATGCAGCGGCTCACTCTCGTCGAGCTCGGCGAGCCAGTCTGCGAACGAGTTCGCAATGGTGTCGTCGCTGAGACCACTGTTCTCGTCAGCGATCAACAGTCGCTCTGGGAGATCGTCGGCCCGGCGAGCCATTCCCAGATGGTATCCGGCTGGGTGACCTTGTTGACCGCGCAGTCCCGCTGAGCTCGGCTGGTCGGACGGTCCGTCAAGCGTTCGCGGGCGCGAGGGCCCGTTGCCGGGTCGCATCTCCCGCAGGGTGTCCCGCGGCTGTCGCACGCCCAACTCGGACTGAGGGCGGATCGCTCGGCTACCGGGGATGCGACCCGACAGCGAAGACCGCCCACGGCCACACGCGAGGACAACAAGTTGGCCGTTGACAACAGCCGCCGGTGCCTACTCTCGGAGGATGCTGCTCTCCGACGAGGTCGTCAACCGGGTCACGTGGAAGATCCCCAACGCGTTGACGTTGGTCGGTTCGCGCTGCGGTGATGAGCGCAACGCGATGACGGTGAGCTGGGTCAGCCAGCTCGCCCAGGAGCCGATCCTGATTGGGGTCAGCGTCGCAAGGCCGCGGTGCCGGCGATGCAGGCCCAGCGCTGGGGGAGGGTGGTGGCGATCACGTCCGTCTCGGTCCGCCAGCCGATCCCCACGCTGATCTTGTCGAACACGGCGCGCGCCGGGGTCACCGGATTCCTCAAGACGCTCGCCCGGGAGGTCGCCGCCGATGGGGTGACCGTCAACTCCGTCCAGCCGGGGATTCACGCGACCGATCGGCTCGTCGCCCTCGGCCGTCTCGATCCGGCGGACTGGGGGATACCCGCGGGTGTGGTCGGCGACCCCGACGACTTCGGCGCCGTGGTCGCCTTCTTGTGCAGCGCGCAGGCCCGCTACATCACCGGAGCCGCGCTCCCCGTCGACGGCGGCTCCAACGCCGGCCTGCAGTAGCAACCCGGTCAAGGTCGTGGAGCCCGCCGGTGACTCTGCGCTGACGACGAGTCCCGTGACGGGACTCGCGGTCGTGTGTGCCGGTCATCCGGTGACCTCCGAGCACGTCCGCTCTCTCTTGACGACGACTGATGGTGACCCTGCTCGGCCGTCTGACCGAACGGGCCGATCACTGGTTCTGGGCCGACGACTTCGGTTTCGCCGAGGTGACCATGAACGTCCACGGCGAACCGGTAGTTAAGAGGCAACCGCTGGAAATCGCGGCCGAGGTCGAGGAGTTCACCGATGGCGCGGACGTCGCGTTGGTCAGGAGCTCTGCCCCCTGCTCCGGAATCATGGTCAGCGCGTCGTGCATCGCGAGATGACCGCGAGACGACGGGTTCCAGGGCGCCGGAACAGGCGAAGCCACAGTCTCGGTTCGGTCCGCTTGGAGTTGACTTGCCCGGCCGTGGTCACCGGCCCCGTGGGAATGGCCCTGGTCGGAGCGACTGGCCTGATCATGAGCTTGACCGCCAGATGGACGCTGGCGTGTCCCGTCACAGTCCTGTCGAACTCCGACACGGACCGGAACAGCAGTCCCGAATGTCCCCAGCGCCAGAGGCAACCGCCAGCATCGGCAGCACCCCGATGAGCGGACTTCGCCCGATCGATCACCCCAGTGATCGGCACCAGTGGGAGACCGAGCAGGCGAGCGATCGGCGTGGACTGCGGCACGAGTTCAAGAACGTCGCAATGCGACGGACGCACGACACGGAAGTCGCGGTGGTTGAGCGTGGCGACCGTCGTGATGGTCAGCCGTTCGGCGAGGGCGACGATCGAAGCGTCCACGAGCCCGAGCCCGCATGTCGGCGTAGGTTCGGATCAACTCCTCGCAACGCCGGTAGTCGCGCTTGGCGAGGTCGGCAACGCTCACGTCGTTGACGACCATGTGGACGAACTTCGCCTCAGCCAGCGGCCCCAGCCGGTCCTCGATCAACCACGCCGTTTCAGCGACGACGGGAGCGGTGGTGACCAATCGGCGGCGATGCTCCACAAGCACTCGGGCGCAGTCAGCGTGACGCGGCTCGTCAGCGTCGGCGGCCGCGACGAAGATGCCGGTGTCGACGAGGATGCTCACCGCATGGAGGCTCAAGCGCCCGCGGCGAGCTTGCGGGCCGCGAGTTCAGAGCGGGCCTTGTGAATGTCGAACGGCTCGGTTCGGCCCGACGTCCCGCATCCGATGAAGGCCGCCAGCGCGTCCTCGGCGTCATCCACGTCGGCGGGCGCGTAGCGGTCCGCAAGGACTTCGAGGGCGACTTGTTCGACGGTGAGACCGCGCGCCGTTGCCTCGACGGCCAAGCGAGCCGCGAGTGGCTCGGGCAGCTCAACGGTCGTGCTCATGGGGCCCAGTATGCTTTCTGAACGGGTCCACGACGAGCGCGGTCGGCTTCACAGGATGCCCACCTCGAAGAGGTCGCCCACGGTTGGTCGCGCAACGTGCTCGCTGCGCAGATCCCGTCGAAGTTGCACCTTCGCAGCGGTGCCTGGTGCCGCTCCTTCGAACTTCGCGAGCGCCCTGCCGCCGTCGGAGTCGGAGCTCGTCCAGCAATTGATCAAGGACCCGTACCACCTCGGCTTCCTCGACCTCTCGGCCGAGGCGACGGAGCTGATGCTGGAGAACGCGTTGATCGAACAGGTCGAGCGGTTCCTTCTCGAGCTCGGCCAAGGCTTCGCGTTCGTTGGACGGCAGTACGCGCTGCGTGTCGGTGACGATGACTTCTTCATCGACCTGCTCTTCTTCCACATCCCCACGAAGCGATACGTGGTCGTCGAGCTGAAGCGGTCGGCGTTCACGCCCGAGGCGGCAGGCAAGCTGAACTGCTACGTCAACGTCGTCGAGATACGCGCTGTCAGGCGTCACCACCCCGATGGAGGTCGCGGGTTACACATTGGCCGACCTGCCCCGTGACGCTCAGTCAGCTCTTCCGGTCGAGCGGCTCCTCATCGATGTCGTCGTAGGCGCGGACGACCCCGACCCGAGCGGCCATGTCGACCGTCGCAGTGATCGCCAACAGTCGTGCGTCGACGACGTCGACGGCGTCGACCGTGTCGCTGGTGATGATCCGCCCACCGCCTGAACCCCGAGGTCGGCGTCACGGGCTTACGACCGGACCGAGGTCGCCGCGACGATCGGCAAACCGCGGGAGGATCGCGCGGTTGACGCCGACGAGCGGCTCACGCCACGTCGTGACCTGAACGCCTGTCAACCGCGCTCGCTGGGCCGGGTCTTCAGCACCCTGAGCGCCGACGACGACCTTCCCGAGCGCGTCGTGGTCAGCTCGGGGTGCGGACGCGGAGCCCGCGTACCTAGCCGAAGTCGCGCTGATTGCGCGTCACCAGCTGCAATCGATGTTCGATCGCCGTCGCCGCGATCAGCGCGTCGGGAAGGCGGACGCCGCTGCCGTGGCGGATGCGTCCGGCTCGTTCGGCGATGGCCCGATCGACGGGGATCTCGCGCAGCGGCCCGAGCAACATCGCCACCATCCCGGTCGCGGCGGTCCCGGCGAACAGCTCTGCTCGGGTGATCACCGAGTAGTGCAACCGGTTCCGTCCGGTCGTCAACTGGGCCGCGCCGCGCAGATGATCGATGAAGATGTCGGTGTCGACGAGGAGGTCAGCCACGATCCCACTCGTCGCGCGACGGGGCCGCCGCGTCGGGTGCCGCACCGAACGTCGCGGCAAGCGCGGTGGACGCGTCCGTCGCCTCGTCGAGATACCGGTCGACGGCGGTGCGGATCACGTCGGCCATCGTCGTTCCTCGGGCGCGGGCGGCTCGGTCGATCCGCTCCCGCAGCTCGGGCGGGAGGTAGATCTGGGTGCGGACCGCTGACATACATCCGCAGCGTACATCGCGAGCGCGATGATCGCTCGGGTGAGTTGCTCCCGATCGGCAGTCGATGGTCGACGCGTGCGTCGCGTCGCGGCGCTCCCGTCAGGCGGAGGCTTGCTCCAGGGCGCGCCGAACGAGGACCTTGGCCAGGTGGGTGCGGTACTCGACCGAGGCGTTGAGATCGTTCTGCGGCTCGGCTTCGGCAGCGGCCTGCTCCGCCGCATCGCTGATCGACGCGCCCCCGGCCAGCGCCGAGGAGACCGACGTCGCCAGGATCGGCGTGGAGCCCATGTTGACCAGGGCGACGCCGGAGTCGCCGTTGCGCCGCCAGGCGGCGACGCCGACGATCGCCCAGTCCTGGGCGCGCCGGTTGAACTTCTGGAAGCTCCACCCGGCGCCGTTCATTCTCGGGACGCGGATCTCGGTGAGCAGCTCGTCGGGGGCCAGGGCGTTCTCCAGGAACCCGGTGTAGAAGTCCTTGGCGGCGATCTCCCGGGTCCCGTTCGGCCCCTGGGCGACGTAGGTCGCACCGAGCGCGAGCGTCGTCGCCGGCAGGTCGCTTGCCGGGTCGGCGTGGGCGATCGAGCCACCGATCGTGCCCCGGTGGCGAACCTGTGGGTCGCCGACGTGCGACGCGGCGTGGGCGAGGAGCGGCACGTGGGTGCGCAGCACGTCGGAGGTCTCCACGTCGTGGTGACGGGTCAGTGCGCCGATCGCCACGTGATCGCCCGCATCGCGGATGTAGGACAGGTCGGTCACCCGGCCGATGTCGATCAGCACCGACGGCTGGGCGAGGCGCAGCTTCATCAACGGCAGGAGGCTGTGCCCGCCGGCGAGGAACTTCGCGTCTTCCCCTGCCTCGCCGATCAGGCTGATCGCCTCGGCCGCGGAACCGGCGCGCTTGTAGTCGAACGGGGCGGGGATCACTGCGGGCTCCTTCCGCCGCTCTCGGCGGCTCGGATCGTGTTCCAGACGTTGAGCGGGGATGCGGGCATCGCCATGTCATGCACGCCGAGACCGCGCAGGGCGTCGACGACGGCGTTGATCACCGCGGGCGCGGCGCCGATCGTGCCGGCCTCACCGACACCCTTGACGCCGAGGTCGTTCGTCGGCGACGGGGTCACCGTGTGACCGGTGGTCACCGGCGGAACGTCGGACGCGGCGGGGACGAGGTACTCGGCGAGCGTCGAGGTGCGCAGGTTGCCGTCGTCGTCGTAGACGGCTTCTTCCCACAGTGCCTGGGCGATGCCCTGGACGACGCCGCCGTGGACCTGACCCTCGACGATCAACGGGTTGATCTGCACGCCGCAGTCGTCGACGGCGACGTAGTCGAGGATCTCCACCGCGCCGGTCTCCGTGTCGACCTCGACCGTGCAGATGTGCGTACCGAACGGCCAGGAGAAGTTCGGCGGGTCGTAGGTGACGTGCGCCTCGAGGTTCGGCTCGAGGCCGTCGGGGAGGTTGTGCGCGGTGAACGCCTCGAAGGCGATCGCCGCGAGGGGCATCGCCCGGTCGGGGGAGCCCTTCACGCTGAACGTCCCCCCGGCGAAGTCGACGTCGTCCTCGGAGCACTCCAGCTGGTGGGCGGCGATCTTGCGCGCCTTGTCGATCACCTTGTCGCAGGCCATGTTGATCGCCACGCCGCCGACGGCGAGCGAGCGCGACCCGTAGGTGTCCAGCCCGAGAGGGCTGATCGCGGTGTCCGAGTGGAGCACGTCGACGTCGTCGGGGTCGACGCCGAGCTTGTCGGCGACGATCATCGACCACGACGTCTCGTGCCCCTGCCCGTGGGGTGAGGTCCCGGTGACGACTTGGATCTTGTTCGTCGGCAGGACGCGCACCGTCGCTGCTTCCCAACCGCCGGCGGAGTAGTTCAGCGAGGCGAGGACGCGCGAGGGGGCGAGGCCGCACATCTCGAAGTAGGAGGACACGCCGATCCCCAAGCGTTTCGTCGCCCCCTCGACGTTCTGCGCCGCCTGGCGGGCGCGGAACCCGTCGTAGTCGGCCATCCGCGCCGCCTCCGCCGCCGCGGCGAGGTGATCGCCGGAGTCGTAGGTCAGCCCGGAGAACGCGGTGTAGGGGAACTGCTCGCGGCGGATGTAGTTGCGCCGGCGGAGCTCGAGCGGATCGATGCCGATCTTCGCCGCGAGGGCGTCCATTGCCCGTTCGATCGCGTACGTCGCTTCCGGCCGTCCCGCGCCACGGTAGGCGTCGGTCGGGGTCATCGTCGTGAACACCGACGTGCAGCTGAAGTCGTACGCCTCGGGCAGGTCGTAGACGCCGGCGTACAAGAACGCGCCGAGCAGGGGGATCCCCGGGGTGACGAGCTGGAGGTAGGCGCCCATGTCGCCGATCAGGCGGACCTTGACCGCGGTCAGCTTGCCGTTCGCGTCGGCGGCGAGATCGATGTGCTGGATCTGGGCCCGTCCGTGGATCGTCGCCTGGGCGTTCTCCGAGCGTTCCTCGCTCCAGCGCACCGGAACGTCGTGGCGGCGGGCGAGGGCGACGCACAGCAAC
>CAZQEJ010000147.1:0-593 GCA_964592165.1 uncultured Ilumatobacteraceae bacterium | reverse complement strand
GGAGCCGAAGCCCCCGCCGACGGCCGGAGCGACGACGCGCATCTGGTGCTCGGGGATGCCGAGGGTCAGTGCGGCCATCACCTTCAAGATGTGCGGGATCTGCGTCGAGGAGTACAGCGTCATGTCCCCGCCGAAGGGCTGGGGGACGGCGAGCACGGCGCGCGGCTCCATCGCCATCGGGATCAACCGCTGCTGGACGTAGCGCTCGGACACGACGTAGGGCGACGTGCGCAGCGCCTCGGCGACGGCCTCCTCGCCGATCTTCAGGTCCCACACGTAGGAGACGTTCGTCCCCAACTCGTCGTGGATCACGACCTCGTCGCCGAGTGCGGCTTCCAGGTCGACGACCGCGGGCAGCGGCTCGTAGTCGACCTCGACGAGCTCGAGAGCGTCGCGTGCCGCGGCTTCGCTCGTCGCCAGGATGCAGGCCACGCCATCGCCCGCGTAGCACGCCTTGTCGACCGCCAGCGGGTAGTGCGCCGGGTTCTTCATCTCCGCGGTGACCGGCCACGCGCACGGCATCGGCGACGCCCACGCGTCGCGCAGGTCGGCGCCGGAGTAGGCGGCGACGACGCCGGGCGCGGAGCGCGCCG
>CAZQEJ010000146.1:6377-7205 GCA_964592165.1 uncultured Ilumatobacteraceae bacterium | reverse complement strand
AAGCTGATCGAGATCGTCGAGGTCGGTAAGCAGCTGTTGATCACCCGCGGCAGCCTGACGACGTTCTCGATCGCCAACGACGTCGGCAAGTACTTCGCGATCATCCCGGCGATGTTCGCCGGGGTGCTCCCCGGGCTCGGAGCGCTTAACGTGATGGGCCTCCACTCGCCGCGCTCGGCGATCGCCTCGGCGGTGATCTTCAACGCGCTGATCATCGTTGCCCTGATCCCCCTCGCCCTGCGTGGCGTTACGTTCCGCGCCGCCACCGCCGCGGCGGTGCTGCGCCGCAACCTGTCGATCTACGGGCTGGGCGGGGTGATCGCCCCGTTCGTCGGGATCAAGCTGATCGACATGCTGATCGTCGCGATCGGAGTGAAGTGATGAGAGCGTTCACCCGCCAGATCACCCCGGCAGTGATCGTCTGCCTGGCCCTGACCGTGCTCCTCGGCGTGCTCTACCCGCTCGCCGTCACCGCCGTCGGCCAAGTCGCGTTCCACGACGAGGCCAACGGATCGATCATCACCGTCGACGGCGTCGAGGTAGGGTCGTCGTTGATCGGCCAACGGTTCACCGATGCGCGGTACTTCCACCCGCGACCGTCGGCCGCCGGCGACGGGTACGACGCGAGCATGTCCAGCGGTTCCAACCTCGGTCCGAACAACCCGGCGCTGCTCGACGCCATCGCCGAGCGGGTCGCCGCCTACCGCACCGAGAACGGGCTGCCGGCCGGCGTCCGCGTGCCGGTCGACGCGGTCACCGCGTCGGGGTCGGGGCTCGATCCGCACATCAGCATCGACGCCACAGATGACGAGCTGAAAACGCTCGCGG
>CAZQEJ010000146.1:0-6367 GCA_964592165.1 uncultured Ilumatobacteraceae bacterium | reverse complement strand
ACATCAGCATCGCCAACGCCCGGCTGCAGGCGGGCAGGGTCGCCGCCGCCCGCGGCCTGTCCGCCGACGTGGTCGCCGGGCTGATCGACGCCGCTGTCGACGACCGGCCGCTCGACGTGCTCGGCGAGCCGGGCGTCAACGTGCTCGAGCTCAACGTCGCCCTCGACCGGTACGGTCCGTGACCGACTCGCCGGCCACCGCGGACAGCACCCCCACGCCCCGGAGAGGGGAGCTGCGCGTCTACCTCGGGGCGGCGCCGGGGGTCGGCAAGACGTACGCGATGCTCGACGAAGCCTGGCGGCGGCACCAGCGCGGCACCGACGTCGTCGTCGGTGTGGTCGAGACTCACGGACGCGCCGCCACCCTCGCCCAGCTGCGCGACCTCCCGGTCATCCCCCGGGCGAAGATCACCTACCGGGGTGCGACGCTGGAGGAGATGGATCTCGACGCGGTGCTCGCTCGCCGGCCGGCGGTGGCCGTCGTCGACGAGCTTGCCCACACCAACGCCCCGGGCTCGCGCCACGCCAAGCGCTGGGAGGACGTCGAAGAGCTCCTCGCCGCGGGGATCAACGTGATCACGACCGTCAACGTCCAGCACCTCGAGTCGCTCAACGACGTCGTCGAGAAGATCACCGGGGTCGTCCAGCGCGAGACGGTGCCTGACGAGTTCGTCCGCCGGGCGAGCCAGATCGAGCTCGTCGACATGAGCCCCGAGGCGCTGCGCCGGCGGATGGCGCACGGCAACGTCTACCCTGCCGATCGGATCGACGCCGCGCTGGCCAACTACTTCCGCGCTGGGAACCTTGGGGCGTTGCGCGAGCTCGCCTTGCTCTGGGTTGCCGACCGGGTCGAGGACGGACTCGACGACTACCGGCTCCGTCACCGGATCACCACCACGTGGGAGACGCGCGAGCGGGTGGTCGTGGCGATGACCGGGGTCGCCGGTGGGGAGGCGTTGATCCGCCGGGCGGCGCGGATCGCGGCGAGGTCTCGTGGTGAGCTGATCGGCGTGCACGTGATCGCCTCCGACGGCCTGCGCCGATCGCGGCGGATCGATCATCTGGACGCCCATCGCGAGCTGTTGATCGAGCTCGGCGGGCGATATCACGACGTCGCCGGTGACGACATCGGCCGGACGCTCGTCGGCTTCGCTGCCGGTCAGCAAGCGACGCAGATCGTCCTCGGGGCGAGCGCCACGACCAGGCTCGGCTCGTTGCTGCGCGGCTCGGTGATCGGCGACGTGATCCGCGCCGCGTCCGGGATCGACGTGCACGTCATCGCCACCTCCGATGAGCGACGCTTGACGATGTTGCCACGCTCACCGCGGTTCGGCTTCGGCCTGCCCCGCCGCCGTGTGCTCACCGGATGGGGGATCGTCGGGGTCGGGCTACCGCTGCTCACCGTGATCCTGGCCAACGCCCGCGACTCGCTCCCGCTCGCCTCTGCGTTGCTGCTGTACCTGGGGCTGGTCGTCGCGGCCAGTGCGATCGGCGGTGTCCTCCCGGGCATCGCCGGGGCACTCGGCACGTCGTTGCTGGCGAACTACTACCTCGTCCCGCCCTTGCGCACGCTGACGATCAACCAAGCCCCAAACGCACTCGCCCTGGCCGTGTTCGTCTCCGTCGCGGCGACGGTCAGCTTCTACGTCAACCTGGCCGCCCGCCGCACGCTCGACGCCCGCCGCGCCCAGGTCGAAGCGGAGGCGCTCGCCCGCACGACGGCGACCCTCGTCGGTTCCGAGGATCCGCTCCCCCAACTTCTCGGCCAGCTCCGCTCGACGTTCGGCCTCGACGGACTCGCCGTGCTCCAGCGCGCCGGTACCGGCTGGCGGTCGATCGCCGGTGCCGGCGACGCACCGGCGCAACCCGGGGGAGGTCGCACACTGCCCCTCGAGGCTCCCGGCGACGACGACGAAACCCTGCTCGTGTTCAACGGCCCACCGCTCGGTGGGGAGGACGAACGCATCCTGCGCAGTCATGCCAACCAACTCGTGCTCGCCCTGAGGAACCATGCCGCACGGCAGGAGGCCGACCGGATCGAGGTCCTGGAGGAGATCGACTCTCTGCGCACGGCCATGCTCCACGCCGTGTCCCACGACCTGCGTACGCCGCTGACCGGGATCAAGGCGGCGATCACCAGCTTGCTCGCCGACGACGTCCGCTGGAGCGAGGCGGACACCACCGAGTTCTTGCACACGATCGACGCCGAGAGCGACCGGCTCACCAGATTGGTCGAGAACCTGCTCGACATGAGCCGCCTGCAGGCCGGCGCATTGAACGTCCAGATCGCCGCGCTCGATGTGGCCGACCTGATCGCCGGCGCGTTGGGGAGCATCTCCGCGGTCCCTTCCACGCTCCATGTCGAGCTTCACGACGAACTGCCCGCAGTGTTCGCCGACCCGACCCTGGTCGAGAGGGCCCTGGCCAACGTGATCACCAACGCGATCGCGTGGTCGCCCGTGGGTGCCCCGATCCGGATCCAGGCGGATCAGTTCGCCGGCACCGTGACGATCCGCGTGATCGATCGCGGACCGGGGATCGCCGAATCCCTGCGCGACCGCGTCCTCCAACCGTTCCAGCAGCTCGACGACCGTCCCACGACGAGCGGTGTCGGGCTCGGCCTCGCAGTTGCCAGCGGGTTCATTCGTGCGATGCACGGCCAACTGATCCTCGACGACACTCCCGGCGGCGGACTGACCGTCGAGATCCGCTTCCCGCTCCCGGCCCCACGGGCGGGCGAGGAACTCCCCCTGCAGTCCGAGGTGACCGAGAATGGGGGCGGGTAATGACGCGGGTCCTGGTCGTCGACGACGAGTTGCCGATCCGCCGGGCACTGTCGATCAACCTGACCGCTCGCGGCTACGAGGTCGACGCCGCTTCCAGTGGCGAAGAGGCACTCCACCTTGCCGCAGCCAAACACCCCGACCTGGTCCTGCTCGACCTCGGTCTGCCGGGGATCGACGGGATCGGCGTGATCCACGGCCTGCGCGGCTGGACCAATACTCCGATCGTCGTGCTATCCGCTCGCGGATCGGAGAAGGCGAAGGTCGAGGCGCTCGACGCCGGCGCCGACGACTTCGTCACCAAGCCGTTCGGCATCGACGAGTTGCTCGCCCGGGTCCGCTCGGCGCTGCGCCGTGGCCAACCGATGTCGAACTCGCCGACGATCGAGACGGGGCACTTCGTCGTCGATCTGCAGCGCACGGAGGTCCGCCGTGGTGACAGCGACGTACGGCTAACCCCCGTCGAGTGGCAGATCGTCGACGAACTCGTCCGCCACAGCGGCCGGCTCGTGACCCACAAGCAGCTGCTCGAACGGATCTGGGGGCCGCACGGTGGCAGCGACTCGAACGTGTTGCGCGTCCACATGACCCACATCCGCAAGAAGCTCGAACCCGAACCGGCACGTCCGCGCTACTTCCTCACCGAACCGGGCATGGGGTACAGATTCCGCGACCGATGAGGGGGAAGGCGAGCGGTGCGGCCGGGCCGTTCCGCCGACGTCACCGGCCAGCGCCGATCAGGGCGAGCAGTTCGTCGCGCGGCGGGCCGAGCTCGGGCAGCGGCGGGCGTTCGGCACGGGTCGCGTAGGCCCGGGTGGCGGCGTCGACGACGGCCTGGTTGGTGAGCAGGGCGTTCGGCTCGTCGAGCATGTTGAAGGCGCGGAACAGGGCGCGGAACACGTCCGGGTCGGTGCGCGACGCAGGGAGCAGGCCGTCGATGACGAAGTCGCGGGCGCGGGCCGCGGCCGGGTCGGGTTCGGTCCCGTGGAGCTGGGCCTCGTGCAGCTTCGTCCGCTCCGCGTCCTGGCGGCAGGCCAGCGCATAGTGCGGTTCGATCCGGGTGCGAAGCGCCTCGTCCATCGCCAGGGCGACCGCGACGCGGTCCCGGCCGTGGGCGGCGAGCGCGTCGGACAGCGCCTCGGCGCCGATCCCGGCGATCGAGCACCCCTTGCCGTACCACGGGTTCGTCGTCGCCAGCGCGTCGCCGATGACGACCACTCCGGTAGCCACCGGCTGCCCATCGACGACGAAGCGGCGGATCCGGTTGCGCAGCCGGGCCATCATCTCCACGCCGCTGATCGGTTCGGCGAGACCAGCGGTCGTCCACGGCCGGAGGGGGACGAGACTCGTCACCGCGGCCTCCCACGCGCCGGGGTCGCGCAGGGCGAGCAGGGCCCGGTCGGCGGTGGGGATCCCGAGGGTGATCGAGAACGTACGGTTGTCCCCGTAGAACCCGGCGAAGGCGAGATAGCCGAGATCGCCCGCCGCGCCGAGCTCGGTCAGTACCGGCAGCTCTCCCCCGGGAAGCAGGCGGTAGAAGCGGGAGAGGTAGACGATCCCCGCTTCGCTCGACTCCTCGGTGGGGACGACGGGTCCACCGAGCTCACGGGTCCACTCGATCACCGGAGTGTCCCGCCCACCGGCGACGACGACGAGGTCCGCGCCGAGAACCGAACCGTCGGCGAGCCGCAGGCCGCGCACGTCGGTGCCGTCGGCGGCGAACCCGGTCACCGTCGCCCCCGGCCGCCAGGCGACGCCGGGCTCGGCGAGAACAGCACGGCGCAGCGCCCACTCGATCGTCAGCCGGCGGCAGCACAAGATGACGAGATCCTCGTCCCCCGGCTGTGGTGCCCGGTCGGTGATCGCCGGCGGCAGGACGCGTTCGATGCCGAGCTCGGTGGCGCCCTGCTCGAGGAGCACGGCGAGCACGTCTGGTGCCCGCTGGCGGAGCAGGCGGTGAAACCAGGCGAGTAGGGCATGTGACTGCCGGGCATGCGGCACGCCGCGCCGCTCCCACCCGTCGAACGCTTCGGCGGCGCTGGCCGGCAACGGCGCGTCGTCGCGTTCGACGACGGTGACCCGGTGACCGTCCCGGGCGAGGAGCAGCGCAGCGAGAAGCCCGGCGATGCCCCCGCCGGCGATGGCCACGTGCTGCGGGTCGGCGCTGCCTGCTGTCGGTGTGCTCACCGGACAGTGGCGAGGAACTCGACGAGCGCGGCGTTGACCTCGGCGGGGCGTTCCTGCTGGGTCCAGTGCCCACAGCCCTCCAAGACGATCGAGCGATACAGCCGCGGCAGCGTCTCGGGGAAGCGGGCGATCGAGCTGGCCCCCCACAGCGTGGGCCCGTCACGATCGCCGCCGATGAACATCGCCGGCACCTCGATCGGCCTGCCCCGCCAGGCGGCGAGGTCCTCCCAGTCGGTGTCCACGTTGCGGTAGCGGTTCAGCGGGCCGCGCAGCCCGCTGCGTTCGAACTCCCCGGCGTACACGTCGAGGTCATCCTCGGTGAGCCACGCGGGGAGCGTCGGCGGCATGTGGAAGCGATCCTTCATCTGCGCGCCACGAGGGATCGTCGCCAGCGTCGCCGTCGGGTCTTCCGCCGGTGGGGCATCACCGGAGGAGGAGAACATCATCCCCCGCAGCCAGCCGCGCACGTCCGCTTCGATCTCCGCCTCGGCCCGGCCCGGCTGCTGGAAGTACTCGATGTAGAACTCCTCCTCCCCGCCGATGGCGCGCATCACAGCCAGTGGGCGGCGAGACGACGGTGGGGAGTAGGGGACCGACAAGCCGACGACGGCACGGAACACGTCGGGGCGGAGCAGGGCGGAGTGCCAGGCGATCGGCGCGCCCCAGTCGTGGCCGACGATCACCGCCTGCTCGGCGCCGAGGGCGGCGACGAGGCCGACGTTGTCGGCGACGTGGTGGACCATCCGGTAGCGACCGATCTCCCACGGCTTGGAGGAACGCCCGTAGCCGCGCACGTCGATCGCCACCGCCCGGTACCCAGCGGCGGCGAGGGCGGGGAGCTGGTGGCGCCAGGAGTACCACGACTCGGGGAACCCGTGGACGAGCACGACGAGCGGGCCCTCGCCCGCCTCGACGTAGTGCAGGCGCGTCCCGTAGGCATCGACCAGACCCGAGCGGGTCCCGGGTAGAAGTGATCCGCTCATCGTCGCCTCACCGCGTCCGCGTCGTGATCTGCCCGGCCCGGGCGCCCGGGGCATACCCCCCGGCGCTCGACCAGGTGATCTCGCCGTTGACGATCACCGACTCGACGCCCTGCTGACGGCGGATCCAGCGGATCGCCTCACCGGGGAAGTCGTCGGAGGCGATCTCCGGGCCGCGCCCGATGCGGGCGGGATCGAACACAACGACGTCGGCTGCGTAGCCGGGGGCGAGCAGGCCGCGCTTGCCGATCCCCCAGATCGTCGCCGGGTCGAAGGTGATCTTCTTCACCGCTTCCTCCAGACTCAGCGACCGGGTGCCGATTTCTTCGCCGACGCCTTCTTCGCCGACGTCGTGCTCACCGGCGCCGACGCCTTCGCCGTCGTCACCTTCTGACGGGGACGTGCTCCGGGAGCGCCG
>CAZQEJ010000145.1:0-7324 GCA_964592165.1 uncultured Ilumatobacteraceae bacterium | reverse complement strand
TCATGCTCGAAGAAGGGCTCCTCGACCTGCCGCCGTACCCCGACGGGAGCCCGTCGCCGGTCACCTCGGCGTTCGCCGTGCACACGACCTCGGCGATCCCCACCGGGTTCGTCTCCACCCGCGGCGGGAGCCTGATGGCCTCCTCCGACCGGATGCAGATCACGGTCACCGGCCGCGGCGGCCACGCCTCCGAACCGCACCGCGTCCTCGACCCGATCCCGATCGCCTGCGAGATCGTCCAGGCGTTGCAGACGATGGTCACCCGGCGCGTCGACCCGTTCGACCCGGCCGTGGTCACCGTCGCCCGGATCACCGCGGGCACGACGAACAACGTGATCCCCGACACCGCCGAGATCGAGGGCACGATCCGCGCCGTGAGCGAGCACACCCGCAACGTCGTGCGCGACGGCATCCGCCGCGTCGCCGAAGGGGTCGCCGCCGCCCACGGAGCGGAGGTCGGCGTCGTCGTCGACTCCGGCTACCCGGTGACGGTCAACTCCGACGACGTCGCCGAGTCCTCGATCGCCCTCGCCGGCGAGATGCTCGGCGAGCAGCGCGTGATCCGCCTGCCGAACCCGGTGATGGGTGCCGAGGACTGGAGCTACGTGCTGCAGAAGGTGCCGGGGGCGATGATGTTCCTCGGCGCGACCCCGCTCGAGGCCGACTTCGCCACCGTCGCCCCGAACCACTCGACGAAGGTCTTCTTCGACGAGGCGTGCATGCCGACCGGGATCGCCCTGCACTCCGCGTTCGCCCTACGCCAGCTCGGGGCGATCTGAGCAGGCGTTGACGATCGCGTTCCCGACGCCGCCGATGAAGGCGGTGCTCGGCGCGTTGCCCCCCGACGACGCCGCCTGGGCGTACGAGATCAAGTTCGACGGCTACCGCACGCTCGCCTTCGTCGGCGGTGGGCGGCTCCGCCTGCAGAGCGCGAACCTGCTCGACGTGACCGCCCGCTACCCGGAGCTGAGCGGGCTCCCCGGCTCGCTGAACGGTGCCGAGGCCGTCCTCGACGGCGAGATGGTCGTCCTCGACGACGCCGGCCGGCCGAGCTTCGAGCTGCTCCAACGGCACTCGGGTGGGGATCGCCAGGCGTTGCTGTTCGTCTTCGACGTGCTCCAGCTCGACGGTCACCCGACGATCGGCCTGCCCTACGAGCAACGGCGCACGTTGCTCGGCGGCGCGCTGGAGGAGGGGACGAACTGGTCGGTGCCCGCCCACCGCGTCGGCGACGGCCCGGCGCTGTTCGCCGCGACCGGCGCCGAGGGGCTGGAAGGGGTGATGGCCAAGCGCCTCGGCAGCCGGTACATGCCCGGGGTGCGCAGCCGCGAGTGGCGCAAGATCAAGCACCGCCGCCGGGTGCGCGTCGCCGTCGGCGGATGGACCGAGGGAACCGGACGGCGGGCGACGACGTTCGGCGCGCTGCTCGTCGGCGTGCGCGAGCCCGATGGGCGGCTGCGCTTCGCCGGTGGGGTGGGCAGCGGGTTCACCGACGAGGCGCTCGACGAGCTGGCCGCCCGCCTGGCCTCCCTGGCCAGCCGCGAGTGCCCGTTCGACCCTCCCCCACCGCGCGCCCACCAGCGCGGCGCACACTGGGTCCGCCCGGAGCTCGTCGCCGAGGTGGAGATCGCCGAGTGGACGAACGACGGCTACGTCCGCCAGGCGACGTTCGCCGGTCTCCTACCCGCCTGAGCGCCGTGCTCGCCCGGACCTACCCGACCGTCGCTCAGCTCGCCCGGCGCTCGCCGCGCGCCAGGCGCCGCTTGTGTTCGATGAAGTCGACGAGGACGTAGTCGCCGAGCGTGTCCGGCGTGGTGAAGAACGCCCGGCCCCGGTTCAGCTCGGTGAGCTTCTCGACGAACGTCTTCAGGCCGAAGTCGGCATCGAGCATGAACGTGTTGATCCGGATCCCGTCTTTCGTGCAGCGCATCACCTCGCGCAGCGTCGCGTCGACCGTCTCCGGGATCGGCGGGTAGTTGAAGTACACCTGCCCGTCGGCCTCGATGTGCGCGGTCGGTTCGCCGTCGGTGATCATGATGATCTGCTTCGTCCCCGTCTGGCGGGCGAGCAATTGGCGGGCGAGGATGAACGCGTGCTGCATGTTCGTCCCGTAGACGAAGTCCCAGGAGACCTCCGGTAGCTGTTCGGCGGTGATCACCCGGGCGACCTCGGAGAACCCGACCAGGCCGAGGTAGTCGCGGGGGAACTGGCTGGAGATCAGCGAGTGCAGGGCCATCGCGACCTTCTTCGCCGGCAGGAAGTTGTCGCGCATCGGCATCGACAGCGACAGGTCGAGCATCAGCACCGTCGAGGAGCGGGTCATCGTCTCGGTCCGCTCGACCTCGAAGTCCTCCGGGGTGAGGCGCACCGGGGTGCCCGCCCCGCTGCGGCGCAAGGCGTTGCGGATCGTGCGGTGCAGGTCGAGCTGGAACGGGTCGCCGTACTCGTACGGCTTGGACTCGAACGCCCGCTCGTGGCCACCGCCGATCCGGTCGAGCGCGTGCTGGCCCATCTTGTCCGTGGTCAGCCTGGAGAACAGGTCCTTGAGCGCGTTGGAGCCGATCTTGCGCAGGCCCTTGGGGGTCAGCTCGAGGCGGCCTTCCCGATTCTCGATCAGCCCCGCATCCTCGAGCATCCGGGCCAGCTCGGCAAGCTTGTCCAGCGAGCGGGCCGCGTCGTCGCCGAGCAGGTCGCGCACCCGGTCGATGTCCGCCTCGGCCAGTGCGCCGGGGTTCGTCGCCCCGCGCAGCAGGTTCTCCAGCTGGTCGAGGTCGGCGAGATCGGTCATCGCCTGCATCGCCTCGCCGAAGCCGAGCTGCTCGGTGCCGTCCATCTGGTAGCTCTGGTTCCAGGGCAGCTGGGGGAACATCTGGCGGAGGTTGGTGCCCAGCCGGTCGGCCTGCCAGTTGAGGTCCATGTCCTCCATCAGCTGATCGGACAGGGCCTGCAGCTGGGCCCGCTGCTCGGGGGTCATCGAGTTGAGCATCGCCTGGGCGGCGGCCATCCGCCGGGCGATCGCCTCCATCAGCTCCTCGAAGCTCTGCGGGTCCTCGGGGAAGAAGTCCCCGTAGTTCTCCATGAACTCCTCGAAGCGAGGATCCTCGGCGCGCTGGTGACGCTCGATCATCTCGTTCAGCGCGGCCATCATGTCCTTCATCCGGGCCATGTCCTCCGGGGACATGTTCTGGATGCCTTCGGTCATCTGGTCCACATAGCGCTGCATCAGCTGCTCGCGCAGGCGGTCGAGGAGCTGCTCGAAGCGTTGCTCGGCCTCCGCCGAGGCGAAGTCGTAGCTCTGCAGCTCGCGCACCTTGCCGGCGAGATCGGCGGGGAGCATCTCCAAGCGGAAGTTGCGCTCCGCAGCGGATTCGCGAGCGAGCTCGGCGCGCCGTTCGTCACCGGAGCTCTGCGCGTCGCGGGTCTGGTTGTCGATCGCGTGGCGCTCCTCGTCGACGATGTCGTTCAGCTCCTCGGCGATCTCGGAGTAGACGCCGCCGAGGTCGCCGCGCTCGCGGACCTCCTCGCGTTGGCGGCGGAGCTGTTCCATCAGCTCACGCAGGCCGGCGACGCGCTCCCCGTTGCGGTCGCGGAAGCCCTGCTGCATCATCCGCCGCAGGGCGTTGTTCAGGTCGCCGTGGTACAGCAGGTCGTCGGTGATCTCCTCGAACACCGAGTCGGCGTCGACGTCGAAGCCGCGCTGGGTGCCGTCCCACCGGGAGTACGTGAAACGGGGCGCCATGACCGCAGGCTAGCGGGGCTCGCCGGTCGCCGACGGGGGACGGTCACCATGGGCCGGGTGGATGGTTTCGCCCCGGAGAGGTATTCGTTTCGTGCTTCGGCGTCACGGAACGTGCATCTCCCACGTACCCTACGTGGTGGCAATGCGAGTACCCCGAACGTTCCTCTTCGTCGACCTGTCCGGCTTCACGAACTACACCGCCGCGTTCGGCGACGACGCTGCCGGGCGCCTGCTCGGCGCGTTCCGTACGATCGTGCGCGAGGTCGCCTCCGAGCGCGGCGTGCGCATCGCCAAGTGGCTCGGCGACGGGTGCATGGCCGTCGCCGTCGACCAAGAGGACGGGATCGCCTTCGCTCTCGACCTCGACGCCCGAGCCGCGGAGGTGTGTGCGCCGCTGGCGTTGCGCGTCGGCATGGCCACTGGCTACGCGCTGCTCTTCGAAGGCGACGACTACATCGGCTCGGCGGTGAACATGGCCGCCCGGCTGTGCGACGCGGCGGGGCAGTTCGAGGTGCTCCTGCCGACGATGCAGATCGAGCGGCTACCCGAGGGTGTCGTGGCCAACGACCACGCGTCCGTCGAGCTGCGCGGCTTCCCCGGTCCGATCGACGTCGTCAACCTCTCCGGCGTGCCGACGAGCGTCTCGCGCAACGACACCGGCGAGCTGTGGACACGGCTCCCCTTCGACAGCTGACCCCGGTGCCGGACGGCGTCCCCACCCGCCGGCGATGACCACCGGGAGCCGGCTCGGCGCCTCGCTGCCCACCGCGGTCGTGCTCGGCGAGAGCGAACGCAGCGACCAGCCCCCGTCGGGCGGCAACGACTTCGTCACCCGCTACCCGGAGGACCTCGCCCTGCTCGCCGAGCTCGGCGTCACCGACCTGCGCCTCGGGTTCGACTGGGCTCGCCTGCAGCCGCGCCCGGGCGAGGCCGACGACGACTGGCGGGAGTGGTACCAGAGCGTGATCGCTGCCGCCGCGACGGTCGGGATCGGGATCTGGCCGGTGCTCCTCGAACGCAGCGTGCCGGCCTGGTTCGACGACGACGGTGGGTTCACCGACGGGCGCAACGCCGGCCGGCACTGGCCGCGCTGGGTCGAGCTCGCCGCCGAGCTGTTCGGCGATTCCGTCGCCGGCTGGTTCCCGATCCACGACCCGATCGGGATCGCCGCCCGGGCCGCCGACGACGGATCGCCGCGCCACCTCGACGCGCTCTCCGTTCTCCTCGTCGGCTGGCGCGACGCGTGGCGGGTCCTCGGCGGCGGGGGCCCGCCGGTGTCCACCTCGCTCGTCGTCGGCGAGATCCGCGCCGGCGAAGGCCCGGCTGCGCGGGCGACCGCCCGCCGCGCCGATCACCTGCGCTGGACGCTGTGGCTGCGCGCCCTGCGCGACGGCACGGTGTCGATCCCCACCCGGCCCGAGCGGATCGTCGACGACCTCGCCGGGTCGCTCGACGTGCTCGGGGTGTGCCTGGCCCCCGATCTCGGCGACGAGGCGCGTCCGTCGCCGTCGTCCCTGGCCCGTTGGGCGGATGCCGCCGGACGCTCGTTGCGCCGCGCCGCCGAACAAGGGCCCGACCGTCCGCTGATCGTCACCTACCGGGCCAAGCTCCCCGACGACGACGATCGCCGGCAGGTGACCGAGACGTTTGCCGAGGCTGTCGCCTCGGCCCGTGCCGACGGCGTCGGCCTCGGCGCGGTGTTCTGGGAGCCGGCGATCGACGGCCCGACGACCGCCACCGCCCCGATCGACCGCGACCGCCAACCGAAGCCATCCGCCACCTTGTGGTCCTCCCTCACCACCCCCGGCGACTGACTGCCCGAGGAGCAACTGAGGAGCGAGTAGGATGAACGTATGGCGAAAAAGAAGATCACCGTCACGGTCGACGAGGAGTTGCTCGACCGTCTCCGAGCTGCGGGGATCGACAATCTCTCTGCCGTCGTCAACTCCGCGCTCACGGAGTACGAGCGCCGGCTCGCCCGGCACGAGGCGCTCGGTTCTCTGCTCGACGAGCTCCTCGCCGCCCACGGGCCGATCACCGACGAGGCCCGGGCCGCCTCTGCCGCCGCGTGGGCGGAACTCGACGGCCCGTCTGCCGCCGATGCCCGCGAGGTGATCGACGCCGCGTGAGCGGAATCGTTCTCGACGCCGAGGGGCTGTCGGCGATCACCTTCGGCACCCCATCGGAGCAGATGCTGGCGATCATGGCCGACGGGTGGCGAATGGGCCGGTCCCTCGTCGTGCCGGCGTTGGTCTGCGCCGAGATCTGCCGAGACCGGCCCCGCGCCCGAGCCGTGGAGGCGATGCTCTCCCGCCACCACCGGTCCGGAACGACACCGATCGAACTACGAGCCACCACGTTCGACCTGGCTCGTCGGGTCGGTGCACTGCTCGGCCGAGCTGCCCGGGGCAGCGAGTCGATCGTCGACGCGCACGTCGTGACGGTCGCTGCGGATCTCGGTGGCGCGATCGTCTTCACCTCCGACCCAGAGGACATCGCCGACCTCGCCGCCCACGTGCCGGGTGCGCGGATCGTCGTCCGCAGACCCTGAACCCGTGATCGGGGCCGACGGCCGGCGGGCGCCGCGTCCGGAAAAGGGGCGTCAGCCGCGGGAGCGGTAGCTGGCGCGCGAGCCGGACGCGTCCTTGTTCAGCCGCTTGGACAGGTGCAGGCCCTCGAGAAGGAACTCGACGGCGGAGGCGACGGCGGCCGGGGATTCGTCGCCGCCGGTGAGGGCCAGCACGGGCACGCGCAAAGCGGGCATCTGCTCGACGAGGCGTGCTTCCTCGACCGAGGAGACGTCTTCCCCGGTGTGCGCGATCGCGCCCTCCTCGAACGCGGCCACCGCGTCGCGCACCTGGTCGGGGGTGACCCGCGACTTGAACACGGTGAGCACGGCGGAACGGATCAGGTTGTCGATGATCGCCCCTTCCCGGCCCTCCTCCAGCGACTCGATCTCGACCTTGCCCGACGTCGACGCGGGCAACGCCTCCAGGTCGCAGATCCGGGGGACGACATTGCGCTCCCCGAGGCGCAGGGCGCGGCGCACCGCGTTCGCCGCGAGCAGTTCGTAGTTCGCCACGGACAAGCGCACCGACACCCCGGAGCGCTGGTTGACGTGGTTCGAGGCTCGGGCCAGCTGGGAGAACTGGGCGATGATCTCCTCCATGTAGCCGGGCATCGTCACGTGCACGTCGCCGATCGACGCGGGGCGCGCCTCTTGGCGGACGATCTCGATCTCCGTCGCCGTCTCCAGCGGGTAGTGGGTGCGGATCTGGCTGCCGAAGCGGTCCTTCAGGGGGGTGATGATCCGCCCCCGGTTGGTGTAGTCCTCCGGGTTGGCCGAGGCGACGAGGAGAACGTCGAGGGGCAGGCGGATCTTGTAGCCGCGCACCTGCACGTCGCGCTCCTCGAGCACGTTGAGCAACCCGACCTGGATCCGCTCGGCGAGATCGGGGAGCTCGTTGATCGCGAAGATCCCCCGGTTGGTGCGCGGCACCAACCCGTAGTGCAGGGTCAGCTCGTCGGACAGGTAGCGGCCCTCGGCGACCTTGATCGGGTCGACTTCGCCGATCAGGTCGGCGA
>CAZQEJ010000144.1:0-7367 GCA_964592165.1 uncultured Ilumatobacteraceae bacterium | reverse complement strand
AGCCGATGTACCGGCGGGACTTCTTCGAGCTGCTCGAGTACTCCGTGGCCAGCGGCGTGGGGGTCAAGTTCTCGACCAACGGCACGTTCATCGATGCGGCCAAGGCGCGCCGCCTGGCGGAGATGGACTACGTCGACATCCAGCTCAGCCTCGACGGTGCCGACCCGGCGACGAACGACGCGATCCGGGGCGAGGGGTCGTACGCGACGGTCCGCCGGGCGATGGACAACCTCGCCGCGGCCGGCTTCGGTCCGTTCAAGATCTCCGTCGTCATCACCCGCGACAACGCCGGGCAGGTCGACGCGTTCAAGGCGCTCGCCGACTCCTACGGCGCACAGCTCCGCCTGACCCGCCTGCGCCCCGCGGGGCGCGGCGCGGACGTGTGGCACCACCTGCATCCGACCCACGAGCAACAGGTCGCCCTGTACCACTGGCTCTCCGCCCACGGCGAAGAGGTGCTCACCGGCGACTCGTTCTTCCACCTCAACGCGCTCGGCCCGGCCCTGCCCGGGCTGAACCTGTGCGGGGCAGGCCGCGTCGTCTGCCTGATCGATCCGGTCGGCGACGTGTACGCCTGCCCGTTCGCCATCCACGAGGAGTTCCACGCCGGGTCGGTGCGCGACCCCGGCGGGTTCAGCGCGGTGTGGCGGAGCAGCGAACTGTTCCGCGAACTGCGCGAGCCGCACAGCGCGGGCGCGTGCGCGAGCTGCGAGTTCTACGACGCGTGCGGCGGCGGTTGCATGGCCGCCAAGTTCTTCACCGGCCTGCCGCTCGACGGCCCCGACCCGGAGTGCGTCCAGGGCCACGGCGCGGCGCTGCTGGAGGAGGTCCGCCCCGGTTCGGCGCCCAAGCCGTCGCTGGATCACTCCAAACCGACCCCCGTGCGCCTGACCGGGCGCCGCCCGCAGCCGGTCACCGCCTGACGCGCAGCCTCCGCAGGCGAACGCTCGTCAGAACAGGTCGTGGAAGACGGCGTCGACGCTGATCAGGGTGCGCGGGCAGGACAGGGTCAGCTCCTCGCCGAGGCCGAAGCGGGTCAGCGTCCAGCGATCCTCGACGCGCGTCCGGACCTCGATCACCATCGCCTCCGGGTCGACGATCAGGTAGTGCCGCAACGACGGCACGGAGAGGTAGGCGGCGAGCTTGTGCCGCCGGTCGGTGAGCTGCGTCGATCGCGAGAGAACTTCGACGAGCAGGCACGGCGCGGTCTCGAACCGGTCGTCGTCACGCGGCGCGTCGCACACGGCCATGACGTCCGGGTAGTACGCGGCGTCACCGATGCGCAGCTTGGCGTCGGCGACGTACAGCCGGCACCCCTGGTTGCGCGCGTCGGGCAACAAGGCTGCCGCGAAGGAGAGCACCACCTGGCTGTGGCGCAGGGACCCGCCGGTCATCGCGTACATCTCGCCACCGGAGAACTCGTGGCGGATCTCGCTGCGCGCCTCCAGCTCGAGGTACTCCTCGAACGTCAGGTACGCCGGCGACGCGGACTCCGACATGCGCTCAGCCTAGTTGTGGCGGCGGGCTGAAGCCGTCGGGCACGACGACGTCGGCCGGGGACAGGTCGTGCACGGAGGCCCGGCCGATGCCGAGCAACGTCGAGTCGATCCCGGCGCGGATCACGTCGAGCACGTTCTCCACGCCCGCCTGCCCGTTGACCGCCAACCCCCACAGGTAGGCGCGGCCGATGAGCACGGCACGCGCCCCGAGGGCGAGCGCCTTGACCACGTCGCTGCCCCGGCGCACCCCGCCGTCGAGGAGCACCTCCACCTGGTCGCCGACCGCGGCGACGACCTCCGGCAGGACGCGGATCGGGGCCGGAGCGCCGTCGAGGTTGTTCCCCCCGTGGTTCGACACCGACACCGCGGCCGCCCCCGCGTCGACGGCCCGGCGAGCCTCGTCGGCCCGGCTGATGCCCTTGACGACGAGCGGCCCGCCCCACTCCCGGGCCAGCCAGGCGACGTCGTCCCACGTCGGCGGCGGGGTGCCCATCCACGTCCCGTAGGCTTCGAAGAAGCCCGGGACGGCGCCACCGAGGCCGAAGTTCGGCACGCCGAGCTCGGGGAAGCCACCGGTGCGCGCCCAGGACAGCGCCCAGCGCGGGCGGACGATCCCTTCCGGCGCGTGTTGGAGGATCGTGCGCAGGTTCATCTTCTCCGGGATCGACGGCGACCCCCAGTCCCGGCTGTGGACGAACGACCAGTCGAGGGTGACGATCAACCCCACCGCTCGCGCGGCCCGGGCCCGCTCGACGCGGGCGAGGATCGAGTCCCGGTCGCCGGCCCAGTAGATCTGGAACAGCGTCTGGGGCTGGGCGGAGATGACCTCCTCGATCGGCTTGCTGGCGAAGCTGGACAGGCTCATCGGGATCCCCCGGGCGGCCGCGGCGCGGGCGACGGCCACCTCTCCGTCGGGGTGGACGGCCTGCACGCCCGTCGGGGAGATCAGCACGGGCATCGCGCACGGTTGACCGAGCACGGTCGTCGACAGCTCGCGTTGCGCCGGCTGGCCGGCCGTGATCGGGCGGATCCGGATCTCGTCGAACGCGGCGGTGTTGTCGGCGCTCGTCAGCCCCTTGTCCGTCCCGGCGATCAACGCGCCGTAGACCGAGGCAGGGAGGCGCTTGCGTGCCCGGCGCTGGGCGACGGCGACCGACTCGAACCACTCGTTGCGGCGCCACGGCCAGGCGTCGGCAAGCTTCTGGACCACCCCGGAGGTCAGCTTCACGGGTGACGACCCTAGAGGCGCGCGGCTGCCCTCACCGAACGACTCCCCTGCGGGGCCGAACGGAGCGGGCAAACGGCACCGACCGTGGCGATCCGTTGACCGGACGAAGACCTCCGCCTACCGCACCCGTCCTAGGGTTGGGCCATGTCCCTCGGAACGACCCTGCCGGCCCGCTACTACACCGACCCGGCCGTGTACGAGATCGAACGGCACACGATCTTCGCCCGGGCGTGGAACCTCGTCGCCTACGAGCACCAACTGCGCAACCCGGGCGACTACGTCACGGAGAACCTCGCCGGGTGGCCGATCTTCGTCCGGCGCAACCCGGACGGCACGCTCGCCGGGTTCGTCAACGTCTGCCCGCATCGCGCCGGGCCGATCGTCGAAGAGGGAGCCGGGTGCCAGGCGAACCTCGTCTGCCGGTACCACGGCTGGGCGTTCGCCAACGACGGCGCGCTGATCAACGCCCGCGACTTCGGCGGGACGATCGATGAACCGGTCCACCTCAGCGCGGTGCGCGCCGAGAGCTGGCGGGGGATGGTCTTCGTCTGCTTCGACCCCGCGGCCCCCCCACTCGTCGAGTGGCTCGGCGGGTTCCCCGCGCACTGCGCGCAGTACCCGCTGGAGTCCTATCGCTTCTACTGGCGTTCGACGCGCACGCTGCACATGAACTGGAAGAACTACGCCGACAACTACAACGAGGGCTACCACCTGCCGACCGTCCACGCGCCGACACTGGCCCGCGCCGTCGACGCCCTCGAGTACCGGGTGACCACCGGCGAGCAGCGCCACTGGAACCTGCACCGTGCGCCCCAGCGCGACGGGACCGACTGGTCGGGCATCTGGGGCTACGTCTGGCCGACGTTCTCCTTCAACATCTTCGACAACGGGATGGCGATCGAGCGTTGGCTGCCGCGCGGCCACGACACGAGCGAGCTGATCTTCGAGTACTTCTTCGCCGAAGGGGCCGAAGGGATCGAAGCGCTCGTCAAGGAGTCGGAAGTCGTCGCCGACGAAGACGCGCTGATCTGCGTCCACGTGCAGCGAGCGATGGAGTCCGGCGTGTACGACGTCGGGGTGCTCAGCCCCCGTCACGAGCACTACCTGGCCACGTTCACCGAGATGGTCCGGGAGGCGGTCGATCCGTACCTACCCGACGCAACGGGTGGCTCGCGCCCCATGCCGCTCGGGCTCCCGGTGATGCGCCTGCACGGCTGACCCCGTTCCCTCAGCCCCCCAGCATCTCGTCGACGACTGGCCGCCAGCTCATCCCTCGACGCCGGCGAGGCACGTCTCCTGTTCCCGCTCGAACCCCGCCTGCCCGGCCGCGGACGCCGCTCCAACACCGGCTCGCGCCGCCCGACTGGGGAGGAAGGCGTAGGCCACAGCCGCACCGATGACGACGACCGCCGCCGCGACCAACGATCCCGCGTGGAAGCCGTCGACGAAGGAGGCGTCGACGGCAGCCTTGAACGCCTGCCCTGCCTGTGGGCCGGCTTGCTCCCCGACGCGCCGGGCGATCTCGAAGGCCGCGCCGACACTGTCGCGCGCCGCGGCTCGGGCGCCGGCCGGGAGCTGCGGATACGCGACCAGGGCATCGTCGAGACGGGAGGCGTAGACCGAGGAGAACAGACTGCCGACGAGAGCCACCCCCAGCGTGCCACCGAGCTCACGTGTCGTGTCGTTGACCGCGGAGCCGACCCCGGCACGCTCGGGAGGCAGAGCGCCCATGATCGCCTCCGTCGCCGGCGCGTTGACCAGACCGACACCACCACCCATGAAGAACATCGCGATGACCAGCACGCCATACGGGGCGTCGGCGGCGACGACGGCGGCGACGAGGAACCCGAGAGCCATCGAGAGCAGACCGGCGACGACGATCGCCTTGGTTCCGAACCGCTCGGCGAGCTTCGTCGACGCCGGAGCGGCGATGCCGGTGAACAAGGCGAACGGCACGGTGCACAGCCCAGCGAGGAGCGTGCCGTAGCCACGCACGAACTGGAAGTACTGGGTGACCATGAAGGTGAAGCCGAACAAGGCAAAGAAGGCGAAGGTCACCGACACGCTCCCGGCGCTGAAGCGGGCGTTGGTGAACACACCGACGTCGAGCATCGGATGGTCGCTGCGCAGTTCCCAGACGGTGAAGGCGACGAGCAACGCCGCGGCCACGGCGAAGGCGGCGAGGCTGGTCGGTGACAGCCAGCCGTGGTTGGGGCCTTCGATGATCGCCCAGACGAGCATGCTGATCATCGCCGTCGACAGGATCATCCCCAGCGGGTCGAACCGGGCGACGTGGGGGTCCTTCGAGTTCGGCACGACCATCTGCGTCCCGATCAAGGAGATGGCCGCGATCGGCAGGTTGACGAGGAACACCGATCCCCAGTGGAAGTGCTCGAGCAGCCACCCGCCGGTGACCGGTCCGAGGGCGACGGCGAGCCCGCTGATCGCGGCCCAGATCCCGATCGCCATCGCTCGTTCGCGAGGCACGGTGAAGACGTTGACGAGGATCGCCAGGGTCGCCGGGAAGATCAGGGCCGCACCGACCCCCATCGCCGCCCGGGCGGCGATGAGCGCTGCTGGGCTGTCGACGAGGGCGGCGAGGAGCGACGTGGCGGCGAACACGGCCATCCCCCACTGGAGGACCGGTCGCCGGCCGAAGCGGTCGCCGATGCTCCCCGCGACGAGCAGGAGGCTGGCGAACACGAGCGTGTAGGCGTCGACGATCCACTGCAGCTCACTGTTCGTCGCTCCGAGGTCGCGCACCAACGTCGGTAGCGCGACGTTGACGATCGTGCCGTCGATGACGATGACGAACACCGACAGGCAGAGCACGGCGAGGATCGCCCAACGCCGCGGTGCCGGGGCCATGTCGGCACGGGCCCGGGAGTTCGGTGAGGTGGTCATCAGCTGCAGGTCGCGGAGTTTCACTCCCGAGATAATAACATCGTTATCACGTTGTTACACGCGGTACCGGGGCGGGCGGCGATCATCCCCACGCTCCGCACTACGGTCGCGGTCGATGGCCGACCGCACCCAGGGGCGTACCGAGGCGCTGCTCGACGCGGCCAGCGAGCTGCTCGCCGCGGAAGGGCCCCAGGCCTTGACGATGCGCCGGATCGCCTCGGTCGCCGGGGGTTCGACGATGAACCTCTACTCACGCTTCGGAGGCAAGGAAGGGGTCATCGAGGCGTTGTTCCGCGAGGGATTCCGCCGCCTGAACGACGAGGTGATGTCCGCGCCGGCAACGGAGGACCCGATCGCCGACCTGCTCGCCTGCGCGACCGGCTATCGCCGGTTCGCGCTCGCCAACCCCGGCTACTACGCGGTGATGTTCGACCGTGTCGTCCCCGGCTTCGAGCCGTCGGAGCCGGCGATGACCGAGGCCAGGAAGACCCTCCACGCGCTTGCCCAGCGCGTCCGCCGGGCGATCGACGCGGGCCAGCTGGCCGAGGCGGACGAGTTCGAGCTCGCCGGTGGCCTGTGGGCGACGAACCACGGGCTGGTCAGCCTGGAGCTGCGCGACGCACGAGGCCTGCTCGGCGTGTGGGAGCAACGACACTCGGCGACGATCAGCGCCCTGTTGCGCGGGTTGTCGCCCGAGCGCGCCGGTCCGGACGTACGGTCGCCCCACTAACGTGCGCAGTCGATGCTCGCCAGCGTGATCAGCGAGTTCACCGCCCGGCTCGACGACTTCGCCTCCCACTGGTGGTTCCTGGCGATCATCTTCGCCATCGCTTATCTCGACGCGGTGATCCCGATCGTCCCCAGCGAGACGTGCGTGATCATCGGAGGTGTCGCCGCGGCCGCGGCCGATCGCGCCTACCCCCTCCCGGCCGTGATCGCCGCCGGCGCGCTCGGCGCGTTCTTCGGGGACAACACCGCCTACCTGATCGGGGCGCGCTTCGGCCCGTGGGTCGACCGGCGGGCGGCGACGCGGATCAAGACCCAGGCCCGCCTGGCGTGGGCTGCGGAGCAGATCCGGACGCGGGGCGGCACGTTGTTGATCACCGCCCGGTTCATCCCCGGCGGGCGGACCGCGCTGACCCTGGCCAGCGGGCTGACGCGTCAGTCGCGGCGCTGGTTTGCCAGCTGGATCGCCGTCGCCGCGCTGATCTGGGCGACGTATGCCAGCCTCCTCGGGTTCATCGGCGGCAGGGCGTTCGAGGACAACCACACCGGCGCGTTCCTCGCCGCGTTCGGCGGGGCGGTGGCGATCACCGTCGTCATCGAGGTCGTGCGCTACCTGCGGCACACGCGCGCCGCGGCGGGGCGCTGAGCAACGCGTCGACGAGGGCGGCGATCTCCGCCGGCGACGTCGACGTCCGCCCGAGGAACCGGCGGTAGAACAGCGCCCCGGCGAGCGCCGAGGCGAGCAGGTCGAGATCGGCCCCAGCCGACAGTTGGCCGGCGTTCACCCCGGCCTGCAGCCGGCGGACGACCGCAGCCCGCCGGCGGCGAGCGAAGTCCCGGGCGATCTCGTCGAAGCCCGCGTCCCGTTCGGCGTTCTCCGCCAGGGCGAGGAGCGTGCTCGCCTTCGGACCGCGCATCACGTCCTGCTCGAGGTGGACGAAGTGAGTGACGAGGTCGGCGCGCAGGTCGCCGGTGTCGTCGATCGCCTCCTTCTCCACCGGCTTCTCCAG
>CAZQEJ010000143.1:0-7391 GCA_964592165.1 uncultured Ilumatobacteraceae bacterium | reverse complement strand
CGATCATCGCCGCACTCAGCGCGTTGTAGCGCGGCCCGTCGTCGAGGGTGACGAGAGCGACGGCGTCGGCAGGGCGGGTGATCGACACAAGCGGCATCGGCCGATGTTCGCAGCGCCGGATCGCATCCCCCGAACCGATCGGTGCCGGGCGCTCCTCGACGCGCTCGGGCGGGCGCGCCCGGCGAGGCTCGGCGACGGTCCGTGCACCGAACCTGCCCAGATCCCCTGGCCGGAGTGCATCGGCCGGTTGCGCGAGGCAGAGGGACCGATCTGGGCAGGAACGATGACCGGAAGCAGACCGCGTACGTCAGATCACCTCACGGCGACGGTTCCGGACATCTCGTCGGGGTGATCACCGCGGATCAACCGAGGGGGCGTCGCCCGCCCGGGTAGACGGGTGGGCCGCGGCGAAGGCGCGCAGGCAACCCGAACCACAGAACCACAAGCGCGCACCGTCGTGATCGAGGTGCAGCGAGGACTCGACCATCGCCACGCTCATCCCGCACACCGGATCGACGGCGATCTCGGCAGACGCTCCGAGCTCGCCCGGGGAGCGTCCGCTGGCCCGTGGACGGAGCGCGACGATCTCGGCGAGGATCGACAGGGCGACCTCCTCCGGGGTACGGGCCCCGATGTCGAGACCTGCCGGGGTGCGCACCGCGGCGGTCATCGAAGGGCACATCCCCAGCCCGGCGACGACGGTTTGACCGCGCCGGGGAGAAGCGACGAGACCGACGTAGGGCACCCCCGCGTGCAGGGCAGTGCGCAGCACAGACGCCTCGTCGTCACGCCCGTGGGAGGCGACGATGACCGCCGCGACGGACGCTGTGCCGGGCACCTCCCCGCCCTCCCCGACGGCCAGACCGATCGCCGGGGCCAACCGGCGCAGAGCCGTCGCGATCGGTGAGTCCCCGACGACGGCGATCACCGGCGCCGGGAGGGACGGCTGGAGGAAGATCTCCAACGTCCCCCCGGACAGGCATGGGTTGTGCACGACGACCTTCCCCGGCTGATCGGCCTCCTCGTTCGGGCAGATCCGCAGGAGCAACGACTCCCCCGAGTCGAGCAGGCCGAGCGCCCGGGAGCGAACGGTCGACTCGGCACACGCCCCCCCGACGAAACCCTCCATCGTCCCGTCGGCGAGGACGACCGCCGCATCCCCGGGCTTTGCTGACGTCGGCCGCTCGGCGAGCACGACCCGGGCGTGGACGAACGGCACACCCTCCCGGCGCAGGCGGGCGGCGAGCTCCTCGATGCTCGCGCCACGCAGCGTCACCCGGCGGCGGGGGAACGCTGCGCTCGCCGCGCTCACGTGATCGCCAGGTCGGTGCGCATCGGCGAACCGTGGATCGTCATCCACACCTGGGCCGGGGTGAAGGGCATGTCCGCGTGGCGCACGCCGTACGGCTTCAGCGCGTCGATCACCGCGTTGACGACCGCCGGCGGGGAGCCGACCGTGGCCGACTCGCCGATGCCCTTGCACCCGAGCGGGTGGTGGGGCGACGGGGTGCACGTCTCACCGAGCTCGAAGCTGGGCACCTCCATCGACGTCGGCAGGAGGTAGTCCATGAACGACCCGCCGAGGCAGTTGCCGTCGGTGTCGAAGGCGATCGCCTCCATCAGCGCCATCCCGATCCCGTCGGCCAGCCCACGGTGGATCTGCCCCTCGACGATCGTCGGGTTGATCCGCGGGCCGCAGTCGTCGACGGCGACGAGCCGGCGGACCTTGACCACCCCCGTCCCCGGATCGACGTCGACGACGCAGATGTACGCCCCGAACGGGTAGGTCAGGTTCGGCGGGTTGTACACCGCGGACGCGTCGAGGTGCCCCTCGAGGCCCTCGGGGAGCTCGAGGTTGGAGTGGGACAGCAGGGCGATCTCCTGGATCGTCTTGCCGTGGGCAGGGTCACCGCGCATCTGCCACCGGCCCGGCTCCCACTCGAGGTCCTCCGGGGAACACTCGAGGGCGACGGCAGCAATCTGGCGAGCCTTGTCCCGCACCCGTTGGGAGACGACCGCGGCCGCTGCCCCGGACACCGGTGTCGAACGGGACCCATAGGTGCCCAGCCCGAACGGTGTGTTGTCCGTGTCGCCGTGGATCACGTCGACGTCTTCCGGGGGGATGCCGAGCTCGTGGGGGACGATCTGGGCGAACGTCGTCTCGTGGCCCTGGCCCTGGGTCTGTACGGACAGGCGCAGCTGGGCCTTGCCGGTCGGGTGAACGCGCAGCTCACAGCCGTCGGCCATCCCCAACCCGAGGATGTCCATGTGCTTGCGTGGCCCGGCACCGACGCCCTCGGTGAAGAAGGACAACCCGACCCCCATCAGCTCGCCGCGGGCGCGCCGGTCGGCCTGCTCGGCGCGCAGCTCGGCGTAACCGGCGAGGTCGAGCGCGGTGCGCAGGGCGCGAGGGTAATCCCCCGAGTCGTACTCCCAACCGGTCGGCGTCGTGTAGGGGAACTGCTCGGGGCGGAGCAGGTTGCGCATCCGCAGGTCGGCAGGATCCATCCCCAGTTCGTCGGCGAGGCAGTCGACGAGCCGCTCGACGAGGTACACGGCTTCGGTGATCCGGAACGAGCAGGCGTAGGCGACCCCACCGGGTGCCTTGTTCGTGTACACCGCGGTGACCCGGCAGTGGGCCGCGGGGTAGTCGTACCAACCGGTGAAGATGTGGAAGAAGCCGGCCGGGAAGTTCGTCGGCTGGGCGGTGGCGTGGAACGCGCCGTGGTCGGCGATGACGTCGACTGTCAACCCGAGGATCTTTCCGTCTCGCGTCGCGGCGATCGAGCCGTTCATGTGGTAGTCGCGGGCGAACCCGGTGGACATCAGGTTCTCCGAACGGTCCTCCACCCACTTCACCGGCTTGCCGGTGACGATCGAGGCGACGATCGAGCACACGTACCCGGGGTAGATCGGCACCTTGTTGCCGAACCCTCCGCCGATGTCGGGAGCGATCACCTGGATCTTGTGCTCGGGGAGACCGGCGACGAGGGCGTACACGGTGCGGTGGGCGTGCGGCGCCTGGGTGTTCGACCAGAGCACGAGCTTCCCGGTGACCTTGTCCATGTGGGCGACCGTCCCGCACGTCTCCATCGGCGCAGGGTGGACCCGGGGGTAGAGCATGTGCTGGGAGACGACGACCTCGGCCCCGGCGAAGGCGGCCTTGGCCGCCGCCGCATCGCCCGCCTCCCAGTCGTAGATCCGGTTGTCGGTCCTGCCTTCCTTGTCGTCGCGGATCACCGGCGCGTCGGGATCGAGCGCCCGCCGGGCGTCCATTACCGGCGGCAACGGCTCGTAATCGACGTCGATCAGCTCCAGCGCGTCGCGCGCCGCGTAACGGTCCTCGGCGACGACGAAGGCGACCTCCTGGCCTTGGAAGCGGACCTTGTCGGTGGCCAGCACCGCCTGGGTGTCATAGCTCAGCGTCGGCATCCAGGCCAGCCCGAGGCCCTCCAGCGTCGCGCCGGTGATCACGGCGCGCACCTTGGGGTGTGCCTCCGCCGCGGTCGTGTCGATCGACACGATCCGGGCATGGGCAAACGGGCTGCGCAGGATTGCCCCGTGGAGCATCCCGGGAAGCTGGATGTCGTCGATGTAGGTGCCCCGCCCGCGCACGAAGCGGGCATCCTCCTTGCGGTGCATCCGCCCGAACCCGATCGGGTTCCCCGCCTCCGAGCGCGGTGCGTCGTCGATCGTCGTCACCTCACCCCCACACGCCCGCAGCGGCCGGGTGCTCGGCGGCCCAGCGAACGGAGCGGACGATGTTGTGGTACCCTGTGCTGCGGCACAGCTGACCGGAGATCGCCTCCCGGATCTCCGCCTCTGCCGGATCGGGGTTGCGGTCGAGCAGCCAGCGCGCCGTGAGCATCATCCCCGGCGTGCAGAACCCGCACTGCAGGCCGTGGCACTCGATGAACCCCTGTTGCACCGGGTCGAGCCCATCGGGTCCCTCGAGACCCTCCACCGTGCGAACCTGATGCCCGTCGGCCATCGCCGCGAGCACGGTGCAGCTCTTCACCGGTTCGCCGTCGAGCCACACCGTGCACGCCCCGCAGTTCGAGGTGTCACAGCCCCAGTGGGTGCCGGTCAATCCCTCGGTGTCCCGCAGGAAGTGAACGAGCAGCACCCGCGGCTCGACGTCCCTGCTGACCGGCGTTCCGTTGACCTCGATCGTCACCTGCATCGTCATCCCTCCCCGTTGGCTCGGGCTACGGCGCGGCGCAGGGCGCGCCGGGTCAGCTCGCCGGCCAGGTAGCGCTTGTACTCGGCAGGCCCACGCTGGTCGCTGACCGGTGATGTGTCCGCCGCGGCGGCCTCTCCGGCGGCGTGCAATACGTCGTCCGTCGGCACCTGGCCACGCACGACGGTCTCCGCCGCGGGCGAGCAGAACCGGGGCGCGCCGACAGCGGTGAGCCCGATCCCGGCCTCGACGATCCGACCGTCCTCGATCCAGATCACTGCGCCGGCGGCAGCGATCGCCCAGTCGCCGGCACGCCGTTCGACCTTCTCGTACGCGCTCGCGCACCCCGGGCGGATCGGGACGCGCACCTCGACGAGCATCTCTGCCGGCCCGACGACGGTCTCGTACGGGCCGACGTGCAGGTCCCGTGCCGAGACCGTGCGCGACCCCGAGCCCGACTGGATGACGACCTCGGCGTGCAGCGCGGCGAACACAGCGGACAGGTCCTCGGACGGGTCGGCCTGGCACAACGATCCGCCGACCGTGCCCCGGTTGCGGACGAGCGGGTCGGCGATCACTCGCTCGGCGTCGTGGAGGATCGGGAAATGCTCGCCGGCGAG
Source organism: uncultured Ilumatobacteraceae bacterium (assembly GCA_964592165.1). GTDB lineage: Bacteria > Actinomycetota > Acidimicrobiia > Acidimicrobiales > Ilumatobacteraceae > JAWKHV01. The sequence continues at coordinate 2,591 of CAZQEJ010000143.1, read as the reverse complement.
GGGCGAGGCGAGCAGTTCGCTGTGACGGGTCATCGCCCCCACGGCGAGCGCGTCCCCGTCGACGCGCACGTAGCTCAGCGCGTCGGCCAGCGGGTTGATGTCGATCAGGTGGTCCGGTCGGGCGAGGCGGAGCTTCATCATCGGCAGCAGGCTGTGACCCCCGGCCACCAGCCGCGCCTCCGGTCCGAGGCGCTCGAGCAGTGCGACGGCCTGCTCGACGCTCGTCGCCCGTTCGTACTCGAACGGTGGCGGTGTCTGCATGGTTACCCCCGATTTCGTGATCCCCGCGGACGATCATCACCGCGGCGGAATGCGCCGGGAACAGCTCCCTAAGCGAACCGTTAAGCCGATCCCGTCACAGCGCCTCGGCGGCCGTCTCCCGCCCCTCGCCCGGGGAGGGCGTACAGTCCCCGGCAGTGACCCTCGTCCAGCTCAAGGTCTTCGTCCTCGTCGCCCGGCTGGGGACGGTGCGCGCCGCGGCTGCCGCGCTGGGGGTCAGCGAGCCGGCGGTGTCGCAGGCGCTCGCCGCGCTGCGCCAGCACCTCGGCGATCCGCTGATCGTGCGCGGTGCAGGAGCGATGGAGCTGACCGCCGCCGGTCAGCGCGTCGTCGGCATCGCCTCGCAGATGGTCAACCTCGCGACCGAGGCGGAAGACGCCGTGCGTCGTTCGCACGGCGCACCGGACCTGCTGCGCGTCGTCACCACGGCGACACTCGCTCACGCTGTCGCCCCGGCCTTGCTCCAGACCTTCACCAGCCGCCAGGCGAACGTCGAGGTCACCCTGGGGACCGCCACCGCTCAGGAGATGGGCGCGCTCGTCGCCGAACGGCTGGCCGACGTCGCCCTCGGGCCGCTGCTCGGGGACGGGTTGGACTCCGAGCCGGTGATGCGTCACCGGCTCGTCGCCGTCGGTCCTCCGATCCGGTCCGGTCCCCGAGCCTGGCTCGTCGACCCGACGGTCTCCGACCCGCAGAGCGACACGGCCCGTGTCCTCGCCCAGATGCGCGTCCCCGCGGAGCGGATCCGGGTCTTTCCCCACCAGGCGGCGGCGTGTGCCGCAGCGGCCGCGGACGACGGTGTCGCTCTCGTCGTCGAGCACCTCGTCTCCGCCGAGCTGAGCGCCGGGACGCTCAGCGTCGTCCCGGTGGCCGGCCTGCCTGCGGAGCGGTTGTGGTACGTGACGACCCTGCCCGCCTCTCGCCGTACGGCGATCGCCACCCGCTTCCGGCGCTTCCTGGCCACTCCCGATGCGATGCAGGCGATGCGCCGCGCCGACGGTGGGGTGCCGGTATCCCGTTTCCGCCCCCCGGTCTACGTCACGATCTGGAACTGAGGCGCGGCCCGAGGCGCTCCGGCCTCACTCGTCGGAGAACGCCTCGGCGGCGATGGCCACGATGCGGGCCATGTTCGCCGCCCGCTGAGCAACGGCGTCGAAGTAGTGGCTGGCTGCGGTCGACCCGGCCATCGGCGGGTCGCCGAGTGAGCGGAGCATCGCCCCCACGTCGGCCGGCGGGGTGATCGGCTCGAACGCGGGGATCTCGGCGGGCACACGCCACACGTCGTCGGGGGATTGCCCCCGGCCCGGCCCAGGTTGGCGCCGGCGCTGGTCGACGCGGGTTCGCTGCTGGCGGCTCATCGTTCCTCCTCGTCGGCGAGGAGCTCGTCGTGGCGCAAGCCGAGGGCGACGCGCAGCTGATCGGCGTTCAGGTCGGCGAGCGAGCTGGAGCGGGGCAGGACGAGGTTGGCGATGTGCCGCTTGTTGCCGACGACCTCCTCGACCTTCTCGTCGACGGTCCCCGGGCAGACGAGGCGGTGGGAGATCACCGTCTTGGTCTGCCCGATCCGCCAGGCGCGGTCGCGGGCCTGGTCCTCGACGGCGGGGTTCCACCACCGGTCGTAGAGCACGACGTGGTTCGCCGAGGTCAAGTTGAGCCCTGTCCCGCCGGCCTTGAGGGACAGCACCAGCGCTCCCGCCCCGGTCCCGCGCTGGAACTCGTCGATCATCCGGTCGCGCACGGCACGCGGCAGGCTGCCGTCGTAGCACTCGATCCGCTCGCCGGTGATCTCGCTCAGGTACGCGGCCAAGCGCCGTCCCCAGGTGGCGAAGTGGGTGAAGATCAGCACCCGCTCGTCGGCGGCGAAGACGGACTCGACGATCTCTTCCAGGCGGGCGAGCTTGCCCGACCGCCCGGCGAGCGGGCGCCCGTCGTCCTGGTAGGCGGCGGGATGGTTGCAGATCTGCTTCAACGCCGTGATCGCGGCGAGCACCGCGCCCTGGCGAGCCTCGTGGTCGGGGTCGTCGACGGAGGCGACGAGGGTGTCGAGCACCGCTTGGTACAGGCCGATCTGCTCGGTGGTCATCGTGCAGTGGTCGAGCTCGTCGATCTTGTCCGGCAGCTCGGCGGCGACCTCCGGCTCGGCCTTCGTCCGGCGGAACAGGAGCAGGCCGTTGAGCGCCTTCATCGCCACCTCGCCGTCACCGTTGCCCGACATCTGGGCGATGAACATCGGCCGCGACCCGACGAGGCCGGGGTTGGTGAAGTCGAGGATCGCCCACAGGTCGCCGAGGCCGTTCTCGATCGGCGTCCCG
>CAZQEJ010000142.1:0-7417 GCA_964592165.1 uncultured Ilumatobacteraceae bacterium | reverse complement strand
GCCGATCCTCGCCGACTGCTACCGGGCGCTGAAGCGCTACCGGCGGGTGGAGGAGATCTGGTTGGAGCTGCGCCAGGCCTCCCCTTCGGCGGCACTGGTCGCCGAGGGGCGGATCGTCTACGCGGGTTCGCTCGCCGACCGCGGGCAGCTGCGCGAGGCGTTGGCCGCGCTGGCGGGCGGCGAGACCGTCCCGCGCAAGGTACGGGAGCACGACGTCCGCATGTGGTACGTCCTCGGCGATCTGTACGACCGCAGTGGGGACATGACCCGCGCCCGTGCCCTGTTTCAGCGCGTCGACCAGCACAGTCCGGGGTACGCTGACGTCAGGGAGCGGTTGCATACCCTCGGCCGCTGAGCTCAGCGCCGCTCGGGCTGATCGGCCCACGGGCGCGCAGCAAGCTCGGCTGGCTACGCTGGGGGTGCTGAACTGCCTGCTCCGACCCCTCGAGCGGGCGTCATCGAAGCCGTCGAAGGAGAGATCGTGGCCGACATCCCCGCCCTGCTCGGTGCCGACGCCGAGTCGCTGCTGACCCACACTGCGAAGGGCATCACCCGAGATGAATTGGTGCTCCCCGGTCCCGACTTCCTCGACCGGACCTTCGTGAGCTCCAACCGCCCGCCCGCGGTGCTGCGTGCGCTCGGCTCGCTGTACCGCAGTGGGCGTCTGGCGAACACCGGTTACCTGTCGATCCTGCCCGTCGACCAGGGCATCGAACATTCGGCAGCGGCATCCTTCGCCCCGAACCCCGCGTACTTCGACCCCCGCAACATCGTCGAGCTGGCGCTCGAAGGAGGCTGCAACGCGGTCGCCACGACCTTCGGCGTGCTCGGCGCGGTCAGCCGCCGCTACGCGCACCGGATCCCGTTCATCGTCAAGCTGAACCACAACGAGCTGCTCACCTTCCCGAACAAGTTCGACCAGATCATGTTCGGCTCGGTGACCGAGGCCTTCGACCTCGGCGCCGCCGGCGTCGGGGCGACGATCTACTTCGGTTCCGACCAGGCGACGCGCCAGATCCAGGAGGTCGCCGCCGCGTTCGAGGAAGCGCACCGCCTGGGCATGTTCACGGTGCTCTGGTGCTACCTGCGCAACAGCGCGTTCAAGACCGATGCGGCGGACTACCACGTCGCCGCCGACCTCACCGCGCAGGCGAACCACATCGGGGTGACCATCGGCGCCGACATCATCAAGCAGAAGCTGCCGGAGAACAACGGCGGGTTCAACGCGCTGCCCAGCTACGGCAAGACGAGCAAGCTGGTCTACGAGCAGCTGACCACAGATCACCCGATCGACCTCGCCCGTTGGCAGGTGGTCAACTGCTACTCGGGACGGGTCGGGTTGATCAACTCCGGTGGGGAGTCCAAGGGCGCCGGCGACCTTGCAGCAGCGGTGAAGACCGCGGTGATCAACAAGCGAGCGGGCGGCCAGGGCCTGATTTCCGGGCGCAAGGCGTTCCAGCGCCCGATGGCCGAAGGCGTCGGCCTGCTCAACGCGATCCAAGACGTCTACCTCGACGCATCGATCACGATCGCTTGACGTTGTTCGTCACATCGCCGCGAACCAGGCATCAGTCCCGCCGTTGTCGGGATCGCGTGGGTAGCGTTCACAGGAGTGGGCAATGGCGCCCACCGCAGCCTCAAGGGGGATGCTCGTAATGACGGACATCGTCGAGCGGGCGGATACGCCCGCGGTCGAGTCGCTGAGCCGGGTCGTGATCCGCTTCGCGGGCGACTCCGGGGACGGGATGCAGCTCACCGGCGACCGGTTCACATCGGTCTCGGCGGCCTTCGGCAACGATCTGGCGACACTGCCGGACTACCCGGCGGAGATCCGCGCCCCAGCCGGAACCGTGCACGGCGTGTCCAGTTTCCAGGTGCACATCTCGGACCACGAGATCACGACGCCGGGCGACACCTGCGACGTACTCGTGGCGATGAACCCGGCTGCACTGCGCGCCGATCTGCGTCGTTTGAAGCAGGGCGGGTTGCTGATCGTCAACGTCGACACGTTCGACGAACGGAACCTGGAGAAAGCCGGCTACCAGCACAACCCGCTGGAGGACACGACCCTCACCCGGTACCACCTCGTCGAGGTGCCGATGACGAAGTTGACCAAGGAGGCGACGGCGCCGCACGGGGTCAAGCCCCGTGACGCCGATCGGTCGAAGAACTTCTTCGCTCTTGGCCTCGTGTCGTGGCTGTACTCGCGGCCGACCGAACCGACCCTGGCGTGGATCGAGCGTCGCTTCGCCGGCAAGGATCTCATCGTCACGGCCAACAGGGCGGCGTTCATTGCCGGGTACAACTTCGGTGAGACGGCCGAGTTGTTCGACCACCGCTACGAGGTCGCCCCGGCCAGGCTTCCGCCCGGGGAGTACACCCAGATCTCCGGCAACACAGCGCTCGCCTGGGGCATCGTCGCCTCCGGCCAGTTGGCCAAGCTGCCCGTCTACCTCGGGTCGTACCCGATCACGCCTGCCTCGGACATCCTCCACGAAGTCTCCAAGCAGAAGCACTTCGGGGTGCGCACGCTGCAAGCCGAGGACGAGATCGCCGCGGTCGGGATGGCACTCGGCGCGGCGTTCGCCGGGGACCTCGCGTTCACCACGACGAGCGGTCCCGGCGTCGCGCTCAAGTCGGAGACGATCAGCCTGGCGATCTCCCTCGAGCTTCCGTTGGTGATCATCGACGTGCAGCGTGGCGGACCGTCGACCGGCCTGCCGACGAAGACGGAAGCCGCCGACCTGAACATGGCGTTGTTCGGCCGCCACGGGGAAGCGCCGCTCCCGGTGCTCGCGGCGCGCAGCCCGGCGGACTGCTTCGACGCGGTGATCGAGGCGAGCCGGATCGCGCTGAAGTACCGGACGCCGGTGATGCTCCTGTCCGATGGATACATCGCCAACGGCGCCGAACCGTGGCGCCTGCCCGATGTGGACACCTTGCCGGACATCTCCGTGTCCTACGCGACCGAGCCGAACCATGAGCGCGAGGACGGAACGATGGAGTTCTGGCCGTATCTGCGTGATCCTGAGACGCTCGCCCGGCCGTGGGCGATCCCCGGCACCCCCGGACTGATGCACCGTGTCGGAGGGATCGAGAAGCAGGACGGATCGGGGAACATCGACTACACGCCGGAGAACCACGAGAAGATGGTCCACCTCCGCCAGGCGAAGGTCTCCGGGGTCGCGGCCGACATCCCCCCGATCGAGGTTCGCGGCGACGCGGACGCCGAGTTGTGCCTGCTCAGTTGGGGATCGACGTGGGCCGCAGTCGACGCCGCAGTGCAGCGCAAGCGTCGCGACGGGATGAAGCTGGCCTGGATCCATCTCCGCCACCTCAACCCGCTCCCGGCGGATCTCGGGGAACTGCTGCGGGGCTTCTCCACGGTGATGGTGCCCGAGCTGAACATGGGTCAGTTGTGCAAGATCGTGCGCGCCGAGTACCTCGTCGACGCCCGGTCGGTGAGCAAGGTGCAGGGACTGCCGTTCTCCTCCCAGGAGATCGAGCGGGCGATCGACGAGGTGATGGGAGTGGACCGATGAGCGACGCTGCCGTGCAGGTCAGCGTGAAGACGACCACCCGCAAGGACTGGGCCAGCGACCAGGAGGTCCGCTGGTGCCCAGGATGCGGTGACTACGGCATCCTCCAAGCCGTCCAGATGTTGATGCCCGACCTCGGCGTCGGGCCGGAGAACACGGTGTTCATCAGCGGGATCGGGTGCTCCAGCCGGTTCCCCTATTACATGAACACCTACGGGATCCACAGCATCCACGGGCGTGCACCGGCGATCGCGACCGGGATCAAGACCGCTCGCCCCGACCTCGACGTGTGGGTGATCACCGGCGACGGTGACGGCCTGTCGATCGGGGGGAACCACCTGATCCATGCTCTGCGGCGCAACGTCAACCTGACGATCCTGCTGTTCAACAACCGGATCTACGGGTTGACCAAGGGTCAGTACTCGCCGACCTCGGAGGTCGGCAAGGTGACCAAGTCGACCCCGCTCGGCTCGATCGACCCACCGTTCAACCCGCTGGCCGTCGCCCTCGGGGCGGAGGCATCGTTCGTGGCCCGGACCCACGACCTCGACCGCAAGCACATGATGGAGACGTTCCGCGCCGCGCACGACCACCCGGGCGCCGCGTTCGTCGAGATCTTCCAGAACTGCAACGTGTTCAACGACGGCGCGTTCGAGGACATCACCGGTCGTGAACGGCGTGCGGAGATGATCATCGAGTTGCGCCATGGCGAGCCGATCCGTTTCGGCCCGGACAAGGAGCGGGGTGTCGTGATGGGCAGTGACGGCCAGTTGCGCTTCGTCGACGTGGCCGAGGTCGGTGTCGATGCTCTGCTCGTCCACGACGCGCACCGACCGGAGCCAAGCCTCGCCTTCGCCCTCGCCCGCCTGTCCAGCGATGATCACTCGCCGACCCCGATCGGCATCTTCCGCCAGGTGCAGCGCCCGGAGTACTCCGGGGAGATGGGCCGCCAGGTGATCGACGCCGCAGAGAAGCGTGGACCGGGCAACCTCGCCGATCTGCTGCGCTCGAACCCGACCTGGCTCGTCGCCTAATGGGAGGCGCGAGAGGGGGGCCGGCCGATCGGCCGGCCCCCCTCTCGCGTGCGGCGACAGTCAGAACAGCTCGCGGATCACGAGGCCGGTGCGCAGCTTCGGGGTGAAGAACGTCGACTTCGGCGGCATCAGCAGTCCCTCGTCCGCCGTACGACGGATCTCGGCGACGCTCACCGGACGGATCAGCACCGCTGCGTCGGCGTGTCCAGAAGCGAGGGCGCCGAGCACGTGGCTGACCCCGTGCTGGTAGTCGACCTCGTGGCCGACACCGGACAGAGCGTGTTCGAGGCGCGCCGAGTCGAGATCGCGGACGCCGTGGAAAGCCTCCGGCCGGGGGATCAGCAGCGTGCCCTGGCCCCGGGGATCGACCAGGCAGAGCGCACCGCGGGCGACGAGTTCGGTGGTGATCGCCGGGGTGACGGCTCCGGCCGGCTCGGACGTGAACGACGGCGCGAGGGCAGCGGCCAGGGACGCCGCGTCGATGCCCCGGTACAGACGGTGGATCGCCTCGACGCTGAGCTGCTCGGCGACGAGCTCGCCGAGGTAGGCGAGGGTCAGCTCGGCCGCCGCGGCCGTGGGGAGCCCTTCGGCGCGGGCCTCGTCCCGGTAGGTCCGGCTGATCGCATAGCGGTGGTGCCCGTCGGCGATGACGACGGGGTTCGCGGCCACCGCGGCGGAGATCGCCGCGACGCGGCTGGGGTCGTCGATCCGTTCGACGCGATGGGTGACGCCGTCGACGGTGACCTCACCGACCGGCTCCCCGGGCTCGGCGAGCAGCGCCGACAGCCCGGCGGTCAGCGACAAGCCCCAGACCGGGGAAAGGTTCGCCTGTGTCGCCCGGGTCAGTTCGAGCCGGTCGGTCTTCGCCTTGGGTGTCGTGCGTTCGTGGGGAAGGACCCCGCCGGCACCCTCGTCGACCACCTCCAGGGCGCCGAGGACGCCGACGGTGTGCCGTTCCGATCCGCCCTCGTCGGTGAACGACATCCGGTACGCGGTGAAACTCGGGCGTCGGTCGCGGACGAGCACGTCGGCGTCGACCCAGGCGCGCATCGCCTGGGCGGCGAGCGCGTAGCGCTCAGCGCCGGCCGTCTCGCGGGGGACGTCGATGTGCACGATGTTGTGCACGTCGCGCCCGGCGAGTTCATCGAGGTCTGCCTCGGAGAGCACGTCGTAGGGGGGTGCGGCAACGTCGGGGAGGTCGACGATGTCGAGGTTGTAGCGCAGCGCGGGAAAGGGTTCGAAGCGGGGCACGCCCCCAGGCTGGCACGGGGTCCCTCCGATCGCCAACGATGACGCATGGCCATTCCCGTGTTGTGCGATCTCGACGGTGTCGTGTGGTTGGCCCAACGGCCGATCCCGGGTTCGGCGGAGGCCATCGCAGAGCTGCGCCGGCGGGGTCATCGCGTCCTGTTCGTGACGAACAACTCCTTCGCTCGGATCGACGAGCACGTCGTCGCCCTGGAGCGGATCGGGATCCCCGCGGCAGGTGACCTCGTCTCGTCGGCGACGGCTGCCGCGCGGTTGGTCGAGCCCGGTGAGCGCGTCGTCGTCCTAGGTGGTCCCGGGATCGTCGAAGCGGTGGAACGGCGCGGGGCGCTGGTCCTCGAGACGGACGATGCACAGCGAACCCCGCCCGATGTGGTCCTCGTCGGTTTCCACCGCAGCTTCGACTACGAGGGTCTGCGCCGCGCCGCGAGTGCGGTGCGTGCCGGGGCGCGCCTGATCGGGACGAACGACGACGCCACCTACCCGACGCCTGACGGGCCGATCCCCGGCGGTGGGGCGATCCTCGCCGCTGTGGTCACCGCCGCCGGACAAGCGGCGACGGTCGCCGGCAAACCACACGAACCGATGGTGCGCGTTGTGCGCGAGATGCTTGGCGACGCCTGGACGCCCCGAACGGTGATGGTCGGCGATCGCCCGGACACCGATGGACGCTTTGCCCGCGCCCTGGGCTGTCGCTACGCCCAGGTGTGGTCCGGTGTGACCGCCCCGGGCACGCCGGTCGAGCCGGCACCGGAACTCGTCGCCGACGATCTGGCCGGTGTGGTCGGGCTCCTCCGCTGATCGGCGACGGGCTGCGCTGAGACACACGGCTCGGAGACTGCGTCGTGCTCGGTACGCTGGGGGGATGGCCAACAACGACCTCTTCAAGCGGCTGCTCGATTCCGGGATGCAGTTCAGCGCGATGACCCAGAGCCGAGCCGAGTCGATCGTCAAGGAACTGGTCAAGCAAGGCGAGGTGCGCAGGAAGGAAGCAGAGGAGTTCGTCGCCGCGCTCGTCGAGCGGGGCAGGGAGAGCACCGAGCGCCTGACCCAGTTGATCGAAGAAGAAGTCGGTCGACAGATCTCCCGCTTCGCGGCTCAACTCGATGCCCTGGAGAGCCGCGTCGGCGCCCTGACCGGTGTCGCGTCCCGGCGTGGGCCGGCGGCCAAGGCGCCGGCGAAGAAGGCCGTGGCGAAGAAGGCTGCGGCGAAGCGCGCGGCCGCGCCGGCCAAGGCGCCGGCGAAGAAGTCTGCAACGAAGAAGGCCGTGGCGAAGAAGGCCGTGGCGAAGAAGGCCGTGGCGAAGAAGGCCCCGGCGAAGAAGGCCCCGGCGAAGCGTTCGGCGGCTCCGGCCGCGGCGCGCAAGGTGGCGATGGGGACCCGTCCGGCGGCGCGCACGACCGCGCCGAGCTGATCGCTCCCATCGTCTCCCGGCGTGTCCCGGTGCGGCGATGAGCGTCCGGCGTCGGCTCGACGCCGAGCTCGTCCGCCGTCGTCTGGTCGCCAGCCGCGGCGAGGCGCATCGCCTGATCGGGGAGCGGCGCGTCCTCGTCGGGGGTGCGATCGCCGACAAGCCCG
>CAZQEJ010000141.1:0-7434 GCA_964592165.1 uncultured Ilumatobacteraceae bacterium | reverse complement strand
CGGGCGAGGTTGTTCTGGTAGTTCGGGGCCCGCAGGTACATCACCAGGTGCTGGCGGGCCGTCGTCCGGGCCGTGTCCGGGTTCGTGTCGAGGACGACCATCTGCTCGGGGAGGAGCGCCGCGTCGGGCCCCATCAACCGGCGCGCCTCGGCGGTGTGCTCGGGGGTCACGAGGTAGGTGTGCGCGCCCTGGGAGCGCCTCGCGGCGAGCTCGAGCATCTTCGGGCCGAGAGCGGCGAGCACCCGCGCCGGCGCCTCGGCCGGCTTCGGTGCGACATACATCGCCTCGTCCATCGCGCTCAGGTAGTTGCCCATGTAGGACAGCGGCTTGGTGTAGCTGTGCTTGCGCAACCGTTCGACGAGGTGGTGGTGGCTGACGCCGATCCCGAGGAGGAACCGCCCGCCGAACCCTTCGGCGAGCGACATCTGGCAGGCGGCCATCGTCATCGGGTCGCGGGCGTAGATGTTGGCGATCCCCGTCGCCAGGTGCAGCGAGGTCGTGCTCGCGAGCAGTGCCCCGGCGAGGACGAACGGGTCGCGGCCGACCGTCTCGGGAACCCACAGCGCGCCGTAGCCGAGCTTCTCCAGCTCGGCTGCCGCCGCTCTGCAGTCCTCCAGCGGATGCCCGTCGAACGCGCCGGTCCAGATCCCGATCGTGCCGATGCCGAGTGCCATCGGCCCATCTTCGCGTCCCGGGCCTCCTTCCGGCACACCCACCGCGGAAGTCGAGGGACCGTTCACTCCATCGTCAGCGAGCGCAGCTGGCGTTCGGGGTGCGGGTCGTAGCGGCGCAGGCGGATGCGCAACTCGACGGCCGCGCTGCTCCCCGCGCCGGCGATGATCGGGCCGAGATCGAGCTCGGCGATCTCCGGGATCTCCTCGGCGAGGCGGCCGAGGCGGACGAGCAAGGCTTCCAGCGCATCGGTATCCGGCCGCGGCGCTCCGCGGAAGCCGAACAGCAGGGGCGAGGTGCGCAGGCCGCGGACCATGCGTGCCGCGTCCCCCGGGGTCACCGGCAGGGGGTGGACGACGCGGTCGAGGAGCAACTCGCCGCGCATCCCGCCGAGGCCGAACACGACGAGTGGTCCGAACGCGGCATCGGTGGTGATCCCCGCGATCAGATCGGTCCCCGGGGGGAGCATTGGTTGGACGACGAGCCCCCCGGCGCGCTCGCCGAGCCGGGCGAGGATCGCGCTCGCCGCGGCCACCACCGCTTCCCGGTCGCGCAGGGCGAGGGCGAGCCCCCCGGCCTCCTGCAGGTCGGCGATCTCCGCCGAGGCGGCCTTCACGGCCACCGGGTAGCCGAGCCGGTCGGCGGCCGCACCGGCTGACACGGCGTCGGCGACGAGCTCCCCGTCGAGCATCGGCAGCCCGGCGAGGGCGGCGAAGCGTTGCGCCGGGGACGGTTCGAGCCACCCACCTGCGGGGCAGCGCCCAAGGTACCCCTCGACGATCGCGCGCAGCTCGTCGAGGGGGAGGTCCCCGCCCGGCGCCGACGGATCCTCGCTGTCCGTGTCGAGCGCCGTGGCGCTCGACCTCAACCACGCGGCGCGTCCGGCGAGCGCGGCGAGAGCGCGCGCCGCGGCCTCCGGGGCGCGGTACACCGGGACACCGCCCCGCCCGGTCGGGGGCCGTCCGTAGGGGCCGAGTAAGCTGGCCAGGATCGGTACCGCGGCGTTCGCGGCGATGCGGTCGAGGGCGGCGAGGACCTCGTCGGGCTCGCTGCCCGGCGCGCCGGCGTGGACGACGAGCACGGCGTCGACCGCGTGGTCGGAGGCCGCCGCGCCGACGGCCGCGGCGAGCTCGGCGGCGCTCGCCGCGGTGGGGACGTCGTGGGTGACGACGACCTCCAGTCCCGCGGCGTCGGCCGCGTCGGCGGCGAGCGTCCCCGGGCCGCGCAGCGTGCCGACGATCGCCACCCGCCGGCCGCTGGGCAGCGGCTGGGTGGCGAACGCAGCGGCGACGCCGAGCACCTCGTCGAGTGTCGCCACCGCAGTGACCCCGATCGCGGCGAACACCGCCTGGGCGACCGCCGCGGGCGCGGCGAGGGCGGCGACGTGCGAGTCGTGCCGGGGGCCGCTGCGTCGCCGGCCGGCGGCGACGACGACGACCGGCTTGCGCCGGGCCACCCGCCGGGCGATGCGGGTGAAGCGACGCGGGTTGCCGAACGACTCGAGGTAGAGCCCGATGACCTCCGTTGCCGGATCGAGCTCGAAGTACTGGAGCAGGTCGTTGCCGGAGATGTCGAGCTTGTCCCCGGCGTCGACGAAGCAGGACAGCCCGACGGCGCGCTCGTGCGATTCGGCGAGCACGACGGCTCCGAGCGCGCCCGACTGGGTCATGAACCCGAGCGGTCCGGCGGCGGCCAGCGTGGGGGTCGTCGAGGCGTTGAGGCACAACGCCGGATCGGTGTTGACGATCCCCACCGAGCCGGGCCCGATCATCCGCAGTCCGAAGCGGCGGGCGACCTCGACGACACCACCGTCGCCGTCACTGAGGACGAGGATCGCTCCGATGCCGCTCCGTCCGCAGCACTCGATCGTCGCTTCCAGGAGCGCCGGATCGACGGCGACGATCGCCAGATCGGCGACGGGGTACGGTGCCGCGTCCGGCCCGGCGCCGGCGGGGGCGCCGAAGGTGTCGATCGGCCCCAGGTAGTCGGCGGCGCGCAGGTTGGCCAGGACCTGCGCTCCCGCGGGGTGGTCCGCGCCGATGACGACGACCGATGCGGGGTGGAGCAGGCGGCGTACTGAAGCGGCGACCGCACGCCGATCACGCTCTTCGACGGTGGCTTGGCTGAGCGCGGTTGGTTCGATGGCGAAGCGGACTTCGACGACTCCGTCGTCGAAGCGGCGGGCGACCTCGTAGCCCGCGCTGCGGAAGACGCGCAGCATGCCCGTGTTGTCCGGGAGGGTCTGGGCGACGAACGTGTGGAACCCGTTCGTCCGGGCGATCACCGCGAGGTGCTCGAGGAGCAGCGACCCCAGTCCGCGGCGCTGGTGGCGGTCGTCGACGACGAAGGCGACCTCGGCCGAGCCTTCCTCCAGTCCCTCGTAGCGGGCGACGGCGACGAAGGCGCCGGCCACCTCGGCAACGAGGGCCAAGCGGCGCCGGTAGTCGACGTTGACCAGCCGCTCGAGCAGCTTGTCGGACAGCTCCGGCATCGGGGTGAAGAAGCGGTAGTAGATCGCGTCGGCGGACAGGCCGGCATGAAAGGCGCGCAACCGTTCGCCGTCGTCGGGGCGGATCGGTCGGACGTGGACGGTGCCGCCGTCGGAGAGGACGACGTCGACCGCCCAGCGACCCGGGTCGGCCTCTCCCGGATCGGCGGTCGTCGTGGTCTCGTTCACGGGAGGGAAGTCGTCGTCGGTCATGCCGTGGTTCCGGGGATGCCGCGCCGCGGCGCGGCCGGTACACAGTGTGCCGTGTCCGACGACGCGCACCTGCACGCGCTCACCGAGGCGGCGCGCGCGGGCGGCGACCGGGCGGGTCTGATTGCCGGACTCCGTTCGGAGGCCAGCTGACCGCCGGTACGGTCGGTGCGGTGACCGTGACCGCCATCGCCACCTCGCCGCTGCAGGTCGGCTGGACCGGCGACGCGCTCGTCGCTTGGTGGTGGGACGGGCGGGCGGTGCTCGGCCGTGCCGGTGACGGGAGCCGTGTCTACGGCGAGCTGGTCAACCAGTTCGGTTGGCTCCCCTCGGGATCGGCGGCGATGCGGATCGAGGCCGCCCTGCCCTCCGGGATGGTCACCATCCCGGCGATCGGTCTGCCTCCCGCGGCATGGCGGCGCCCGCGCAGCTCGTCGCGCCGTGGTCCGAGCGCTTCGGTTCGCTGGATGGACTCCGCCGTCGCCCTCGCCGGGTGGATCACGGGCAGTGGGCGGGCGGTGCCCGAGCTGCACCCGACCGGGAGCCACAACGCCTACGAGGCGAGCTGGGTGGTCGCCGGTGACCCGGCGATCGACGCCGCCGTGGCCACCTTGGCCGCCGGTCAGCCACCGGTGGTGCGGGCCGTCGCGCCACTCGGCAGCGCCCCGACGTCCTGGGACGGTGACGGCAGCGACGACGGTTCGTTGGCGGCGACGACCGCGCTGGTCGAGTGGCTCGTCGACCGGCTCGCTCGTGGTGCGCTGCGCCAGTTGCGCTGGGTCCCTCCGCTGAAGGGTCTGCGCGGGCCGGAGGCGACGGCGGCGCGGGCGATGGCCGCGGCGCTCACCGGTACAGAGACGCGGATCGTGCCCGGGCGGGCGGACGCTTCCTGCGCGCTCGGGGTGATCGCCGACGCGCTGTCCACGATGCGCGCCCGGATCGCCGGGGAGCCGGTGCTCGACGTCCGCCTGCGCCTCGGCCTGCCCGGTAGCGAGCCGTCCGCCGACGCGGCCGGCGACGGGTGGCCACTGGCCGTCGAGCTCGTCGACCGGCTCGACGCGAGCCGCTGGTGCAGCGCGAACGACGTCTGGCAGGGCACTGCGCTGGCCGAGGATCTGGCCGGTGATCCCGGCCACCTGCCCGTGCTCGAAGAGGTGTTGCGCGCGGCGCGCCGGCGGCTGGCAAGCAGTGCCCCTCTCGCCTGTCTCGCCGCCGTCCTCGACCCGGACCGGCCCATCGGGGGGCAGATCGACATCGCCGCCGCCTCGCAGCTGATCGGCTCGCTCGCCGCGCTGACCGAGCTCGGCATCAGCGTCCAGGTCCCCGGCCAGCTCGTGCCTGCCGCGGCCAAGGTGCGCGGCAAGGCGCGGGTCGCCCCGCCGGCCGCAGCCGAGTCCCGTCTCGGGGCCCAGGCTCTGGTCAGCTGGTCGATGGTCGTCGACGGGGCGCCAGTCGACCCGGCCGTCCTCGAACGGGCGGTCGCCGCCGGATCGTCGTTGCTCAACGTCGACGGCCGCTGGGTGCAGCTCGACCCCACCTCGGCACGCAAGGCTCTCGCCGAGCTCGCCCGCCACCAACACGACCACGCGCTGGTCGGCCCGGCGGAGCTGCTCCGCCTTGCCGCCGAAGCCGGCTCGCCCTCGGGCGGGCTGTTCGACTCCCTCGACGCGGCCGACGACGGCGCGGCGGGCACGACAGGCGACGACGCCGGGTGGGTCGGCGACCTGCTCGCCGGGCTCCCCGACGCGTCCCTCGGCCCTGGTGAGGTCCCCGCCGGGTTCGTCGCCGAGCTGCGCCCGTACCAGCAGCGGGCCGTGGGGTGGATGCAGTTCCTCGCCCGGGTCGGCCTCGGCGGCTGCCTCGCCGACGACATGGGCTTGGGCAAGACACCGACGACGCTCGCCCACCTCGCCGGGCGGCCGGGCCCTCACCTCGTCGTCTGCCCGCTGAGCGTCGTACGCAACTGGGAGATGGAGGCTGCCCGCTTCACCCCCTCGATGAAGGTCCTCGTCCACCACGGAACGGGCCGCCGCCGCGGCGACGCGCTCGTCGAGGAGCTGCGCGGCGCCGAGCTCGTCGTGTCCACCTACGGGCTCGTCGCCCGTGATCTGGACCACCTCGGCGCGCTGCGGTGGACGACAGTGGTCCTCGACGAGGCCCAGGCGATCAAGAACCCGCACACCAAGGCGGCGCGCGCCGTGCGCAAGCTCGTCGCCGCGCAGAAGCTCGCCCTGACCGGGACGCCGGTGGAGAACCGGCTCGGCGAGCTGTGGTCGATCCTGGAGGCGGTCAACCCCGGTCTGCTCGGCAGCGAGCATCGTTTCCGCGAGCGGTTCGCGCTGCCCATCGAGCGCGATGGCGACGAGCACGTCGCGGCCCGCTTGCGCCGCCTGACCTCGCCGTTCGTCCTGCGCCGGACGAAGGCCGACCGCTCCCTCGTCCCGGACCTGCCGGACAAGGTCGAGCAGGTCGCGTGGGCGACGCTGACCGCCGAGCAGGCGGCGATGTACCAGGCGGTCACCGACGAGCTGCTGCGTGCCGCGGAACGGGCCGAGGGGATCCAGCGGCGGGGCCTCGTCCTCGCCGCGCTGACCCGTCTCAAACAGGTCTGCAACCATCCGGCACACGCCCTCGGCGACGGGTCCCGCCTCGCCGGCCGTTCGGGCAAGCTGGCCCGCTTCGACGAGCTGATCGCCGACCTGCTCGACGCCGGGGAGCAAGCGCTCGTGTTCACTCAGTACCGGGCGATGGGAGAGATCCTCCAACGCCACCTCGGCGAGCAACGCGGCCTGCGCGTCCCGTTCCTCCACGGTGGCGTGGCCAAGTCCCGGCGCGACGCGATGGTCGACGCGTTCCAGTCCGGCCGTGGCGGGCCGCTGCTGATCGTCTCTCTCAAGGCGGGCGGCACCGGCCTGAACCTCACCGCGGCAAGCCGCGTCGTGCACTACGACCGGTGGTGGAACCCGGCCGTGGAGGACCAGGCCACCGACCGCGCCTGGCGCATCGGTCAACGCCAGGCGGTCTTCGTCCACAAGCTCGTCTGCCAGGGAACGCTCGAGGAGCGCATCGCCCAGCTGATCGACGACAAGCGCCGCCTGGCGGGGATGGTCGTCGGCACCGGCGAGGCATGGCTGTCGGAGCTGTCCACCGCCGAGCTGCGCGACCTCGTCACCCTCGACGCCGGGGAACGCCGGTGAGCGTGGTCCGGGGGATCGGTGGCGCCCGGTGACCAGCGGGGAGCGTGAGGGGGTTCTGGCCAGCGCGGCATGGTCGACGATGGTCACCACGGCGGCCGAGCCCGCTCGCTTCCGGCGTGGTCGCCAGTACCTGCGCGAAGACGCCGTCGTCTCCCTGAGCGTGCATCCCGGCCGGATCACCGGCGAGGTGCAAGGCGGGCGGCCGCTGCCCTACGAGGTCGTCGTCGACGTCCCCCTCCTCGCCGACGCGGCTGGGCTGGGACCGGTGCGGTTGGTCCCGGAGGTGGGTGACGTCGACTGGCAGTGCGACTGCCCCGACTGGGAGTCGCCGTGCAAGCACGCCGTCGCCGTTGCTCTCGCCTTCGGCGAACGGCTGCGCTGGGCCCCCGAACAGCTCGCCGGCCTGCGCGCTGCGGGCCGGGCCCGCCCGCCGGGCTTCTCCTCGCCGCCACCAGGCGCTCGACCGCGGACCCGCCACCTGTCCGTGGTCGGGGGCACGCCGCGTCCGGGTCCCCCGGCGGTGGCCGCGCTGCGGACCGACGTGGCCGTCTTCCTCGGCGAGGACCGTCCCCACGCCGCCGTTCCGGCGTTCGAGGAACTGCCCCCTGTCGACATCCCGCCGACCCGCGTCGGGGTCGTCGATCTCGCCGCTCTCGTCTCCGACGCACAAGCCTGGCTGACCGCTGCATTCCCTTCCACGCCG
Source organism: uncultured Ilumatobacteraceae bacterium (assembly GCA_964592165.1). GTDB lineage: Bacteria > Actinomycetota > Acidimicrobiia > Acidimicrobiales > Ilumatobacteraceae > JAWKHV01. The sequence continues at coordinate 164 of CAZQEJ010000141.1, read as the reverse complement.
CGCCACACGTCGCGCTGAGCGGGCCCACCGCGGGGGACAGGATCAGGGCGTCGGAGCAGCCTCCCCGGCGGCCACCGCAGTGTCCGCGGACGGGGCGGCGCTGGTCTCCACCACGACGACGGTCGTGGCCGGCTCGGTGGGAGGCGCCGTCTCTGTCGGCTCGG
>CAZQEJ010000140.1:0-7439 GCA_964592165.1 uncultured Ilumatobacteraceae bacterium | reverse complement strand
CCACAACCGGCAAGGGATGGCGACGACGCTGGAGAACCTCGCCCGCGTCGCCGAGGAAGAGCGGGCGCGAGGTGACGGCCCCGGCTGAGGGCGGACCGGCGATCCGCTGCCGTGGCGTGCGCAAGGCGTTCGGCGCGGTCCACGCCCTCGACGGGCTCGATCTCGACGTCCAGCCAGGGCGCGTCGTCGGCTACCTCGGACCGAACGGGTCGGGGAAGACGACCACGATCCGGATCCTTCTCGACCTCGCCCGGGCCGACAGCGGCGAGGTGCGCGTCCTCGGCGCCGACCCACGCCGGGCCGGCCCGGCCCTGCGCAGCCGGATCGGTTACCTGCCGGGCGAGATCCGCCTCGACGAACGCCTCGGCGTCGCCGCCATGCTGCGCTCGTGGTCCGAGTTGCGCGGCGGGACGGTCGACCCGGCGTACCGCGACGAGCTCTGCGAACGGTTCGGCCTCGATCCCGGGCGGCCGACGCGCGGCCTGTCCACGGGCAACCGGCGCAAGGTCGGGCTCGTCGGGGCGTTCATGGCCCGGCCCGACCTGCTCGTCCTCGACGAACCGACGAGCGGGATCGATCCCCTCGTTCAGGAGGAGATCCTCGCCCTCCTCGCCGAGACGACGGCCCGCGGCGCGACGGTGTTCCTCTCCTCCCACGTCCTCGCCGAGGTTCAGCGCGCCGCGCACGACGTGATCGTCCTGCGCGCCGGGAAGGTCGTCGCCGCCGGGCCGGTCGACGAGCTGCGCCGGGCCGCCCGCCAGCGCTTCGCCGTGCGCTTCGCCGGCCCCGCCGCCGGCGCAGCGTTCGACGAGCTCGCCCGGCTCACCTCGGTGAGCGGGATCACCCGCCGCGGCAACGAGGTCGACGCGGTGCTCACCGGACCGCCCGGGGAGTTGCTCGCCGTTCTCTCGCGGCACGACGTCGAGCACTTCGTCCTGCCCGAACCGGAACTGGAGGACGTCTTCTTGCGCCTCTACGGCGGACCGGACGAACGCACCGAGGCGACGGCGGGTGGACGGTGATCATCCGCCGCGCGCTCGCCGACGCGCTGCACGCGCTGCGTCGCTCGACGCCGTGGTGGGTGACCGGCACGGCGGTGTTCGTCGTGATGAACACCGTGTTCTGGCCGAGCCTGCGCGACAGCAACGTGCTCAGCCAGCTGAGCGAGATGTCTCCGACGATTCTCGAAGCGTTCGGGGCGCAGGGGATGGGAACGGCAGCGGGCTACCTCGACGGGCAGCTGTTCGCTCTGATGCTGCCGATGATCCTCTCGGCGATGGCCGTCGCCCAGGTCAGCGCGCTGACCTCCGGCGACGAGGACGCCGGGCGGCTCGAACTGCTCCACGCCCTGTCCGTCGCCCGGCGCACGATCTGGCTCGTCCGCTTCACCGGCGCGCTGATCGCCGTGACCGCGGCCGGAGCGGTGATCGGTGCGCTGCTCGTCGCGGTGCGGCTCCCGTTCGGGTTCGAGACGGTCGGGGTGGGGCGGATCGTCGCTGCCGTCGCCGCCTGCGTCGTGCTCGGCGCGTTCCACGGGACGGTGGCCTTCGCTCTCGGGGCCGCCGGGTTGCGCCGCCCGGTGGCGGTCGGCGGGGCGATCCTCGTCGCCGCCGCGGCGTACCTCGCCGACTTCGTCCTGCCGATCGCCGACAGCCTGCGCGGGGCACGGCGGCTGTCCCCGTGGTACTGGGCGATCGGCAAACAGCCGATCGCCGACGGCATCGCTCCGCTCCCCGTGTGCGGGCTCGCCGCCGCCGGGGTGGCTCTGCTCGCCACCGGGGTGGTGCTCCTCGAACGGCGCGACATCCGTAGCGTCTGATCCGGTGGCCGCCGGGCGTGCACGCGGCGAAGAACCGGCCGGCGAGATCGTCGGGTGTGGACCCCCGGGGGACCCTACCGAGCACCCGGATCGCGGTCATGACCGTGTCCGTATGATCGACGTGTGACCGATCCCGTAGCCGATGCACCCCTCGAGCCGTTCCCCGAGGACTGGGAGCGAGCGCTCGCCGTCGTCGCCCACCCCGACGACATGGAGTACGGGGCGGCCGCCGCCGTCGCCCGGTGGACGGCGCAGGGCAAGCACGTCGCTTACGTTCTGGTCACCGACGGCGAGGCGGGGATCACGACGATGGACCCGGCCGTCGTCGGTCCTCTTCGCCGCGGGGAGCAGATCGCCAGTTGCGCGATCGTCGGGGTGAGCGACGTCGAGTTCCTCGGCTGGCCGGACGGGCTGGTCACCGAAGGCCTCGAGCTGCGCGCCGATCTCACCGCGGCGATCCGCCGCCACCGGCCGGACGTGGTCCTCTCGACGAACTTCCGCGACCACTGGGGGCATCCGAGCTGGAACCACCCCGACCATCGCCACGTCGGGCGGGCCTTGCTCGACGCGGTGCGCGACGCGGCCAACCCATGGCTGTTCGGCGACCGGGGCGAGGCCTGGGGCGGGGTGCGCTTCAGCGCGTTCGGGGGCAGCCCGGAGGCGACGCACGCCGTCGACATCACCGCCGAGATCGAGATCGGCATCCGTTCCCTCGCCGCGCACACGGTCTACCTGGAGAACCTCGACGGCGACATGAACGACCCGGACATGTTCCTCCGGGCGATGGCCCGCCAGACCGGCTACCGCTTCGGCACGAAGTACGCCTCGGCGTTCGAGATCATCCCCTGAGCGGGCCGCCGCGGCTAGCACGCCGCCGTCAGCCGGCGCGCTCGCGCAGCGCCTCCGTGCCTCGCGATGAGGGACTCGTCACCTGCCGGCGCTCGACAGGTCGAGGAACCTCTCGATCATGGTGTTCACTTGGTCGGCTCCACTCAGGTGGACGAAGTGGCCGGCCCCAACGACCTGCCCGACGAACCAGGATGGGAACCTCCGGCGGATCTCGTCGGTGGGGGTGAGCGGGTTCTCACCGGTCACCGACAGGACCGGCACCGACACCCGCTCGGCAACGGCGACCGGGTCGGTGGCGACGATGTCGCGTGACAAGGCGACGTAGATCTCCATCGGGCAGCTCGTCATCTTCTCGAGCACCCGGGCACGCAGTTCGGGTGGATCACCGCGCCCGAACAGGATCCCGCTGAGGAACTCAGACAGCGTCTCTCGGTAGCGGGCCGGGTCGAGCGAGTCAAGGAACCGCCCCAGGCGAGCGCGGACTTCGTCGGCGCGTGGACCGTCCTCATAGACAGCGTCCAAGACGACCAGCGCACGCACCAGGTCGGGTCGCCCCACGGCCACCCTGGTCGCCACTGCCGCTCCGAGACTGTGGCCGACCAGCACGATGTCGTGGAGCCCCAGGTGTTCACACAGTGCCACGACGTCGCCGGCCATCACGTCGTGGGTGTAGGCCACGTCGAGTGGCTTGTCGCTGTCACCGTGGCCTCGCTGGTCGAGTGCCACGCAGCGAAAGCGGTCTGAGAAGTGGACGACTTGGGCGCCGAAGTCCGATCGGTTGCAGGCCATACCGTGCAGGAAGACCATCGCCGGCCCGTCCCCGCCGGTGTCGTCGTAGCGGAGGAACAGGCCGTCACGGGTGAAGGTGTTCATGAGTGCTCCTGGGTGGTGCGGGATGTACGACCCGATCGTCTCGATCCGGCGGGCAGTGGTGGAGTGCGCGGTCGCGTGCCGCGAATGGCCACCGTGCCCGAGCCCGTAACATCTAAATCATTGTAGTGAAGTGAGCGGCGGTGTCAGCGAGGCAGACCATCAGCCGCCGAGCCACCGAGCCACCGATCAGTCCACGCCATACGCAGCCCAAGCTCGGGAAGTTGTCGAACGTGCTCGTTCGGACAGCTTCCCCCGATCCAGTCTCGTCAGCCCGTAGCGGACGCGCGTTCGCGCAGCGCGGCGGTGACCCGGCGGCGGTGGAACGTGGCGTCGCCCCACGCTCGTTGCAGCGCCCACGCCTTCTTCATCCACAGCTGGAGGTCGGCTTCCCACGTGTACCCGATCCCGCCGTGGACCTGCATCGCCGAGCGCGAGGCCCGGTAGGCCGCATCGGAGGCGAGGGCCTTGGCCGCGGAGACCTCTCGCGGTTCCATCGACCAGGCCGCGGCATACGTCGTCGGCTTGGCGAACTCGATCTTCAACAGGGCGTCGGCGAGGAGGTGCTTGACCGCCTGGAAGCTGCCGATCGGCTTGCCGAACTGCTCGCGCTGGCGAGCGTATTCGGCGGCAACGTCGATCATCGCCTCCCCCAGGCCGATCAGGTAGGCGGCGGTGGCCAGCGCGCCACGGTCGAACGCGGCCGCGGCGTCGAAGCCGCCGACGGCGCTCGTCGAGCCGCCTTCGAGGGAGAACAACCGCCGTCCCCCGTCGATCCCGTCGACGTCGGTCACGGTGAAGCCGCGGCGCACACCCTCAGGGGTGAGCACGACGGAGGAGATCTGGGCGTGCGGCACGTACGGGGAGCCGTCGAACCCGGCCGCCGTGGCGATCATCGACCCGTCGAGCAGGCCGGAGTAGTCGTCGAGCCCACCGAGAGCGGGGACGGCGACCGCGGCGTGTTCGATCACCGGTCCGGGCACCGCGGCCCGGCCGAGCTCCTCGAACAGCAGCACGGTGTCGACCATCGCCACGTCGGGATCGGCGAGCAGGCCGAGCACGCCCATCTCGCCGAGCTGGTTCCACAGCCGCGTTGCGTGCCCGCTGCCGTCGTCCCACACGCCGCGCACGACCGACGGCGTGCACTCCTTGCTCAGCAGCTCCCGCAACGTGGAGGCGAACAACCGTTGATCCTCGGTGAACGAGAAGCGCATCGTTCACACCCCCTTGGGAAGCTGCAGGACGCGATCGGCGATGATGTTTCGCTGGATCTCGTTGGTCCCCGCGTAGATCGGACCGGACAAGGAGAACAGGAAGCCGTCGACCCACCGTTCGTCGGGTCCGCTCATCGGTTCGGCGTGCGGGCCGAGCAGTTGCAGGGCGAGCTCGTGGATGCGCACGTCGAGCTCGCTCCAGAAGATCTTGTTCAGCGACGCCTCGGCGCCGATCTCGCGCCCCTCGAGCATCCCCGTCACCGTCTGGTACGTGTGCAGGCGATAGCCCTCCGCGGCGATCCAGCAATCGGTGACCGCGTCGGCCATCGCCGTGTCCGACGGGTCGCCGAGCCGCTCCCACAGGGCGACGAGACGGTCCGCGGCAGTGGAGAAGCGCGCCGGGCTGCGCAGCGACACGCCGCGCTCGAAGCCGGCGGTGGCCATCGCCACGTACCAGCCGCGGCCCTCCTCCCCGAGCGTGTTCTCCTTGGGGACGCGCACCTCGTCGAAGAAGATCTCGGCGAACCCGGTGTCCCCGTCGAGCTGGGCGATCGGGCGCACCGTGATCCCCGGCGAGTCGAGCGGGATGAGGATGAACGTCAGGCCACGGTGGCGCTGGGCATCGGGGTCGGTGCGGAAGATGCCGAAGCACCAGTCCGCCCAGACCGCCCGCGACGCCCAGATCTTCTGCCCGGTGACGACCCAGTGATCGCCGTCGGAGACCGCCTTGGAGCGGATCGCAGCGAGGTCCGAGCCGGCGTTCGGCTCCGACCAGGCCTGCGCCCAGACGATCTCCGAGGAGGCCATCGTCGGCAGGAAGCGGGCCTTCTGCTCCTCGGTACCGACCTCGATGATCGTCGGACCGAGGAGGAAGATCCCGTTCTGGTTGACCCGCCCGGGGGCCCCGGCGCGGAAGTACTCCTCTTCGAAGATCAACCACTTGATGTAGTCGGCGCCGCGGCCGCCGTACTCGACGGGCCAGGACACCGCGGACCAACGGCCGTCGAACAGCTTGCGCTCCCAGACCCGGTGGGCGGCGAAGCCCTCGGCGGTGTCGAACGACGGCAACGGTGACGGCGGCACGTTCGCCTCGAGCCACGCCCGGGCTTCGGCCCGGAACGCTGCCTCCTCTGCGGTCTCACGTAGATCCACGGGTGGCAAGGTAGTTGACCGGCGAGGCGAACGCCGGTGCCACTGCCTCCGGCAAGCCGGTGGGCGCGTGGACCTTGGTCCCACCGGTCGCCGACGGAAGGCACCGGCGCCCGACGATGCAGGTCCTTAGCCTGACAGCGTCGGTGTTGCGTCGCCTCCGTGCGGCGCACGACAAGGAAGGACCACCATGGAAGTCACACTTCCTCAGTCGGAGCTCGCCAACGGTGAGGGACTCCGGCCGGTCGTCGCGCTCAAGCGACGGACCATCGACATCGTCCTCGTCGCCCTCGGTACGGTTCTCGTCGCCGTCCTCGCGGTCGCCGGCGGGCTGCTCACCTGGGGGCACAACTTCGCCGCCGACTTCGTCCACGACGAACTGTCGAGTCAGCAGGTCTTCTTCCCTGACGCGGATGGCTTGAATGCCGAAGGCCGCACCGACCTGCTGTCGTACGCCGGCAAGCAAGTGACGACCGGTGATCAGGCCCGTGCATATGCGAGCTACATCGGCCACCACCTCGAGGGCATCGCCAACGGGATGACCTACGCCGAGCTCGGCGGCCCGGAGACAGCAGCGAAGAACGACGTCAAGGCTGCCAAGGAAGCCGGGAAGCCCGCCGCGGAGATCGCCGACCTGCAGGCGAAGGCGGACACGATCAGCGGACAGCGGAACACGTTGTTCAAGGGTGAGACGTTGCGTGGCCTGCTCCTGACGGCCTTCGCCTGGTCGACGGTCGGACGCATCGCCGGGATCGCGGCGACGGTCGCTTACATCGCCGCCGGCGTGATGCTCCTGCTGGTCATCGCCGGACTGATCCACGTCGCCCGCAACAAGCCGGTGCGAATGAGGTGACGGCGAGCTGATCTCGTGGGTTGACATCCACGACGGTGCCGCCACGGACTCCCCCTCCGCCGGCGACACCACCACATGGTGCCGGGTGGTCCTCCACCCGGCACCGTCGCGTCCGCCGGAAGCAAATGGACGGTCATGCAACCCGGGGGCACCTCGTGTCCGGCTGCAATGAAGGCCATCCCGGTCGGGATGGCGAATCGTCGGTGACCGCTTGTGGTGGGGCGGCCGGGAAGTGCTGCAATGAAGGCCATCCCGGTCGGGATGGCGAATCGTCGGTGGGCAGGTCGCTGCGTCCGGGTACGGACCGGCTGCAATGAAGGCCATCCCGCTCGGGATAGCGAATCTCAGCGAGACGCCGAGCGCGAGGCCAACAAGGCGCTGCAATGAAGGCCATCCCGGTCGGGATGGCGAATCTCACGAGGATCAGCTTACGCCCGTCGGGCGACGATGTGCTGCAATGAAGGCCATCCCGGTCGGGATGGCGAATCCGACGCACAACAGGGAATCACGACTCTGCATCGTTTGGCTGCAATGAAGGCCATCCCGGTCGGGATGGCGAATGCCCAACCGGCGAACAGACCCACCCGAGCCAGATGGGCTGCAATGAAGGCCATCCCGGTCGGGATGGCGAATCGGTCCGCGGTGCTGCGCGGGCGGAGCGCAACATGGAGCTGCAATGAAGGCC
>CAZQEJ010000139.1:0-7716 GCA_964592165.1 uncultured Ilumatobacteraceae bacterium | reverse complement strand
TCGCCGAGGAACTCGGCTTCGAACGTGCGCGCCATGCCGATCCCGTCCTCGTGCATGGGGAACCCCTCGTAGGTCTCCGGGGCAGGGAACGGGCGGCCGGCGAGGATGTAGTACTCGTCGGCGGCGAACACCATCCGGTGGCCGAGGGCGCGCAGGAACAACGGCTGGTACTCGGCGACGATGTCGACGACCGTCCGCGCCTCGGCGACGGTGTGCGGGCGCATCGCCGGCTCCGGGTTGAACTTGGACACCCCGAGGGGGACGAGGGCGACGCTGGCCAGCTCGGGGTATTCGTCGAGCACCCCGTCGAGTGTGTCGGCGAGGACCGCGCCGTCGTTCGCCCCGGGGCACACGACGACCTGCCCGTGGACCTCGATCCCGTGGTCGAGGAGTAGGCGCAGCCAGCGCAAGCTGACCGCACCCCGCCGGTTGCGGAGGATCTTCGCCCGCAGAGCGGGGTCGGTGGTATGGATCGAGACGTTGATCGGCGACAACCGTTCGGTGATCACCCGTTCCAGGTCGAGCTCGGTGAACCGGGTCAGCGTGGTGAAGTTCCCATAGAGGAACGACAAGCGGTAGTCGTCGTCCTTCAGGTAGAGGCTCTTGCGCATCCCCGGGGGGAGTTGGTAGATGAAGCAGAACTCGCAGTGGTTGTCGCACGTGCGGACCCGGTCGAACACCGCCGAGGAGACCTCCGCGCCGAGCGGCTGACCGTCCCGCTTGGTGATCTCCACGGTCAGCTCCAGCCCGCCGCGGCGAACCTCGAGGGCGAGCGACGCATCGTCGGTGAGCATCCGCCACTCGATCACGTCGCGCGGTGCGACACCGTTGATCGCGGCGATCTCGTCGCCGGCGGCGAGGCCCGCCTCCTGTGCTGGTGACCCGGGCGCGACAGCGACGACGACCGGGTACGACACGACCAACGAGGCTATCGCCGGAGCGGGGTCGGTAGCGTGGGGCGCCGTGGACTCCCCCACCACGCCCGGCGAGCCGCCGGTCGAGCTCGTCCTGCTTGCCGCCCCCCGGGGTTTCTGCGCCGGGGTGGAGATGGCGATCAAGGCGCTGACCTGGATGGTGCGCGCGTTCGACCCGCCGGTGTACTGCTACCACGAGATTGTCCACAACAAGGTTGTCGTCGACCGCTTCAAAGCCCAAGGGGTCGTCTTCGTCGACGACATCGACGAGGTCCCTCCCGGCCGGCCGATCATGCTCTCCGCCCACGGTTCGGCCCCCGGCGTGCTCGAGGCAGCCAAGGCGCGCGGCAGCTACGTCGTCGACAGCGTCTGCCCGCTGGTGACCAAGGTTCACCATGAGGTCAAGGTCCGGGCGAACAAGGGCTACCAGATCGTCTACGTCGGTCACGACGGGCACGAGGAGGCGGTGGGGACGATGGCGGTCGCCCCCGGATCGATCCACCGCGTCGAGTCGCTCGCCGACGTTGCCGCCCTGCCCGAGTTCGACCAGCCCGTCGCCCTCCTCGCCCAGACGACGCTGTCCCACCGCGACTGGGCCGGCGTTGCCGAGGCGACCCGCCTGCGCTTCCCCACCGTGTGGACGCCGGGCCGCAGCGACCTGTGCTTCGCCACGACGAACCGGCAGAGCGCGCTGATGTCGCTCGCCCCGCGCTGCGACGCGATCGTCGTCATCGGCTCGGCGAACTCGTCGAACACCCGCGCCCTGGAGAAGCTCGCCGGCGAGGCGGGGTGCCAGGCGGTGTACCGGATCAACCACGTCGACGAGCTCCCCGCCGACCTGCACGGCGTCGTCGGCGTCACCGCCGGCGCGTCCGCCCCGGAGGAGCTCGTCCAGGCCGTGATCGCCCGCCTCGCTCCGCGCCGAGGCGTTGAGGAGGTCGAGGTCACCGATGAAGACGAGTACTTCCCCCCGCCGCGCAACATCCGTGATCTGCAGACAGCGATCGAGCTCGGCGCGACGGTGATGAGCGGTGGTTCGTTCGAGGATCGCAGGCGGATCGAAGACCGTTCCGTCGCGGCGAGCGATGTGCTCGCCGCGCTGACCGACTAGGTAATAGGCGTGCTCACCCCGACCTCGGTCACGATCCGGCTGTTCTTGCACATCCTCGGTGCGGCGATCTGGGTGGGCGGGGAGCTCGTTCTCGCCGGCTTGCTGCCCACGTTGCGCAAGCTCGGCGACAACGTCCCCACGATCGTCGCCCGCGCCTACAACCGGATCGCCTGGCCGGCGTTCGCTCTGCTCGTGCTCACCGGCTTGTGGAACCTGAGCGAGTACCACCTCAACCTTGTCTCAACAGATCGTCAAGTGAGCGTGTTCGTCCACGTCTCCGTCGCCGCTCTCAGTGGGATGACAGCCGCCTTGCACACCGGCGCGCGCAGCCGCCTCGTACTTGCCATCAGTGGGTCTCTCGGCGGGCTGGTCGCCCTCGCGGCGCTGTTCCTGGGGATCTTGCTGCGCACCGCCTGACCGCCACGCACCGGGCGATCGGCTCACGATCCGTGGGATTCGGGCCGAGGGGACTATGCGCCCCTACGGGGGGCGCGTCGTAGCCTGACGGTGGCTGCAGCACCCCCAGGAGGCGGCGACGGAACGCCTCCCGGATCCCTGCCCGGCTGGCAGCCCGATGGGAGCAAGAACCCGATGAAAGCTGTGATCTTGGCGGGCGGGCTCGGTACCCGCCTCGCCGAGGAGACGTCTGTCCGGCCCAAGCCGATGGTCGAGATCGGGGGCTACCCGATCCTCTGGCACATCATGAAGATCTACTCCGCGCACGGGATCAACGACTTCGTCGTCTGCTGCGGGTACCGCGGCTATGTGATCAAGGAGTACTTCGCCAGCTACTTCCTGCGCTCCGCGGACGTCACCTTCGACCTCGAGCACAACGCGATGGAGGTCCACGGCAAGCGCAGCGAACCGTGGCGGGTGACGCTCGTCGACACAGGTGAGCTGACGATGACCGGTGGGCGGATCAAGCGTGTCGCCGACCACCTCGACGAGACGTTCTGCCTGACCTACGGCGATGGTGTCGCCGACGTCGACGTCCATGCCCTGATCGACTTCCACCGCAAGGAGGGGCGCCTGGCCACGCTCACCGCGGTCCAACCGGCGGGCCGGTTCGGCGCGTTGGCCCTGGAAGCCGGCCAGACCGGGGTCGAGCACTTCTCGGAGAAGCCGGCCGGCGACGGCGCATGGGTCAACGGTGGCTTCTTCGTCTGTGAGCCGGAGGTGATCGACGAGATCGCCGACGACGTGACGGTCTGGGAGCAGGCGCCGCTGCGCAACCTGGCGCTGCGCGGTGAGCTCTCCGCGTTCCGTCATACCGGGTTCTGGCAGCCGATGGACACGCTCAACGACCGTCAACGGCTGGAGAAGCTGTGGAGTGCCGGTGACGCGCCCTGGAAGGTGTGGTGATGAGCGATCTCCCGCCCGGCCCTGTCGATGTCGCCGTGATCGGTGGGGGGATCGTCGGTCTGTCGACCGCGATGCACCTCGTCGAGCGTTTCCCCGGGGCCTCGGTGCACGTCATCGAGAAAGAGGATCACCTCGCCGGCCACCAGACGGGGAACAACTCCGGCGTGATCCACTCCGGCCTGTACTACAAGCCGGGCAGCCTGAAGGCGACGATGGCCCGCGCCGGGGCGGAGTCGATGGTCCGCTTCTGCGCCGACAACGGCATCGCTCACGAGGTCTGCGGCAAGCTCGTCGTCGCCACCCGGCCCGAGGAGCTCGCCGGACTGGACAACCTGTTCCGACGCGGCCTGGACAACGGCCTGCCGGTGACCAAGATCGGTCCGGCCGAGAGCCGGGAGACCGAACCGCATGTCGCTGCCCTGGCGGCGATCAAGGTCCCGACGACGGGGATCGCCGACTACACGGGCGTGTGCGCGGTGTACGCCCGCAAGATCGCCGAGGGCGGCGGGGAGATCTATCTGTCGACGAGGTTGCTCCGCCTGGAACGGATCGGTGGGCTGCACCGGCTGACGACGAGCCGCGGCGACCTCGAGGCGCGCTTCGTGGTCAACTGCGCCGGGCTCTACTCCGACCGGGTGACGCGCATGGACGGTGCCGACCCGACGGCGCAGATCGTGCCCTTCCGCGGCGAGTACTACGAGCTCGTCCCCGCTCGCCGGCATCTCGTCGAGCACCTCGTCTACCCCGTGCCGAACCCGGACTTCCCGTTCCTCGGGGTGCACTTCACGCGGATGATCGACGGCTCGGTGCACGCCGGGCCCAACGCGGTCCTCGCCTTCAAGCGGGAGGGCTACCGCAAGACCGATCTCGACCGCCGGGAGCTGGCCGAGATCCTCCGCTACCGCGGCTTCCGCAAGCTGGCGGCGAAGAACTGGCGCGAAGGCGCGCGGGAGATGTGGCGCTCGATGTCCAAGGCGGCCTTCGTGCGCAGCCTGCAGCAGCTGATCCCCGAGGTCACCGCCGCCGATGTCGTCCCCACCCACGCCGGGGTGCGCGCCCAGGCGCTGCAACCCGACGGTGGGATGGTCGACGACTTCTTGATCGTCGAGGCTCCCGACGCGCTGCACGTGTGCAACGCCCCCTCCCCGGCGGCCACCGCGTCGCTCGAGATCGGGCGGTCGATCGCCGCCCGCGTCCCCCAACCCACTGCGCTCGTCTCCCACGGAAAGGGCATTCGCTGATGAACATCCTGGTCACCGGAACCGAGGGGTACCTCGGCTGCCTCCTCGCCGGCGTGCTGATGCGCGAGGGCCACGACGTGATCGGCGTCGACACCGGCTACTACAAGGCCGGCTGGCTGTACAACGGCCTCGACCGCTCCCCCAAGACGCTGGCCAAGGATCTGCGCGAGATCTCCCTCGACGATCTCGCCGGGGTCGACGCGATCGTGCACATGGCCGAGCTGTCCAACGACCCGCTCGGCCAGCTCGCCCCGAACATCACCTTCGACGTCAACCACAAGGGGACGGTCCGCCTGGCGAACCTCGCCCAGCAGGCCGGCGTCGGGCGCTTCGTGTACATGTCGAGCTGCTCGGTGTACGGCGTGGCCACCCAACCGGTCGTCGACGAGACGAGCGAGATCAACCCGCAGACCGCCTACGCCGAGTGCAAGGCACTCGTCGAGCGCGACGTGCGCCCGATGGCCAGCGACACGTTCGCCCCCACGTTCATGCGCAACGCGACCGCCTTCGGGGCCAGCCCCCGGCAGCGCTTCGACCTCGTGTTGAACAACCTGATGGGCCTGGCCTGGACGACACGCCAGATCACGATGATCTCCGACGGGTCGCCGTGGCGGCCGCTCGTCCACGCCTTGGACATCGCCCAGGCGATCTCCTGCGTGCTTGCCGCCCCGGTTGGCACCGTGCGCGGCGAGATCTTCAACGTCGGCTCGAACGAGCAGAACTACCAGGTGAAGGAGATCGCCCAGATCGTCGCCGAGGTCGTCCCGGGGTGCGAGCTGAGCTTCGGCGACGGCACCGACAACCGCTCCTACAAGGTCAACTTCGACAAGATCCACGCGGCCCTGCCCGACTTCCACTGCGCGTGGGACGCGCGGCGTGGCGCGGCCCAGTTGGCGGAGATCTTCGATCGGATCGGCCTCGATGCGGAGATGTTCGGCCACCGTGGATTCACCCGGCTCAAGCAGCTCGAGTACCTCCTCGCCACCGGGCAGCTCGACGCCGACTTCTTCTGGAAGGTGCGGCCGTGATCTTCACCGAGACGCCACTCGCCGGGGCGTGGGTCGTCGAGCTCGAGGAACGCAGCGACGAGCGCGGCTTCTTCGCCCGCACGTTCTGCCAAGAGGAGTTCGCCGCTCACGGGCTGAAGACGTCGATCGCCCAGGCGAACTGCTCGTTCAACCATCGCGCCGGCACGTTGCGAGGCATGCACTTCCAGTACCCGCCCGCCGCGGAGACGAAGTTCATCCGCTGCACGCAGGGCGCGTTGTACGACGTGATCGTCGACCTCCGCCCAGAGTCGCCGACCTACCTCCAGCACGTCGGCGTCGAGCTCACGGCGCGCAACCGCACGGCGTTGTACGTCCCGGAGCGCTTCGCCCACGGCTTCATCACCCTCGTCGACGACACCGAGGCGAGCTACCAGGTCGGTGAGTTCTACACCCCGGGCTCGGAGGGTGGCCTCCGCCACGACGACCCCGACCTGGGGATCGACTGGCCGATCGCCACTGCGGTCATCTCGGACAAGGACCGGTCGTGGCGCTCCTTGGCCGAGCAGAAGGCGGAGATCGAAGCACGGATGGCAACGGGGAGGGACTGAGGCGATGCTGATCCTCGACACGGCGCTGGCCAAACGGGCGGCGAACGGCAACCCGATCAAGGTCGGCCTGATCGGGGCCGGGTTCATGGCCCGCGGCCTCGTCCACCAGATCGTCAACTACGTCCCCGGGATCGAGGTCGCGGCGATCTCCAACCGCACGTTGTCCCGCGCCGGGGAGGCGTACCGGTTCGCCAACGAGGCGATCGAACCGATCACCGCCGACGGGCAGGCCTCGTTCAACGCGGCGGTCTCCGCCGGCAAGCCGGTGATCACCGACGACCCGTTCCTCCTCACCCGCTGCGGGGAGCTCGACGCGCTCGTCGACCTGACCGGTGCGGTCGAGCTCGGTGCGCACGTCACGCTCGACGCGATCCGCAACCACAAGCACATGATCTTGATGAACGCCGAGCTCGACGCGACCGTCGGGCCGATCCTCAAGACGTATGCCGACTCCGAGGGCGTGATCGTCTCCGCCAGCGACGGCGACCAGCCGGGCGTGCAGATCAACCTGTACCGCTTCGTGCGCGGCCTCGGATTGATCCCCCGGGTGATGGGCAACATCAAGGGTTTGCAGGACGAGTACCGCAACCCGACGACGCAAGCCGGGTTCGCCGCCCAGTGGGGTCAGAACGTGTCGATGGTGACGTCGTTCGCCGACGGCTCGAAGGTCAGCTTCGAGCAGGCGATCGTCGCCAATGCCTGCGGGCTGACGGTGCACAAGCGGGGGATGCTCGGCCAGGACCACGATGGGCACGTCGACGAGCTGACGACGAAGTACGACATCGACGAGTTGCGCGCCCTCGGCGGGGTGGTCGACTACGTGGTCAAGGCCAAGCCGGGTCCCGGCGTGTTCTGCCTCGCCGAGCACACCGATCCCAAGCAGCGCCACTACCTCAACCTGTTCAAGCTCGGTGAGGGTCCGCTGTACAGCTTCTACACCCCGTACCACCTGTGCCACCTGGAGGTGCCGAACACGATCGTGCGCGTCGTCGACTTCGACGACCCCGCCGGTGTGCCGCTCGGCCCGCCGATGGTCGAGGTGTGCGCGGTCGCCAAGCGCGACCTGAAAGCCGGCGAGACGCTCGACGACTATGGCAACTACATGACATACGGTCACGCCGTCTCGGCGGCGGAGATGCTCGAGGGCAACTACCTCCCGGAGGGGATCGTCGAGGGCTGCACGCTCAAGCGCGACCTGCCGATCGACGGAGTGCTGACCTACGACGACGTCGAGCTCCCCGCCGGCCGCCTCGTCGACCAACTCCGCGCCGAACAACGCGCCAAGTTCCAGGCCTGATCCCACCGGCGTCCTACGCCGGCGCGCGCTCCGGTATCGGTTCTGTGGTACGAGGTGCGGTACAATCCTCGCCATGGCTGTCTCGCTCGACGATCTGATCGAGGCCCTCGACGCGCCCGAGGCCGAGTCGGTCGGGACGTCGGTGCGGCTACCGGGCAACCTCCGCCGCGCCGCAGCGTTGGCCGTCGAACTCG
>CAZQEJ010000138.1:3930-7731 GCA_964592165.1 uncultured Ilumatobacteraceae bacterium | reverse complement strand
GGCGAGCCGGCTCGACGGTGCACGCGGTCGTCGCCCACCTCGTCGCCCGGATCGACGCAACGACGGGTCCGCCGGCGTGGCGCGCCGTGCGCGGCCAGTCCCAGCGTCGCAGGGCGCGGCTCGAGGCGAGTTGGGGCGACCGCCGGCCAACGGAGCTGACCGATCGACTGCGCTCCCTGGCCTCCCGGCCGGGCCGGACCCGAGGGTGGGGAGCGACGGCGGTGCTCGCCGAGCTTCTCCTCCACATCCGCGACATCGAGCGCCCTCTCCGGCGTCCCTGCCAGATAGAACCCGAAGCGACGGCGATCGCGCTACGCTTCGTCACCGGTGATCGCGGCGGTGCCTTGCTCCCCGCCGACCGCTGCGCCGGGCTGCGCTTGGACGTCGTCGATCTCGACCTCCGCCTGGGTGTCGGCTCGCGCCTGGAAGGGCCGGGTGAGGCGATCCTCCTCGCGCTCGCCGGTCGCCGGGGCGCCCTCGCCGGCCTCGGCGGACCCGGCGCAGCGATCCTTGCCCGCCGGCTCGCGATCACACGGTGTTGAGCGACTCCGCTGCTTCCCGCTGCTCCGGTCCCGGCTGGCGAGCGGCCCGCCCACCACGGCTGAGCACGAGGCGGGTGTAGGCAAGGCGGAACTCGAACCGCTCCAGGTTGCGCGCCGAGGCAGTGTCCGGCGCGGCGCTCGCCGTGACCCATTCGCAGCCACGGTCGGCAGCAAGGCCCAGCCGGTGGGCGACGAGCGTCGACTGCACCCCACGATCACGGAAGGCGGGAAGGGTCGCCGAACCGCTGAGCCAGGCGATCGGGCCGTCGTACTGCACCGAGCCATACCCGGCGACCTCGCCGTCGACGCGGGCGATCACTCCGGTCACGTCGGCCAAGCCGGCCATCGCCCGGGCGTGCTCCTCACCAGCGATCCGCGCCGGCCCATCGTCCAGCCCGTGGGCCACGGCGAGGACGCGGCGCCACAGCGCGTCGTCGGCGTCGGTGACCTCGACCAACTCGACCCGCCGCGGCAGGCGGGGGGCACGCAGCGGCGGGCGGACGTAGACGTTGGCGAACTCCACGGGCGTGTAGCCGCGGCGACCGAGGAGGGTGACCAGACTCGAGGGGGCCCACGAAGGGATCTCGATCGACGGGGAGAGGCCCCGTTCCTCGTAGAACTCCTCGAGCTCGTCGACGTGCGCGTCGTCGAGCTCGTCGTCGGTGATTCCGACCGCCTTGTTCGTGTGCCGTCCGGGGCCAGAGGCGATCAGCCAGCCGCCGCCGAACGGGCGCCGCGTCGCTCCCGCGTCGGGCACGACCCGAGCTAACGCCTCGCAACGCGCTCCGAGCAAGCGCCCGACAGCTCGTTCCACCCGGGCACGCAGCTCATGGTCCACGGTGGGCACCATCCGTGCATCGTACGACGTTCGCCGCTCCGGGGGAACGGGGGTGCGTCACCGAGGGGCGACAATCCGCCGCCGGGTCAGCTCAGTTCAGCTCGCAGCACCCGACGCAGCAGCTTGCCGGTCTCGTTGAAGGGGAGCTCGTCGCGGAACTCGATCTTGTCCGGCGTCTTCGTCGAGCGCAGCCGGGTACGCACGAAGGCGCGTAGTTCCTCCTCGCCGGCGGTCAGCCCCGGGCGGAGGACGACCGCGGCGACGACCCGTTCCCCCCACTCGGTGTCGGGGACGCCTACGACGGCTGCCTCGGCGACCGCAGGATGCTCCTCGAGCACGGCCTCGATCTCGCCGGGGGAGAGGTTCTCCCCACCGCGCACGATCACGTCGTCGAGCCGGCCGTGGAGGAACAGGTAGCCCTCGCTGTCCAGGTGCCCGCCGTCACGAGTGTTGAACCATCCCTCCTCGTCGGTCAACCGGCGCCCGAGGTACTCGCCGGCGACCTGCTCCCCGCGGACCCAGATCTCCCCGTGCTCCCCAGCCGGGAGGGCCGTCCCGAACGGATCGCGGATGGACACCTCCACCGAGGGCAGCGGGCGGCCGACCGAGGCGAGCCGGGCCCGCACCGCGGGATCGTCGCTGGCGAACGCGGCGCGGTGATCCTCGGGGCCGAGCACGGCGATCGTCGATGACGTCTCGGTCAGCCCGTAGGCGTTGACGAAGCCCACGTCGGGCAAGAGGCGCATCGCCCGCTCGATCACGGCTTGGGGCATCGGTCCTCCGCCGTAGGACAGCGAACGCACACTGGCGAGACCGCCGCCGTCGGCCTCGATCACATCGAGGATCCGGTTGAGCATCGTCGGCACGACCATCGCATGGGTCACGCCTTCGGCGCGCACGGTGGCCACCCACTCCAGCGGGTCGAATGTCTCCAGGTAGACGATCCGCCGGCCTGCGTACGTCGAGGAGAGCACCGCGGAGATCCCCGCGATGTGGTACGGCGGGACCGAAACCACAGCCGCCTCGTCCTCACCTGCGCCGGCGAACTCGACGGTGGAGACGATGTACGCGGCGAGGTTGCGGTGGCGGAGGACGGCGGCCTTCGGCTCGCCCGTCGTCCCCGAGGTGAAGAGCAACACGGCGATGTCGTCTGGATCTCCGCTCCACCCATCGGCGAGCGGCGACGCGGGGTCGTCGGCCGCGGCGAGGAGCTGGTCGCGGCCGACGACGACCACGCCATCGATCGTCCCCAGGCGCTCGGCAACCCCCGCGCCGAGGATCGCCAACGACGGTGCCGTGCGCGCCACGATCGCGCGCAGCTGGTCGTCGGGCAGCCGGTAGTTGACCGGCACGAACGGCTTGCCGGCCATCGCCGCGCCGAACATCGCCAGGGGGACGGCCTCGGAGTTGAGGTCGACGAGCACGACCCGCTCGCCGGGCTGTTCGCGCAGCCAACCCCCGACCCGCCGGGAGCGCTCGGCGAGCTCGGCGTACGTCCGCCCATCGAGGCGAGGGCCGAGGGCCAGACGATCGGCGAGGCCGTCACCGGC
The DNA here is from genome assembly GCA_964592165.1 of uncultured Ilumatobacteraceae bacterium. Lineage (GTDB taxonomy): Bacteria > Actinomycetota > Acidimicrobiia > Acidimicrobiales > Ilumatobacteraceae > JAWKHV01. Next base: position 4,801 of record CAZQEJ010000138.1, on the reverse strand, counting down.
CATCTCGATCAGCATCCCGACGTGCATCGTGCTCCTCGTGTGATCCTGGCGTCACGCTCCGCGTGCTCGCCCCCCGACTGCGGGCCGGCGCGGCCACCGGCAATCACATCGTGTCGTAGGCCGCGAACAGCTCGCGAATCGCGACGGCCTGCCCCCCCGAGACCGAGGACATCACCGCCACCGGCTGGATCCCCAGTTCGGCGATCTCGGCGAACCGCTCACGGACCACTGCCGGCGGACCGGAGATCGTGCAATCGTCGAGCCATGCGTCGCCGAGAACCTCGGGCAAACGGTCGCGCTGGCCCGCGGCAAGGAGCGCCTCGACCGCGTCCATCTCCTCCACCCATCCCGCAGCGCGCCAGTAGTTGCGGTAGTTGGGGAGCACGACGTAGGTGCGCATCGTCCGCCGGTGTACGGCCCGCGCCGCAGCGACGTCGTCGCTGATCACCGTCGGGATCATCGCCGCGAGGTACTTCCCGCTGAGCCGGCCCCCTCCCACGCGGGGAAGCTGCGCGCCAAGAGCACGACGCGACGGGTTCGCCCAGATCGCTCCCTCGGCCTTGTCCAGGGCCAGGCCGAGCATCTTGTCGCGGAGGGTCGCGAGGTAGATCGGGGGAAGCTCCCCGGCGTAGCCGGTGCTCTCCCGCAAGGTGCCCAGGAACGAGGTCATGTCGGCGAGCGGTGATGGCCCTGGCGCGACGCCCCACTGGCGGAGCATCGCCGCGTGACCGACGCCCAGCCCGAGGCCGAAGCGTCCGCCGCTGACCTCGTGGACGTGCGCCGCGAGCACGCCGATCTCCCGCGGATTGCCCAGGTAGATCGGCTGGATCGAGGTGAAGAAGCGCATCTCGCGGGTGACGTGGGCGAGAGA
>CAZQEJ010000138.1:0-3830 GCA_964592165.1 uncultured Ilumatobacteraceae bacterium | reverse complement strand
GACACGATGACCGGCCGCTGCGGATCGGGCTGATCTGCCCGTACAGCCTGACGATTCCCGGGGGCGTGCAGGGACAGGTCCTCGATCTGGCGCGCACGTTGCGCCGGATGGGCCACGAAGCACGCGTGCTCGGCCCGTGCGACGGACCACCCCCGACGTCGTACGTGACCCCATTGGGGAACTCGATACCGACCGCCTCGAACGGCTCGGTCGCCCCCTTGGCCCCGGACCCGTCGTGCACGCTGCGCACGATCCGCGCCCTGCGCGACGAGGCCTTCGACGTCCTTCACCTGCACGAGCCATTCGCCCCCGGACCGTGCCACACCGCGCTCTTGCTCGACATCGCCCCCGCCGTGGCCACGTTCCACGCAGCCGCCTCGCGGCTCGCCTCCTACGAGTACCTGGCCCCGCTGATCCGCCGGTTCAGCGCAACGATCGAGATCGACGTCGCCGTATCCGCCGATGCTGCGGCGCTCGTCGAGCGCTACTTCCCGGGCGACTACGAGATCCTCTTCAACGGTGTCGATCTCGAGCGGTACCGCACCATCGAACCGGTCAAGGCCACCGGCCCGACGATCTTCTTCTGCGGCCGGCATGAGCCGCGCAAGGGGCTCGACGTCCTGCTCGAGGCGATGAGTCGACTCCCCGCGGACGTGGCCTGCTGGATCGGTTCTGACGGGCCGGACACGGCCCGGCTGCAGGCGGCAGCAGCAGGCGACAGACGCCTGGAGTGGCTCGGCCGGCTCACCGAACGGGACAAGATCGCCCGGCTGAAGGGCGCGACGGTGTTCTGCGCGCCGTCGCTCGGCGGCGAATCGTTCGGTGTCGTCCTGCTCGAGGCGATGGCCGCCGGCACACCGATCGTCGCCTCTGCTCTCCCCGGCTACGTCAACGTCGCCCGCAGCGGAGTCGACGCGGTGATGGTCCCCCCCGGCGACCCCGAGGCCCTCGCCGCTGCGCTGCACACGATCCTCACCGATCCGGCGCATGCCCAGCACTTCGCCGCGGCGGGCGCGGCGCGCGTCGAGGGCTTCTCCATGGCCCGCCTCGCCGAGGAGTACGTCGCCCGCTACCGCAGGGCGATCGACCTGCGCGCCCGGCGCCTCTCGGAGCAGTCCGCGAGCCGCCGGTGGGCCGACCGTATGATGGGCCGACTCGCGCCACGGGCTCCCGGCGCGTCCGTTCGGAAGGAGAAGCGATGATCGCCGTGGTCGTCCTCATCGTCATCGTTGCGCTGCTCGCCCTGGCCGCGATCGGTATCTACAACGGGCTGATCCGTAAGCGGAACCAGGTGGAGAACGCCTGGTCGCAGATCGACGTGCAGCTCAAGCGACGGCTCGACCTGATCCCCAACCTGGTCGAGACGGTGAAGGGCTATGCGGCCCACGAGCGAGAGACCCTCGACGCCGTGATCCAGGCCCGCAACCAGGCGATGGCTGCGCCGTCCAGCCCGGCCGCCCAGGCCAGCGCGGACAACCAGCTGACCGGAGCACTGCGCCAGCTGTTCGCTCTGTCGGAGGCCTACCCCGACCTGAAGGCCAACCAGAACTTCCTCGCCCTGCAAGAGGAGCTGACATCGACCGAGGGCAAGGTCGCCTACGCGCGGCAGTTCTACAACGACACCGTCCTCGGCTACAACAACAAGCTGGACACATTCCCGACGGTGATCTTCGCCCGGATGCTCAACTTCCAGCGGCGGGAGTACTTCGAGGCCGAGGCCGGCGCCCGCGAGGTCCCGAAGATCCAGTTCTGAAGCGATGTACGAACTGATCGCGGCGAACAAGCGTCGCAGCATCGCGCTGATCGCCGGGTTCGTCGTCCTCCTCGTTGCCGTCGGCGCGGCGGTCGGGGTGCTCGTCGGCTACGGCCTGGCCGGCACGATCATCGCTCTCGTCGTGTCCGGAGCGGCCGCGTTCTTGTCCTACTGGAAGGCGGACGCGGTGGCCCTGGCGATCAGCCGGGCTCAGCCCGCCGATCCCGACGAGTACAAGCGGCTGCACAACCTCGTCGAGGGCCTGTGCATCGCCGCCGGACTGCCCAAACCGCGGGTCTACATCATCGACGACCCGGCTCCCAACGCGTTCGCAACCGGGCGCAACCCGCAACACGCGGCGATCGCGGTGACCACCGGCTTGCTGGCGATGATGAACCGCGTCGAACTGGAAGGCGTGGTCGCCCACGAGCTGTCCCACATCCGCAACTACGACATCCTCGTGTCGACCCTCGCGGTGACACTCGTCGGCGCGGTCGCCGTGCTCACCGACTTGGCGATCCGGATGACGTGGTGGAACGGTGGGCGACTGCGCCGGGAGGGCGACCGTGGTGACGCGAACAACCCGCTGGCTCTCGTCGGCTTCGTCCTGCTCCTCGTCGCTCCGCTGATCGCCAAGGTCATGCAGGCCGCGATCAGCCGCCGGCGGGAGTCACTGGCCGACGTGTCGGCCTGTCAGCTGACCCGGTACCCTCCTGGACTGATCTCGGCGCTCGAGAAGCTCCAAGCGGACTCGACGGTCACGCACTCGGCTTCCCGGGCCACGGCGCACTTGTGGATCGAGCAACCGATGCCGGGTGTCCGTGACGGTGGGCGGCTGGGCTGGGTGAACAGGCTTTTCGACACGCATCCGCCTCTCGAGGAACGGATCGAGACGCTCAGGGAGCTCTGACCCCGCACGTGGAACCCAACCGATACACGCTCGGCCGGCGAACGCTTCTGGTCGCCGGGGCGAGCGCGTTCCTTGCCGCCTGTAGCTCCGCATCGAAGGTGCTCCCGGCGAGCAGCGTCACCGGCGCGCCGACGACTGGTTCGGCCCCGCCGGACACGACGACCACGACCACGGGGGCTCCGCCGACCCAGCCCCCGACGACGACCGAGCCGGCGACGACGACGACGCTGCCGACCCCCACCTGGCCGCTCACCGGTCTTCCCCAGGAGGACACCCTCGCCGGTCTGCGCCCGGCGATCGCGGTCAAGTTGGACAACCACCTCGAGGCCCGCCCGCACGCCGGGCTGAACCAGGCCGACATCGTCTACGAGGAGATCGTCGAGGCCCAGATCACCCGCTTCTTCGCCATCTTCCACTCGACCGAGGCCGCCCCGGTCGGCCCGGTGCGCTCGGCGCGCACGACCGACGTCGATCTCCTCAACCAGCTCCACCGCCCCCTGTTCTGCTGGTCGGGGGGGAATGCTGGGGTGGTCCGGGCGATCGGTGGGGCTGATTGCGAGAGCCGGGCGCACGGCCAGCGGCCCGACCTCTACTACCGTGACAAGGAACGCCACAAGCGCACCGCCATCGAGCACACCCTGTTCCTCGACAGCACCGAAGCGGTGTGGGGGACGATCGCTCCGGGACAGGGCGTACCGGCGCCGTTCTTCGCGTATCACGCCTCGGGGGAGCAACCCGCCGGCGGGACGGAGATGGCGGCCTTCTCCCTGCAGATGCGCAGTGTCCCGGTCCGGTGGGAATGGGACCCGCGGCTCCAGCTGTGGACCCGCTCCGAGTACGGGGCCCCGCACCTCGACATCACGGGTGCACCGATCTCGACGGACAACGTCGTCGTCCAGTTCATCGGGTACGGGACCAGTCCTGTCGACTCCCGTTCACCCGAGGGGCGCTCGGTCGGATCGGGTGACGCCGCGGTGTTCACCGGTGGCCAGGCCTTCTTGGCGCGCTGGGAGCGCCCCGACGCAGAGAATCCGGCGGAGTTCACGTTCGCCGACGGCTCCCCGGTCAGCCTCACGGCTGGACGGACGTGGATCGAGCTCGCCGAGGCCGGGGTGACGAGGGTGGAGGCATGAGAAGCCGAGCAGCGCGTCGGGGGTGGCTCCCGAT
>CAZQEJ010000137.1:0-7961 GCA_964592165.1 uncultured Ilumatobacteraceae bacterium | reverse complement strand
TCCGCCAAGCCTTCACCGGCTTCTTCGCCGAGCGCGAGCACACGGTCGTCCCCTCTGCCAGCCTGATCCCTCACGACCCGACGGTGCTGTTCACCGTCGCCGGGATGGTCCCGTTCAAGCCGTACTTCACCGGTGACGAGCAAGCACCGTTCAAGCGCGCCGTCAGCGTGCAGAAGTGCGCCCGCGCCGGGGGCAAGCACAACGATCTCGACGACGTCGGGCGGACCAAGCGGCACCTCGTCGCCTTCGAGATGCTCGGCAACTTCTCCTTCGGCGACTACTTCAAGGACAAGGCGATCCCCTGGAGCTGGGAGCTCGTCACCGAACGGCTCGGCTTCGACGGCGACCGGCTGTGGATCACGGTCCACGAGTCCGACGACGAAGCGGAGGCAATCTGGCACGAGGAGGTCGGCGTCCCCCTGGCCCGCATCCAGCGGCTGGGCGACGCGGACAACTTCTGGCAGATGGGCGAGACCGGACCCTGCGGCCCCTGCTCGGAGATCCACATCGACCGCGGCCCCGAGTTCGGGCCCGACGGCGGTCCACTCGGCGATCCGGGCGGGGACCGCTTCATGGAGTTCTGGAACCTGGTGTTCATGCAGTACAACCAGGCCGCGGACGGGACGCGCACGCCGTTGCCCCGGCCGTCGATCGACACCGGAGCGGGTCTCGACCGGGTCCTCACGTTGATCCAGGGCGTCGACTCGGTGTGGGAGACCGACCTGATGGCCCCGATCATCGAGCACGCCTGCTCCCTGACCGGGGCCCGGTACCGGCCCGGTGACTACGACGACCGTGCCAGCTTCAGCCTGCGCGTCCTCGCCGAGCACGCCCGTTCCGGCGCGCTGCTCGTCTCCGACGGCGTGTTCCCGAGCAACGAGAACCGGGGCTACGTGCTGCGCCGGATCTTGCGCCGCGCCGTGCGCCACGCGTTCCTCCTCGGCGCCGAGAAGCTCGTCATGCCCGCCCTCGTCGATACCGCGATCGAAGTGATGGGCGAGGCCTACCCCGACCTGGTGAAGAACCGCGACTTCGTCGTCGGGGTGGTCGGCCGGGAGGAGGAGCGCTTCCGCCAGACGCTGCGCACCGGGCTGGGGATCCTCGACCGGGAGCTCGCCAGCGGGGGTGACGTGCTCCCCGGGGAGACCGCGTTCACCCTCCACGACACCTACGGGTTCCCCCTCGAGGTGACGACGGAGATCACCGCCGAACGGGGGATCGCCGTCGACATCGACGGGTTCAGCGCGGAGATGACCCGCCAGCGCGAGCGCGCCAAGGCGGCGCGCCGCTCGGGCACGGCCGACGACGCCGGCCTGGACCGCTATCGCGAGCTCGTCGAGCAGTTCGGCATCACCGAGTTCCTCGGCTACGCCGAGGAGAGCACCGACAGCCGGATCCTCGACGTGATCGACAACGGCGGCGGCGAGGTCGAGGTGTTCCTCGACCGGACCCCGTTCTACGCCGAGTCCGGTGGGCAGGTGGGGGACACGGGGACGATCACCACCGCGACGGGGACCGTGAGGGTGACCGACACGACGTTCGCCCTCCCCGGCCTGCGCCGGCACGTCGGGCGGCTCGACACCGGAAGGATCACACCCGGACAGGAGGCGGCGGCGGCGATCGACGGGGAGCGGCGGGCGCGCATCCGGCGCAACCACACCGCCACCCACCTGCTCCACTGGGGCCTGCGCAGCGTTCTCGGCGACCACGTCAAGCAGGCCGGTTCGCTCGTCGGCCCCGATCGGCTGCGATTCGACTTCAACCACTACGCGCCCGTCAGCGCGGACGAGATCGAGCGGATCGAGTTGCTCGTCAACACCGAGGTTCTGGCCAACGACCCGGTCCGGGCCTACGAGACGACCAAGGACGAGGCGGCGGCGATGGGTGCGATCGCCTTCTTCGGCGACAAGTACGGAGACATCGTGCGGGTCCTCGAAGCCGGGCGGTCGAGCATCGAGCTGTGCGGCGGTACACACGTCCGCGCGACCGGCGACATCGGCACGATCAAGATCGTCAGCGAGGGATCGATCGGCTCCAACGTACGCCGGATCGAGGCGGTCACCGGGGAGGCCAGCGTCGCCCTCTTGCAACGCGACGAGCGCACCTTGAGCGAAGCGGCCCGCCTTCTCGGGACCCGCTCCGATCAGGTTCTGGACGGCGTCGAACGGAAGCTGGACGAGCTCAAGGCGGCGCACGAGGAGATCAAGGCGCTGCGCGGCCGGCTCGCCGTCGGCGCAGCCGCCGATCTCGCCGGACGCGCCAGCGGCGGGGTGCTCGTCACCCGTGTCGACGGCCTGGGCACCGCCGAACTGCGCGACCTCGCCATCGCCGTGCGCCAACACGGCGTCAGCACCGTGGTGCTCATCGGGCAGACCGACACCGGCGGCGCGGCGCTCGCCGCGGCGGTCGACCCCGGCCGCGGCATCCACGCCGCGGACCTCTTGCGTGACGCAGCGAAGGCGGTCAAAGGCGGCGGAGGCGGCAAGGGCGACGTCGCCGTCGCCGGAGGCAAGGATCCTTCGGGGATCGACGCCGCGTTGGCCGCCGCGGCCGCTGCCGCTGCCGCTGCCGCAGAGACTCCTAGCGTGTCGCCGGGAGCGGCAGCGGCAGCGGCAGGCAGTTGAGAGGCCGGCGACGTCGGTGCGCTGTCTCGGTGTCGATCTGGGCTCGAAGCGGATCGGGATCGCCGTCGGCGACCGCAGTGGGACGATCGCCAGCCCGTTGATCGTCATCCAGCGCAGCGGCAGCCGCGCCGACGACCATCGCCGGATCGCCGCCCTGGTGCTCGAAGAAGACGCCGAGATCGTCGTCGTCGGGCTGCCCCTGAACATGGACGGCAGTGCCGGTCCGGCAGCACGGGCCGCCCGGGAGGAGGCCGCGCAGCTGGCTAGCGTGCTCGCCGTGCCGGTGGACACCTTTGACGAGCGCCTGACCACGGTCAGCGCTGACCGGGCGATGCTCGCGGCGGGGATGAACGCCGCGGAGCGCCGCAAGGTGGTCGACAAGGTCGCCGCGGCGGTGATGCTCCAAGGCTGGCTGGACCGCCGCCGGGCCTCGCCGTGACCCGCAAAGGTTTCATCCTCGACGAACCGTGGGTGGAAGACGCCTGGGACCAACCCGCGCCGCAGGAGATCGAGGTCGAAGCGGAGCGCGTTCGTACTCGGCGGCGGCTGCTCAAGTGGATCGTCTTCGCGGTCACCATCGGGCTCATCGCCGTCGTCCTCACCGCTGGGGGCATCGGGATGTGGGTCGTCAAGCGGATCAATCCGCCCGGCCAACCCGGGACACCGATCACGTTCACGGTGAACGACGGCGACACGCTCCAGACGCTCAGCGCGCGTCTCCACGAGCAGGGGATCATCACCCACGCAGGCGTGTTCGAGTGGTACGTCAAGCGCAACACCGACGGGCCGCTCGAGTTCGTCCCCGGGTACTACACGCTGCGCCCGCGGGATACGATGGGCAACGTGTTGCGCGTCCTGCGCACGCCGCCGGCGCAGACCTACACGAAGGTCACCTTCCCCGAAGGGTTCACCGTCACCCAGATGGCGACGCGGCTGTCGGAGCGGGTCACCCACCTCAACGCCGCCGACTTCGTCGCCGCGGCGACGGACGGTTCGATCACCTCGCCGTATGCACCCCCGGGGACGACGAACCTGGAAGGCCTCCTCTTCCCCGACACCTATCAGGTGGCCGCGAGCGAATCGGTGGAGGACGTGATCAAGCGCATGGTCGACCTGATGGCCCTCGTCGGCTCCCAGGAAGGGGTGGACGAGGCGGGTCGCCTGCTCCGTTCGCCGTATGAGGTTCTGATCATCGCTTCGATGATCGAGCGGGAGGCCAAGACGGACGCCGACCGACCGAAGATCGCCCGGGTGATCTACAACCGCCTGGCCCTGGGGATGCCCTTGCAGATCGACGCGACACTCTTCTACCACCAGGACGCATCGCTCGGGTTCGACCGGCTGGTGCAGATCGACACCCCGTACAACACGTACCTGTACTCCGGGCTGCCGCCGACCCCGATCGCCAACCCGGGGCGGGCCTCGATCCGCGCGGCGATGAATCCGGCCACCGATCCCGATCCGAACGACGCGCTGTGCCGAGGCGTCGCGGCGCGTGATTGCCACCTGCTGTACTACGTCCTCGCCGACGCCAAGGGCAACCACGCCTTCGCTGTCACCCTCGCCCAGCACGAGGCGAACGTCGCCGCGGCGCGGGCCGCGGGTCTGCTCGGATGATCACCGGGGCGACGCGCCTGGCCTGCGTGATCGGCTCGCCGGTGCGCCACAGCCTGTCCCCGGCACTGGTCAACACCGCCTGCGCGCACCTCGGGCTCGACTGGGTGTTCCTCGCCTGTGAGGTCGCCCCCGGCGAGGCGCGCGCCGCGCTCGACGCGCTGCGCGTCCTCGGAATCGTGGGCATGTCGGTGACGATGCCGCACAAGCACGACGTTCACCGCGCGGTCGACGAACTCGACCCGGCGGCCGCCGCGCTCGGTGCGGTGAACTGCGTCGTACCCCTCCCCGGTGGCCGGCTGCGCGGCTGCAACACCGACGGCGACGGTTTCGTCGATGCCCTGCGGATCGACGGCGGATGGGACCCACAGGATCGGCGTGTCGCGGTGATCGGCGCCGGGGGGGCGGCGCGGGCGATCGTCGACGCCCTGGCCCGAGCTGGGGCATCACGCGTCGCTGTGGTCAACCGATCCCCGGCGAACGCCGCGCTCGCGGCAGCGCTGGCCGGGGACCGCGGCATGGTCGGCACAGCGGCGGACGTCGCCGCCGCGGACCTTGTCGTCAACACGACTCCGCTGGGGATGGGCTCGGACACGTCCTTGGCCGTCGATCCGGCGTTGCTGCACCCAGGTCAACTCGTCGCCGACATCGTCTATCACCCGTTGCGCACACCGCTGATCGAGGCTGCTGCCGAGCGCGGGGTACGCACCCTCGACGGGTTGGGGATGCTCGTCCATCAAGCGGCGCGAGCCGTGGAGCTGTGGTCCGGGCGGCGTCCCGACGCGTCGGCCATGCGCGCCGCGGCGCTCGCCGAGCTCGCCCGCCGACCGCAGCTCGCCCCGCCCGCACCGGCCGAGCGTCCGCGGCGCTCGGTAGATTGAGCCGGTGCTGCGCTACCTGACCGCTGGGGAATCGCACGGCCAGGCTCTGGTCGTGATCGTCGAAGGGTTGCCTGCCGGCCTCCCGATCACCGTCGAGGAGGTCCAAGCCGAGCTCGCCCGCCGCCGCCTCGGATACGGCCGGGGGCCACGCCAGCGTTTCGAGGCCGACGACGTGACCCTTCTCGGCGGCATCCGCCATGGGCGCACCCTCGGTTCACCGGTGGCGATCGAGATCAAGAACACGGAGTGGTTCCGCAGCGACAAGTGGCATGAGGAGATGTCCCCTGCCCCGGGACGCACTGAATCGGCATTGACCCAGCCACGCCCCGGGCACGCCGACCTGGCCGGAATGCAGAAGTACGGCTTCGACGACGCCCGTGACGTCCTCGAGCGCGCCAGCGCGCGGGAGACGGCAGCACGGGTCGCGGCGGGCGCGCTGGCCAAGGCCCTGCTCGCCCCGCTCGGGGTCGGCATCGTCTCCCACGTCGTCCAACTCGGTGCGGCGCGCAACACGGCGAACGCCCGGCCGACCCCGGCGGATCGAGACGACGTCGACGCGTCCGAGGTCCGCTGCTTCGACGCCCGGGCGACCGAGGCGATGATCGAGCAGATCAAGGGCGCGGCGAAAGACGGTGATTCGCTCGGCGGGGTCGTCGAGGTGCTCGCCTACGGCGTGCCCGTCGGGCTCGGCAGTCACGTGCACTGGGACCGCAAGCTCGACGCGCTGTTGACCCGCGCCGTGATGAGCATCCAGGCAATCAAGGGCGTCGAGATTGGCGATGGGTTCGAGGTCGCCGGCCGGCGCGGATCACAAGCCCATGACGCGATCCGCTGGGACTCCGCGGCGGGCCAATACCGGCGCGACACGAGCCTCGCCGGCGGCATCGAAGGAGGGATGTCGACCGGGGAGGTGATCGTCGTGCGCGCCGCGATGAAGCCGCTGGCGACGCTCAACCGCCCGACGCTGGCGACGGTCGACGTCGTGACCAAGGCGGAGACGGTCAGCTTCAAGGAGCGGACCGATGTCACGGCCGTCCCAGCGATGGGCGTCGTCGCGGAGACGATGGTCGCGCTCGTCCTCGCCGCGGAGGCGCAACGCAAGTTCGGGGGTGACTCGCTGGGCGAGTTCCTCCGCAACGCCGAGGGATTCCGCGCCCAGCTCGGCTGATGCGCCGCCCTCCACCCGCCAACCAGGGATAGGTTGGCGCCGATGGCGATCCCCAAGGTGTGCGGCATCGAGACGGAGTACGGGATTCTCGCCCGGGGGGTGGAGGTCAGCCCCGTGGCCGCATCGTCGATGCTGATCAACGCCTACGTGGCGGCGAGCACGAAGCGTGTCGGGTGGGATTTCAACGACGAGCACCCGGGAAACGATGCGCGCGGCTTCAACCTCGAGCCGTCGTTCCCGCCGGAGGTCGAGACGCACCTCGTCAACGCGGTGCTGACCAACGGTGCTCGCTACTACGTGGACCACGCTCACCCGGAGATCTCCACTCCGGAGTGCCTTGACGCGGCCGAAGTGGTGCGCTGGGACCGCGCCGCGGAGCAGATCGTGATCCGTTCGATGGAGGCGGCGCGGGCGATCCTCGGCGGCGAGGCGGAGCTCGTCGCCCACAAGAACAACTCCGACGGCAAGGGCAACAGCTACGGCTGCCACGAGAACTACCTGCTCGCCCGGGAGGTTCCCTTCGGTCGGATCGTCGGCCAGATCACCCCGCACTTCGTCACCCGCCAGGTGTTCTGCGGGGCGGGCAAGGTCGGCTGCGAGCTCCCCGGCCTGAACGCGGACGATGTCCCCTACCAACTCTCCCAGCGCGCCGACTTCTTCGAGGAGGAGGTCGGGCTGGAGACGACGCTGAAGAGGCCGATCGTCAACACCCGCGACGAACCGCACTGCGACCCGTCGAAGTACCGCCGCCTGCACGTCATCGTCGGCGACGCGAACATGAGCGAGGTCGCCACCTTGCTCAAGGTGGGGACGACCGCGATCGTCCTCGCGATGATCGAGGACGACGCTCTCGGCGGCGATCTCCAGCTGGCCAATCCCGTGGCTGCGATCCGCCAGGTGAGTCACGACCCGTCGCTGACCCGCAGCGTCGTGCTCCGCTCGGGCCAGCGGATGACGGCGGTCGAGGTGCAGTGGTCATTGCTCGAAGCGGCCAAGAAGTACGAACGATCCCATGGCCTCGCGGCGGTCGGCGAGGAGGTCGGGGCGGACGTCCTGGCCCGATGGGAACACGTCCTCGACGGGTTGGAGAGCGATCGTGACAGCGTCGCCGACGTCGTCGACTGGGTGGCCAAGGAGCGGCTCGTGCGCGGCTACGTCGAACGCCACGGGCTGCGCGCCGGCGATGCCCGGTTGAAGGCGATCGACCTGCAGTACCACGACCTACGGCCCGAGCGGTGCCTGGCCCGGCGTGTCGGGCTTCGCCGGATCGTGGCCGAGGAGGCCGTCACCCAAGCGATGACCGACCCACCGGCGACGACGCGCGCCTACTTCCGGGGACGCTGCCTGCAGCGCTGGCCCGATCAGATCGTCGCCGCCAACTGGGATTCGATGGTCTTCGACGTTGGGCACGACCCGCTGCGCCGCGTGCCGATGATGGAGCCGCTACGCGGGACCGCCGCCCACGTCGGTAGCGTGATCGACCAGAGCGCGACGGCCGCGGAGCTGCTGGCCAAGTTGGGATCGTAGGAGGATCGACGTGGCAGAGCGCACCCAGAAGCAGAAGCCCGCTCCGAGCCGCAGCGAGGAGACGGTCGAGGAAGCACCGGCGGGCGCCAAGCAGGGCGAGAAGCTGAAGGCGGAACTCGACGACCTCCTCGACGAGATCGACGAGGT
>CAZQEJ010000136.1:0-8035 GCA_964592165.1 uncultured Ilumatobacteraceae bacterium | reverse complement strand
TGGTAGTCGCCATCGGCGTCATCGCGCCGGAAGCGACGGGCAGACCGGGGCAGCCGTCGTGCCCGGCTGCGGACGGCGGCCGGCTCAGTGCGCCGAGGGATGAGCCGTGGGTCGGTAGCCGGCGGCGAGCACGGCGACGGTGGTCGCGGGGGTGAGGACCTCCACCATGCCGGTGACCGGTCGTCTCCCGACCGGTTCGTAGCCTTGGGCCACCGGTGACCAGCGCAGCAGGCGGCCACCGTCGACGAGCAGTGCGACGCCGTGGACGGCGACAAACGTCCCGTCGGGCAAGCTCGCCCACGGCGCCTCGTGGCGGCGCTGCCGGCCTTCGCGGCCGACGCGATCGGAGTGCAGGGCGGCGTCGAGCTGCGCGGCGCGGGGGCGCTCGCCCGTCGCCCGCTCCCAGGCGTCGAGCCAGGCGACGAACGCGGCGTGCCGGCAGAACGCGCACGGCCGATGACCGGCGGCGAGGGCGACCGCCTCGTCGAAGAAGAACAGCGCCGTCCATCGACCCGGTTCCCACATTGGGGCGTGGGCCTTCTCGTAGTCCAGCCGGCACGTGATCCAGGCTCGGGTCCGCCAGGGGCGGACGATCTGCCGTCCACGGTGGATCACGCCCCGGTTGCCGAGGAACGTGCCGCGCTGGTCGATGGCGACGATCTCCCCGAACGGGGTGACGCGGTTCTGCTCCGGCACGGCGTCCACGCTAGGAGTGGTTGTGGCGGGCGTACCCGGCGTGACCTTCGTCCCTGTCCCCACCGATACCCCCAAGGGTATGGTCTCGGGTGCCCCGGAGGACCGCGGGTCACGAGCTGAGGAGATGCGGAGATGACGGCGAGCGACGGACACGGCAAGGCGGTTCTGGATGCGCTGGTGCCGCTGCAGCGAAACCTGCGCCAGGCGATTCCCGACGTCTGGCGTGGCTTCGGCGAGTTGCACCAGGCCGCGTTCAGCGCCGGAGCACTCGAGGTGAAGATCAAGGAACTGATCGCCTTGGCGATCGCCGTCGCCGACGGCTGCGACGGGTGCATGGCATCTCACGCCCGGGCAGCAGCCAAGGCGGGGGCGAGCCGCGCCGAGGCGGCCGAGGCGATCGGCGTCGCGGTGCTGATGAGCGGGGGTCCGGCGACGATCGAAGGCCCACGCGCCTACGCCGCATTCTGCGAGTTCGCCCCCGAGGACTGACCCGCACCGCTCTCCGGCGCGTCAGGAGCCGCGTTCGACGGCGGTGACGAACGCGTCGGCGTTGGTCACGTTCGTGCACCCCGACTTGAGGGCGACGCGGATCACGTCGGCACCGTGCGGCGTCTGGCGCAGGGCGAGGACGGCCGAGCGGCCGTCGGCGGTCTGCTCCCAGTGTTCGATCAGGCACGCTGAGCGGGCGATGTCCAACGCGGTGTCGAAGGCGCGCTCCTCGCCCTCGGGGTAGGCGCGGTGGACCGCGCTCGAGGCGGATTCACCGTCGAAGTTGGCCGCCACCGTCCCGTAGCTGGCCGTGGTGAATGCCGCCGTGTTGACCATCGGGGAGGCTTCCGACGCGCAGCCAGCAAGTGCTGTTGCGGCGAGAACCGCACACAGCGCGGCCTGCCTCGGGGTCATCCGTCGGTTCGCGTTCACCTGGTGTCGATCATGGTGGCCCGTCACCGCCGGTGGCCGGTAGGCGAGCCACCTCGATCACGGCAGGAGTGCTGCCGTCGCCTGCGGCTGGGACGTCGCGGCGCAGGAGGGTCCCGAACGGCGTGCTCCCGGCGAGTTCCCACCCCGCGGGAAGGGAGAACCACCGGCCCGTCCCGTCGGCCTCGAGGACGGCGATCACCCTCGGTGCGGGTCCACTCGGATCGCCGTCCGGGCCGAGGGTCGTCGCGTAGATCGCCCCGTCGATCGTCGGGTAGGCGATGTCGGGAGGTCCGGCGGGGTAGGTCCAGGTGGCGTCTCGGTGGATCGTCAGCTGCCAACGAGTGCGGCCTCGCTCGCTGACCATCCCCGTCGCCGGGTCGTAGGAGACGATCGGCGCACCGGCGAGGACGATGGTCGTGTCGCTCCCGGCCAGGTAGGGCATCAGGATCCTCCCCGGGTCGGCGAGCAGATCGACGACGCCGCCCGGACCGAGGCCGAGGGCGCCACGGGGCATCGCCGCGCTCGCCCCGGGACCGACGAGAGGGGCCTGGGCGACGACCATCCCTGCGGCCAGGCCACCGAGGGGGACGGCGACGATCGAGGGACGTTCCGTGCCTGGCAGCAAGCCGTAGAGCACGTCGTCGGGACCGGCGACGGACGGATCCGGAACGTCCTCGAGGGGGATCGAGTAACGCTTGGTCCCGTCGTCGCCGTAGACGGTCGCTGTCTTCGTTCCCGGATCGATCGATGCCCAGCCGCTGCGCAGGACGACGATCTGGATCGCGGCCGGGTCGGTCGTCACACCCTCGGTGTTGGTCCCGGGGACGATCTGGCCGACCACCGCCGGCTCGAGCGGTGGCGGCGGCTGTCCGGCGGCGACGGCGATCGGCGCGAGCGTCACCACCACCGTCGGGGAGATCGCCGGGGTCGTCGGCGGGTGCGTGCCGGGGGCGGGCGAGGTGCCGGTCGGTGGGCTCGGCACCCGGCGCTCAGCGCGGCCCCGGACGACGGTGAGCGCGATCAACAGGGCGGCGGCAACGGCGGTGAGCGCGGCGAGGACGAACATCCGGCCCCGGCGGGCAGCAAGGCGCCGCGAGGTCGCCGGGCGTGATCGCTCAGCGGGGATCGCGGTCACGCCCCCTGGCGTCATCGCGTCGCCCGCTTCACCGCCGCCCGGGGCGACGAGGGTGAGCTGCTCGGCGACCGCCGGAGCGACGAGGGCGCGCAGATCGCTCACCGCCGAGGAGGCAGCAGCCGCGAGTGTTGTTGCCGCGTCGCGGGGGAGGGCCTGGGCGAGGGCTGCCCGGGCGTTCCCGATGAGGAGATCGGCGTCGGCAGAGGCCGCGCCGAGCACGGTCGGCAAGCGTGCCGAGGAGCGACCGTCGAGGAGGGCGATCGTCATCGCCACTCGTTCGCCATCCGGCAGGGCACGCAGCGCGTGCCAGAACGTGCCCGTAGAAGTCGTCCCGGGTTCGGGGGAGGCGGGCCGCCGCTGGGCGGCGACGACGACGGCGCGCCACACCCAGCCGGCCGGGTCGGGAAGGTCACGCACTGCACTCCAGTTGCGTGCGGCACGGCGGAACGCGTCCCGGGCGACCGTCATCCCTTCCTCGACATCGCCGGTCAGCGCAGCGCCGAGCGTGGCCGCGCCGGCCAGTTCGGCGCGGTAGAACCGGGCGATCTCGGCGGCGGGATCGGGGGGACTCGCCTCCATCGCGCCAGTTGACCACGAGGGGGGTGGCGGGCGACGAAACTGGCCGTGTGGCAACCGAATCGGAACTGCTCGCCGAGGTGGATCTGTGCGACCGCCGGGGGAGGCTCGCCGCCGAGGCCCGGGGTTGGGCGCGCCACCCGATGCTGCGGGCCAACCTGCGTGGGGCCTGGGGTCGCAAGAAGCGCTGGGACTACTGGTGCGTGATCACGCCGGAGGTGATCGCCTCCCTCGTCTACGCCGACCTCGACTACGCCGGGACGGCCAGTTGCTCGGTGCTCGACCGGACCGACGAGCGGTGCGCCGCGGCCGGGGTGATCCGCCCGTTCGCCCGCGGCATGCGCCTGCCCGACCAGGTGTGTACCGGCGTCGCCGAGCTGGCCACGGAGAACTTCGAGATCCGCATCGCCGAGAGCGAGGCGGCGACGCGCCTGGAAGCGGCCGGTCCGTCGTCGGTAGGGAGGATCTCGATCGACGTCACCGTCGCCAAGCCCGCCGGTCACGAGTCGTTGAACGTGGTCGTCCCGTGGAGCGCGCGGCGCTTCCAGTTCACCTCCAAGCAGAACACTCGCCCGGCGACGGGGACGATCACCGTCGGCGACCGGACGTACATCGTGGGGGAGACGGAGGACTTCGCCGTGCAGGATCTCGGTCGGGGAATCTGGCCGTACTCGATCCGCTGGAACTGGGCGGCAGCCTCCGGTCGGGCCACCGACGGCCGCCTCGTCGGCCTGCAGTTCGGGGGGAAGTGGACCGAGGGCACCGGCTCGACGGAGAACGCGCTGTGCGTCGACGGTCGCCTGACGAAGATCCACGAGGAGCTCGACTGGTCCTACGACTGGGACGACCCGATGCGACCGTGGCGGGTGCGCGGCGAGGGGGTCGACGTGACGCTCGTCCCCGAGTACGACCGTTACGACCTGACCGATCTGAAGCTGGTGCGGATGGAAGTCCACCAGTGCTTCGGGCGCTGGTCGGGGACGATCCACACGGAGACCGACGGGGAGCTCACGCTCGCCGGGATCGACGGTTTCGCCGAAGAAGCGCGCAACCGCTGGTGACCCGCCTTCGGCTTGCCCATCGCGCCCGCCGGCTCGCCCGCCTCACCCGCCGGCGCGCCGGCCGCTTTCCTGCCCAGATCCGGTGATCGGTCGGGACGCTGCAGGAAGCGCTCCGCGGACGGTGGATCTGGGCAGGGCGGGGGAACGGGGTGGTGGCAGGCCGTCCGTCGGCAGGTGGGTCACGCCGGGCGGGTAAGGTCCGCGGGGTGAGTGCCGGTCCGGGATTCGGTCTCGACGATGTCGACCCGCGGCGGCTCGCGGCACGACCGGGGATCAAGCACCAGCGGTATCCGGGGCAACTCGCCGCATGGGTCGCCGACATGGACTTCGAACCGTGCCCGGCGATCCGCGAGGCGATCGAACAACGGTTGGCCACCGGTGATCTCGGGTACCCGGCATGGGCCGGCCACGGCAGGCCGAGCCCAATCGTCGACCTGTGGGCGCGGCGGTGTGCGACGCGCTACGGCTGGGAGCCGCAGACCGGCGAGATCCGCGAGTGGTGCGACGTGATCCAGGCCGTGCAGGCCGTCCTCTACGTGGCGACCGAACCCGGCGACGGGATCGTCCTGTTCACCCCGAGCTACCCCCCACTGCGCATGACCATCGAGTCGATGGGTCGCCGGCTGATCGCCGTCGCTGCTCAGCCCGCGAGCGGGGGAGGAGTGGCCTTCGACTACGACGAGCTCGAGGAACGCCTGGAGCGGGGAGGTGGGGCGACGACGATCATGCTCTGCCATCCGCACAACCCCACGGGGCACGTGTTCGACAGGGCGGAGATCGAACGGCTGGTGGCCATTGCCGAACGCTTCGACCTGCTGATCGTCTCCGACGAGATCCACGCCGAGCTGACCTACGCCCCGGCGGAGTTCCTCCCCGTCGGTTCCGTGGCCGGGCACCGGGCGGTGACGATCCACTCCGCCTCGAAGGCGTTCAACACCGCGGGTTTGCGCTACGCGATCGCCCACGTCGGGGCGATGAACGTTCGACGCGGTCTCGACGCCCTGCCCGGGCATCTCCTCGGTGCGGTCAACCTGATCGGCGCGCTGGCCACCATCGCCGCCTGGACCGACGGCGACGAGTGGTTGGCCGCCGTGCTCGCCCGGCTCGACGCGAACCGTCTGCTGCTCGGGGAGCTCCTCGCCGAGCATCTCCCGGAGGTCGCTTACAGCCCGCCGCAGGGCACCTACCTGGCCTGGCTCGACTGCCGGCGGCTCGGCTTCGGCGAGGATCCGACCGACGAGTTCCATCGCCGCGGCGTGGCGCTCAACCCGGGACCGTCCTTCGGTCCAGAAGGCGCCGGGTTCGCTCGCCTCAACTTCGCCACCCCGCCGGACCGCTTGACGGCGATCGTCGAGGCGATGGCCACCGCCCCTCGCCCCTGACCGATCGGATATGGCCGGAGTCACATCCGGTCACCGGGGAGCACGGCTGTTCGGCGTGCCCGGCCGGTGCGTACCGTGAGCCGATGACGACCGACTCGTTGGTCCCAGGGCTGACCAGGGCGAAGCTGCGCGTGATCCTCGGCGCGCTGATGCTCGCCGTGCTCCTCGCCTCGATGGAGATCTCGATCACCTCGACGGCCCTGCCGACGATCGCCGGGGAGTTCGGGGCGTTCGAGAGCTTCGCTTGGGTCGGCACCGCGTACATCGCCACCTCGGCGATCGGCACACCCGTGCTCGGCAAGCTCTCCGATCTCTACGGGCGGCGGCTGATCTTCGAGGTGACGATGGGGATGTTCGTCCTCGGTTCGTTGCTCTGCGCGATCTCCCAGAGCATGAACCAGCTGATCGCGGCGCGCGCCGTGCAGGGATTCGGCGGCGGCGCGATCCAGGCCCTTGCGTTCGCCGTGCTCGGCGACATCCTCCCCCCGCGGGAACGGGGGCGGTACATCGGGTACTTCACCCTCGCCTTCGTCGGCGCGGCGCTCGGCGGGCCGCTGCTCGGCGGGTACATCATCGACCACTGGACCTGGCCGTGGATCTTCTCGATCAACATCCCCTTTGGTGTGCTCGCCGCGGTGGCCAGCTACAGCGCCCTCGATCTCCCCTTCCCCCGCCGGCACGTGCGCCTCGACATCGCCGGCGCGGCCTTGCTCGGGGCGACGATCGCCGCGCTGATCATCGCCCTCCAACTGGGCGGTACCCACGGGTGGTGGCGACCGGGGGTAGTGCTCCTGCTCGTCGCCGTCGTCGCCGGTGTGCTCGCCTTCGTCGCCGTCGAACGGCGGGCCGCGGAACCGATGATCCCGCTCCACCTGTTCGCCAACCGGGTCGTGCTGATGTCGGTCATCTCCGGGCTGAGTGTGGGTGCGATCGCCTTCGGGGCGGGGCAGTTCCTGCCCTTGTACTTCCAGGACTCGCTGTTCGTCTCCCCAACCGAGTCCGGGCTGCGCATGCTCCCGCAGATGCTCGGGGTGTCGATCGGGACGTTCGGGATTGGCCGGTTGATCCTGCGCACCGGTCGGTACAAGGCGTTCCCGGTCGCCGGGTCGGTGGCGGGGGTTGTCGGTTGCCTGGCGATCAGCCGGATCTCGGGGACGACGTCGTACGGATCGTTGGTCCTTCCGATGGTCGCGATCGGCTTCGGTGTCGCCGCGGTGTTCACCTCGACGTCGATCGCCACCCAGAACGCGGTGCAGTTCCGCGACCTCGGGGTGGCGACGGCGACGATCATGTTCTTCCGTTCGCTCGGGGGCTCGTTCGGCCTCGCCGTGTTCGGCACCGTGCTCAACACGACGATCCGCAGCGACCTCCCCGGGCGGCTCGGTGTGGAGCCGTCGAAGGCGACCGGGCTGATCCGCACCCCGTCGGCGATCGCCAAGCTCCCCGACGAGCTCCGCCAAGCGGTGGTCGACACCCTTGCTTCGGGGGTCGGGCGGATCTACATCGTCTCCGCGGTGGTGATGGTGGTCGGCTTCGTCGCCTGCGTGCGGATGCCCGAGCTCGAGCTGCGCGCCCGCGCCGGCCTGTCCGACGCGCTCGAAGGGACGTCCGCGCCGCCGCGCCCCGCCGGGCCGGAGACGCTCGGCCCCGGCGAGGCCCTGGCCCCCGACGCCTGACACGCCGCCCAACGAGAACCGGCCGCGACCGGACGTGGGATTCCCCGACCGACTCCGGCATCTCGATCATCCGGGGTGCGCTCCCGGCGACGGCGTTGCGACTCGTCGAGCAATGGCGGGCGGCGCGTCACGATGAGCTCGCCGCGAACTGGGCGTCGGCGCAGATCCCCGCAGCTCTCTCGCCCACCGCACCCCTCCGGTAGCTTGTGAGCATGACGCAGCTGGCCCGGGTCACCGATGTCGAGTGGCTCGGCGGTCGCGTTCTCCGCGTCGTGTTCTCCGACGGTTTGGTCCGGGAGCTGGACTTCGCCGGCAGGCTTCCTGGTGTGCTCGAGGTCATCGACGACGACGAGGAGTTCGCCGGCGTCGCGTTGGATCCGGTTGCTGGCACAGTCTCTTGGGCGACGGGCGTCGACCTCGATCCCGACGTCCTGCACGGCGAGGCAGCTGCCGCAAGCGCGGTACGACCGCGGCTGGTTCGAGAGTACCGGCTGCAACAGACCAGCTGATCCACGCCAGGCCTCGGTTCGGACCAGGTCGCTCGCTCCGGCATTCTTCGGCGGCCACTTCCATCGTTCGTAAGGTGAG
>CAZQEJ010000135.1:0-8048 GCA_964592165.1 uncultured Ilumatobacteraceae bacterium | reverse complement strand
CACCGCTGAACACGATCGAGGAGCTCCTCAGCGACCCGCAGTTCCACGCCTCGGGCGGCCTCGTCGAGGTCCCCGACGGAGTGGCGACGACGACGATGGTCGCCACGCCGGCCGACTTCCACGGCACGCCCTGGGCGCCGCGCTCTGTGGCGCCCAGGCTCGGCGAGCACACCGACGAAGTCCTCGCCGAGCTCGACGCCCACCGCGCCTGAACCTGCGACACCCCCTACCCGCCACCTGACCGGACAGGAGCACCCCGATGAAGCTTGGACTCGCCCTCGGCTACTGGCCCGCCCAACCGAACGCGCAGGCCGTGGCCCTCACCCAGGAAGCCGAGAGGCTCGGCTTCGATTCGGTGTGGACAGCCGAATCGTGGGGCAACTGTGCATTCACGTACCTCACCTGGTTGGCCGCGCACACGTCGCGGATCAGGCTGGGGACCGGCGTGGTACAGCTCTCGGCACGCACGCCGGCAGCCACGGCGATGGCCGCGATGACCCTCGACCACCTCTCCGGCGGACGGCTGATCCTCGGCCTGGGTGTGTCCGGCCCACAGGTCGTCGAAGGATGGTACGGGCGCCCGTCGGACAAGCCGCTGGCCCGCACCCGCGAATACGTGGAGATCCTCCGCAAGGCCTTCCGCCGGGAAGGCCCACTGACCAGCGACGGACCGTTCTACCCCCTGCCCTACACCGGTGAGGGCGCCAGCGGCCTGGGCAAGCCATTGAAGATCATGACTCACCCACTGCGGGCTGAGATCCCGATCTTCCTCGGCGCGGAAGGGCCACGCAACGTGACCCAGACCGCGGAGATTGCCGACGGGTGGCTGCCCCTGTATTACTCGCCGTACCGCGCCGAGGTCTATGCCGACCAACTCGCCGGGGCCAAGGAGGGCTTCGAGATCGCGGCGATGGTCAACGTCACGGTGACCGACGACGTGGCCACCGGGCTGTGGCCGGTGAAGGCCGCGCTCGGCTTCTACATCGGCGGGATGGGCGCCAAGGGCCAGAACTACCACACCAAGCTGATGGCCCGGATGGGGTTCGAGGAGGAGGCCTACCGGATCCAGGATCTGTTCTTCGCCGGCAAGCGCGATGAGGCGATCGCCGCGGTACCCGACACGTTCGCCGACGAGATCTCCCTCGTCGGCCCCGCAGCACGGATCCGCGAGCGCCTCGCCGCCTGGGAGAGCAGCGCGGTGACGACCCTCCTCGTCTCCGCCCGCGACCCGCAACAGCTGCGCGGGATCGCTGAGATCCTCGGGTACTGATCGGCGCCGCCCGCATCGCGCCGCCGTCGTGCGAGGATCACGTCATGCGGCATGCCGACCGACCTGGACGGCTCGCCGTGCTCCTCGTGGCCCTCGCCTTCGCTGGATCGGCCTGCTCCTCCGCGCCGGCCCGGCGTACGCCCGCAGCGTCGCCCACCGGCAGCGCTGGTCCCGTCGGGTCCACCCCGCGAGCACCCGGTACGACGGGTGCGCCCCTCCCGCCATGTGCGGCGCGAGGGGCGTGCACCCTCGCCGAGGCAGGCCGCGCCGCGGGGATCACGATCGGCACCGCCGCCAAGCTCGGCGACCCGGCGCGTGAAGCGCTCGAGGTCGCCGAGTTCGACGCATTGAGCAGCGAGGACGAGTTCCTCTGGAGCGTCATCCACCCGGAGCCGGGAGTATGGGACTTCGGACCGGCCGATGCCCTCGTCGCCTTCGCCACCGAGCACGGCAAGGAACTGACCCTGACCCACTTCATCTGGGATCCACCGGCGCTGCCCGACGTGCTCCCCGGGTGGGTCCGGGCGATCGACGATCCCGCCGAGCTGCGCCGCGTCCTGCACGACCATCTCGCCGTGCTCCACGACCGTTACGGCGGGCGGGTCGCCCGGCTGGACGTGGTCAACGAGGCGATCGGTGACGGCGGGCGGGCGGCAACCAACCACTTCGCCGCGGTCCTTGGGGACGGCTACGTCGGCGAGGCGTTCGCCCTCGCCGCGGAGGTGTGGCCCGAGGCGGAGTTGGTCCTCAACCAGGACCGGGCGGAGTACGACGCGGGGGTCGCCGACGCTCTCATCGCTCTCAGCGCGGATCTCCTCGCCACAGGCCACCGTGTCGACCGGGTCGGCCTGCAAGGACACCTCCTTGCCGGTGAGCCGGACCATGACCTGGTGCGCACGACGATCGGTCGCGTCGGCGCGCTCGGACTGGCGGTCGAGCTGAGCGAGGTCGACGTCCCCCGGCGCGGCGGCCCCGGGAGCCGACGCCCGATCGGGATGGCGGAGCAGGCCGCCCGGGCCGCCCGATTCGTCGGTGACTGCACCGCAGTCGCGGCGTGTGTGGCGATCACCTTCTGGGGACTCGACGACGGTGACAGCTGGCTGAACGAGGCGCTCGGCCCCGGTACCGACCCGTTGCTCTACGACGCTGCGCTGCGCCCCAAGCCGATGCGTGGCGCAGTCGTCGATGCTCTCCTCGCCGGGCGCTGAGCGCAGACCCGGCGCGTCGCCGGGGAGTGGACACCTCAGGCGACGTCGGTCACCGGGGCGCTGAACTGCGCGTTGTACAGACGGGCGTAGGCGCCACCGGCGGCGAGCAACGACGCGTGGTTCCCTGTCTCGACGATCCGTCCCTCTTCCATCACGAGGATCACGTCGGCGTCGCGGATCGTCGACAGGCGGTGGGCGATGACGAAGCTCGTCCGCTGGCTGCGCAGCGCGGCCATCGCCCGCTGGATGAGCACCTCGGTGCGGGTGTCGACCGAGCTCGTCGCCTCGTCCAAGATCAGCAGTGCGGGCTGAGCGAGAAAGGCGCGGGCGATCGTGATCAGCTGCTTCTCCCCGGCGGAGACGTTCGACCCCTCGTCGTCGATCACCGTCTCGTAGCCGTCGGGAAGGGAGTGGACGAAGCGGTCGACGTAGGTCGCCCGGGCGGCAGAGAGGACCTCCTCATCGCTCGCCCGCGGATTGCCGAAGGCGATGTTCTCCCGGATGGTGCCGCCGAACAGCCACGTGTCCTGGAGGACCATCCCCACCCGGGAACGCAGATCGCGGCGGCGCATCCGGGCGATGTCCTCACCGTCGAGCGTGATCCGGCCCCCGTCGAGCTCGTAGAAGCGCATGATCAGATTGACGAGCGTTGTCTTACCGGCTCCCGTCGGGCCGACGATAGCCACGGTCTGGCCCGGTTCGGCGACGAAGGAGAGATGCTCGATCAACTTCCGATCAGGCGAGTAGGAGAACGTCACGTCCTCGAACTCGACCCGGCCACGCGGCTCGGTGACGGTCACCGGGTCGGCCTCGTCGGGTCGTTCCTCGGCGACGTCGAGCAGTTCGAAGATCCGTTCCGCCGAGGCGATCCCCGACTGGAGGACGTTGGCCATCGAGGCGAGCTGGGTGAGCGGCATCGTGAACTGCCGGGAGTACTGGATGAACGCCTGCACCTCGCCGAGGGTCATCGCCCCGGAGGTGATCCGCAGCCCACCGATCACGGCCACCCCGACGTAGCTCAGGTTGCCGAGGAACATCATTGCCGGCTGGATCGTCCCGGAGATGAACTGTGCCCAGAACCCCGCTTCGTACAACTCGTCGTTCTTGGCCCGGAACCGGGACTCGACTTCCGCCTGGCGGCCAAAGACCTTGACCAGGGCGTGGCCGGTGAACGCCTCTTCGACCTGCGCGTTGAGCGACCCGGTGTGCTTCCACTGGGCGATGAACCGCCCCCGGGAGCGCTTCGTCACGGCGCGCATCGTCAGCAGCGAGAGGGGGATCACCGTGATCGCCACGAGGGCGAGCAGGGGCGAGATGATCATCATCATCGTCAGCACCCCGAGGATCGTCAGCGATGAGGTGAGGACCATGCTCATCGTCTGCTGCAAGCTCTGAGAGATGTTATCGATGTCGTTGGTCACCCGGCTGAGAAGATCACCGCGGGGCTGGGTGTCCAGGTAACGCAGGGGGAGCCGGTTGAGCTTCTCCTCGACGTCGGTGCGCATCCGCTGCATCGTCCGCTGGACGACCCCGGCGAGGAGAAATGACTGGAGGTAGGCGAGGATCCCGGAGCCGACGTACATCGCAGCGACCACGAGCAGCGTCCGGTGCAGACCGCGGAAGTCGATCCCGGCTGCCCCCTGGGGGCCGCGCAGGCCGTCGAAGACGATGTCCGTCGCGTGCCCGAGGACGCGCGGCCCGATCACCCCCAGGGTGACGCTGACGATGGCGAGGACGAACACGAGGAGGAGGCCGACGCGCTCGGGGTGCATCCGCCCGAGCAGACGGCGGATGGAGGCGCGGAAGTTCTCCGACCGCTCCACAGGGACCCCGAGGGAGGCCATCCGCCCAGCGGGTCCGGGGACGGGAGCCCGCGGCGGGGGAGGCCGGTCCCCGCTCGTCGACGTAGGCCGCTCGTCGCGTTCGTCGATCGTCACGCGGCGTGCTCCGCAGAGAGTTGGGAGGTGACGATCTCGGCGTAGGTCGGGCAACCGCGAAGCAACCCGTCGTGCGTCCCGAGACCGACGATGACCCCGTCGTCGAGGACGACGATCTGGTCGGCGTCGACGATCGTGGACACCCGTTGGGCGACGATCAGCACCGTCGCGTCTCGTGTGCGCGGGGCCAACGCGGCGCGCAAGCGGGCGTCGGTGGCCAGATCGAGAGCGGAGAAGGAGTCGTCGAAGAGGTAGATCTCCGGCCGGCGGACCAGCGCGCGGGCGATTGCCAAGCGCTGCCGCTGCCCACCAGAGACGTTCGTCCCGCCTTGTTCGATCCGCGCCTCCAGCCCGCCGGGCATCGTCCGCACGAAGTCGGCGGCCTGGGCGATCGTCAGGGCCTCCCACATCTCCGGGTCGGTGGCCGTGGCCGAACCGTGGCGGAGGTTCTCGGCAACGGTGCCGGAGAACAGATAGGGCTTCTGGGGGACGAGCCCGATGCGCGCCCAGAGGTCTTCGGGGTCGAACTCGCGCACGTCGAGACCGTCCACCGAGACACTCCCCGCCGTCGCGTCGAACAAGCGCGGGATCAGGCTGAGCAGTGTCGTCTTGCCCGCTCCCGTCGATCCGATGATCGCCGTGGTCTGCCCGGGGACGCAACGCAGGGTGACCCCATCGAGCACCGGCTCGGCCGCACCTGGGTAGTGGAACGAGACGGCGTCGAACTCGACGACCCCCCGACGCGTCTCCGGAGCGCGCGGCTGCGCCGGGGCACGTACCGATGACTCGGTATCGAGGACCTCGACGATCCGCTCCGCACAGACCGCGGCGCGGGGGATCATCATCGTCATGAACGTCGTCATCATGATCGACATCAGGATCTGGGCGATGTAGGAGAGGAATGCGATCAGCTCGCCGATCTGCAGGTGCCCGCTGGCGATCCGGTCCGCGCCGAGCCAGATCGCCGCCGCGTTGGACGTGTTCAACACGAGCATGACCGTCGGGAACATGAACGCCATCAGCCGCCCGGCACGCAACGAGGTGCCGGTCAACTCGTCGTTCGCCGTGCCGAAGCGGGCCGCCTCGTCGGGCTCGCGGACGAAGGCGCGCACGACGCGGATGCCGGTGATCTGCTCACGCAGGATCCGGTTGACCGTGTCGATCCGCTCCTGCATCAGGCGGAACTGGGGGATCAGCCGGGAGACGACGATCCCCACGACGATGGCCAGGAGCGGGACGCTGACGGTGAGCAACATCGACAGCCCCACATCGGCGCGCAGGGCCATGATCACACCGCCGACCATCGTGATCGGTGCCGCGGCGAGGAAGGTGCAACTGAGCAGGACGAGCATCTGCACCTGTTGGACATCGTTGGTGATCCGGTTGATCAACGACGGGGCGCCGAAGCGGTTGACCTCGCGTGCGGAGAACCCCGTGACCTGGTGGAACAGGCCGGCGCGCACGTCCCGGCCGAAAGCCATCGCGGCGCGGGAGGAGAAGAACACCGCCCCGATGGCGAAGCCGATCTGGACGACGGTCACGGCGAGCATCAGGCTCCCGACCCGGGCGATGTAGCCGTTGTCGCCGCGGGCGACGCCCTTGTCGACGACGTCGGCGTTGAGCGTCGGCAGGTACAGGGCGGCAGCGGTCTGGATGAACTGCAGGCCGATCACGGCGGCGAGCGTGCGCCGGTGGTCGCGCAGGTAGGTGCGGAGCAGGCGAAGGAGCATGGAGGGTGACCAGACAGGGGGCGTTCCCGTGGGGGGCGTGGCGAGAGTAGTGCTTGTACGACACAAGTACGTGGTCGGTCGCGCTCAGCCAGGAGCGGAGCCGGGCTCCCCCTGGGGACATTGGTCGTCGAGCAGCGTCTGGCGGAGCTCGACCGGTCCTGGACGTAGGTCCGACAGCCGCAGCCAGCCGCCATCGTCGGCGATGCACCCCGGTCCGTCGAGCGCCCAGCGTTCCGAGTACCGGACCCGCACGAAGACGTCTCCAGGTCCCGTGAGCGCCAGGGTGATGTGGTCCGGTTCGAGGGCGACCAGCCGTGCGGGTCCCTCGACGAGGGGTTCGGCACCCTTCACCTCCCACACGGCCCAGTGCGCGTCGCTGTAGGCCGGCCGCAGATAGGGCAGGCCCCGGCGGATGAGGGCCGCTTCGGCGACCCCCGCGTCGTCGAGCGGGCCGTCGGGGAGGGCGACGTACTGCACCCCGTTGTCGCGCAGCCAGGCCTCATAGCTCGCCGCGTCGAGCGCCCCGTCCTCGTAGAAGATCGGGTTGTATCCGATGTCCAGTTGGCGCTCCCACCCGCGGGCGAGAGGCACGGCGTTGGCCACGTAGAGCGACTCCCAGTGGCGCCGGGTGGGTGGGATCTCCACCCGGCCGCGGAGCGTTCCGGGCGAGGTGAGGAAGCCGACAAGCGGTTCGTAGTACGCGGCCTTCGTCGACGGGTCACGTCCGGCGAGGACGATCGCGTCCGTGGCGGGGTACCACTGCCAGGCCGTGAGCGGCACGGCCACGGCGAGGGCGACCGCCCTCCAGCGGCGATGACGGGGTATCGCGGCGAGGAGCAGGGGGCCGCCGACGAACTGGGCGAAGCGGCTGATGTTGCCCCCGAGTGGAGAGGGGACGAGGAAGGCGACGGTCACGCACACGGCGTAGAGCACGGTCGTGTTGCGCACGACCCGGGAGAGTCGTCCGCTGGCCATGAGCAGCGCAGCGCAGACGGTGAGGTCGACGGCGAAGGCCCACCCCATGAAGCCGAACCGTCCGCTCGTCGGGTACAAGGAGTTGATCAGGGCGAGGGGGACGACGGCCCCCGCGATCACCGGTGCCGCCGCTCGCCAGCGCCGGCGATCGACCGATGCCCACCCGAGCGCCGCGAGTACGACGCCGACGGCGGCGACCGGGCTGCTCAACGCAGCTGCCGTGGCACACGCCGTCGCCGAGGCCGGCCGGCGATGGTCGAGGCACACCGCGGCGCCGATGAGCAGGGCGAACCCGACGGCGAAGGCGATCCGCCCGACGACGAGGTTGCAGATCGTCCCCGCGGCGAACCACACGGAGGCGCCGTGAGCGCGACGACCCAGGTGACGGCGCAGGAGATGATCGAACAGGGCGGCGGACAGGAGGCAGCTGACCACCCCGACGGCGACCGGCCCGACGAGAGCACCGAGCACCGGCACGAGCACGCTGTAGTCGAGTGTGGGGTGACCGCCGAACCACTGGCTGTTCCACAGCACGAGGCCTTCTCGGCGCACGAGATCAGCGCGGAACAGCTGCCCGGGGAGGTCGCCGCCGCGCCATCCGAGAGCGAGCGCGCGGGCCGCGAGGAGCAAGGCGACGAGGACGGGGATGTACCCCGACGCGGTCGCGGGCAACGCAGCCGTCGCGCTGGCGCTGGCGCGGCGGGGACGGGAGGGAGGATGGTCGCTCATCGCAGATCCAGGGCACAGCCAGACTAGCTCTGCGTCCGGCGACCCTCGTCCGGTCGGCGGGCCGTGGGCTGTTAGCGTCCGGCGCACCTGATCCGTCCGACATGGGGAGAGTCGATCGTGAGAGCCGGGAGAACTCGTTCAGCCTGCGCCGCGTTGTTGGCCGCGGGGACGTTGCTGGCCGCCTGCGGCAGCGACAGCA
>CAZQEJ010000134.1:0-8084 GCA_964592165.1 uncultured Ilumatobacteraceae bacterium | reverse complement strand
TCGGTGCGGCTACCGGGCAACCTCCGCCGCGCCGCAGCGTTGGCCGTCGAACTCGGGCTCGTCGCGTCGACGACGGAGTTGACCGTTGCCGGCTTGCGAGCCGAACTCGATCGTGTCGCCCGCGCCGCGGCGATCGACGCTCACTATGCGCAGCACCCTGAGCTTCGCCCGTCACTCGCTCAAGTCGCGTGCGCTGCTGCCGAGATCGCCGGTGACCCGCTCGCCGAGCGGCCGGATCTGATCACGCTCGCCGCGCAACGGTTGGTGACGCTCCGACCGGATGCCGACCCCGACGCCGTGTTGATCTTCGCTGCGGCCCTCGCGTCGTTGCCGGCAGCGTGACCAACCGCCTCATCGTCCTCGACAACGAGGCGGTCCAGGCGCTGCTCGACCGCGGTCATCGCAAACACCGGCGCTGCCTGACGCTGCTCCGTGGCGCCGACGCCGGCCGAAGCGCGGCGACGATCGTCGTGCCGACGACGGTCCGGGTCGAAGCCGGTTGGGACCGGCGATACCCGGGTGCCGCGCTGGCCAACCGCATGCGAATCCGCGATCTCGCCCTCGACGAACACGGCGCGAACGTCGCCGTCGAGCTACGGGGCGCCCTGTCGTTGTCGGTCGCCGATGCGCATCTCGGTGCGACGATCGCCGCGGCCGACGGGCCGTGCACGGTGATCACCAGCGACACGGCCGACGTCCGCGCGATGGTCGCAGTGTTGGGACGCGCCGACGTCGTCGTCGTGCGAATCTGACTCGGCCTCATCATCGGTTACGAATCGGCGCGCGACTCCGAGTCTGTCCAGCGGCACCGCCTCGCCTCGGCTCGGCGCAAGTGGGGTCACACGGTGCAGCGCGTGCCGGACTTCTCGATATCGGCGCAGATCGTGCTCCGGGTGATCTTCCAGGTGCCGTCGATCAGGCGGGCCCGGCCGAACTCCCACCACCAGTCCTTCTGTGATTGGAGCTGGAGGATCGGGCGATAGGTGAACGTGGCCTCGATCGGGGAGATGAAGCGGACCTCGTCGACGACGATGCTCATCTTCTCGAACTCGCCGTTGACCCAGGTCTCGAACAACTGGTCGTTGAGCAGATCGAGCCCGCTCGGGTCGTCGACCTCGGCGAAGAGCACGGCGTCGTCCTCGAACCCCTCGTAGAGCCGGGTCAGCGCAGCGCGGATCTCGGCCTGCGCACCCGCCGCGTCGGCCGGCTCCCCACCGTTCAGGGTGGGGAACGGCGGTGGAGCGGGGATCGTCGTCGGAACGGTCTCGGCCGGCTCCTCGATGCCGTTGAACTGGTCGATGCACTTCGGGTCGTTCCACACCCCGCTGCCGAACAGCACCTCTCCGCTGCGGCGAGTCGTGGTCGCGTCGTCGTGAAGCAGCTCGACGGAGATCCCGGTCAGGTCGAAGCCGAGCATCGGAAAGCGGTTGAAGTCCTGCGTGGCCAACTCGCCGTCGGCGTCGACCGGCATCGGCAGCTCCAGCGCCAGGGCGATGATCCCGCCGACCGGCTCCATCGAGTCGCTGACACCGCCGGTCGTCGACAGGCGGCCGACGGTCACCGTCGGGGGGACCTGGACGACGGAGACGAGCAACACCGACGGCGACACCCCCGGTACCACACCCGGGTAGCTCATCGTCACCCAACCGTTGGGCGGGGCAACTTCCGTGAGCTGCGCCCCGGACTGCCCGACGCTCGTCGGCGACACCGCGGCGACGCTCACCGTGTCGGCGGTCATCGTGCAGTACGCGGGGGTGTCGTCACCGACGGGCGGTCCTGCCCAGAAGCCGTCGGGCTGCTTGAGCCGGTCGACGCGCAGCTCGATGCCGCCCGCCGTGACGCGGGTGAACAGCCGGTTGGGGATCTGGTCGGCAGCGACGGGGACGACGTGGATTCCCTCCGGCGCGGTGGTCGCCGGGGCGGACGCGACCGGGTGGTCGTCGCGCATCAGCGTCCGCGCGCCGATCGCGACCCCGATCCCGACGGCGACCAGCGCTGCGCTCAGGGCGAGGACGAGCCACGCCTTCGGTCCGCTGCGTTTCTCGGATCCGGCCGAGTCGTCCATCGCCGTTCCTCTCCGCTGTGAGGCGGGTCGCCGCGCCGCTCCCCCGACCCCTTCGACGCCGAGAACGCGGCAATGGTTCCCGTTCGTGGGAACCTAGCGCTCACGCCGAGCGT
Source organism: uncultured Ilumatobacteraceae bacterium (assembly GCA_964592165.1). Taxonomy (GTDB): domain Bacteria; phylum Actinomycetota; class Acidimicrobiia; order Acidimicrobiales; family Ilumatobacteraceae; genus JAWKHV01. The sequence goes on along the minus strand of CAZQEJ010000134.1, from coordinate 5,906 downwards.
CGAACGGCCGAGGGGTCAGGTGTATGAGGCGAAACCGTCGTAGTCGTGTCGTGGGGGTGCTCACGCTGCTCGCCGCCGCGCCGTTTGCCTGGATCGGCGCGCCGGGCAGCGCGGGAGCGCCCCCGCCGCCGACGACAGGGCCCTCGGACGAGGACGTGCTCGACGCCCGCCCGGCGACGACAGCGAACTTCGACACGGCCGATGAGCTGTTGGTGCGCGTCCGGATCACCGCCCCGCGGCTGATCGAGGGCCGGGTCGAGCTGCGGCGCGACGACCTGGTCGTACGCGAGGACGTGACGGTCACCGCCGGGTCGACCGTCGACCTGCTCCTGCCGATCCCCGGTCCGGCGGACGGCTCGACGGAGGCCTCGGTGAGTGCCGTGTTGATCGCCGAGAGCGAGGAGCTCGACACCGACATCGTCCGCTTCAGCGCCTCCGACGACCTCCAGACCGTCGCCGTCCTCCCCGACCTCGCGCGGATCACCGGTGACCCACCCCGTCAGGTGACGCTGGCCGGGGAGCTCCGCCGGGCCGAGCTCGTCGTCGTCGGCGACGACGTACTCGGCGCCGGGGCCGCGGGGCTCTCCCAGATCGACGTCGTCGCCGCCGCATCGGCCGATCTGACGGTGCTCGGAGCAGCGCAGCGCAGTGCGCTGCTCGTGTGGATCGATCACGGAGGGGTGCTCGTCGTCGACGACGCCGGAGATCTCGGCCCACTCCCGGCGCAGTGGCGCCCGGCCGGCGAGCACGTCCTCGCCGGGGCCGGAGAGGTGCACCTCTCCGGTGGTGAGCTTGCCGCCGGGCGGTGGGCGTCGGCGATCCCCGTCGTTCGGCTGGCCACGACCGATTCGGGCTTCGAGCGCGGCTTCAGCGACTTCGTCGTCAATCCTCGGCTGACGTTGTCCCAGCGAGCCGGTGTGACCCTCCCCGATCTGACGGTGATCGTGATCGTCCTCCTCGCCTACGTGATCCTCGTCGGTCCGGTGCTCTACCTCGTGCTCCGCCGAGCCCGGCGGCTGACCGCGGCGTGGGTGGCGATCCCGCTCAGCGCGCTCGTCGTCGCCGGCGGGATCGTGGTCAGCGGGGCGAGGTGGCGGAGCAGCGGCAAGCAGGCCTCCTCGACGGTGCTCGAGCTCAGCCCCGACGAAGGCTTCGCTACCGTCGATGCCCTCGTCTACCGCCGCAGCGGGGGGACGAGCACGCTCCCGTTGCGCGCCGGGTGGACGTTCGGGCAGGAGGAGATCTACAGGTATTGGAGCGGTGGCGCGACGGCTACCCGCCGCCTGGTTCTCGGCGAGGGCTCCCCTCGAGTGGAGGTCGGCCTCGAACCCGGACAGGTCGCCGTGCTGCGCGCCGCCGGCCCGGCGCCCTACCAGCCGCTGGAGGTCGACGCACGAGCAAGCGGGGACGGCGAGGTGACCGGCACGATCACCAACCGGGGAACGGCTCAGCTGACCGCGGTGGCCGTGCTCAGCCCCCAGGCGGCGGTCCTCGTCGGGGACCTCGCCGCCGGTCAGAGCGCCGGCTTCCGCCTCGAGGTCGATCGCCTGGACCCGAACCGGTGGGGATCGGCGGTCTCGGAGGTGTGGCCCGACCAACGCTTCGCCGTCGGCTTCCGCGACGCCCCCGGCGGTGCGGATCTCGGGATCTGGAGCGGGTTCGCGGCCACCGCCGGGACACGCCTGTACCCCGGTGGGTCGCTGCGCGTCGCCGGCTGGGTGGCCGGCGGCGCGAGCATTCTCGACCCGGCAATGGAGAACACGACGCTCATCACCCGCGTCGTGCCGATCGAGCCCGCCGAGGGGACCGTCCCGTCGATGGCCGTGCGCGTCTCGCCGATCGTCGGGTTCTGGGATCCGCGCACGGGTGAGGAGCGCGATGCAGTGTTCCGTGCCCTGCTCCCCGCCGGGGCGGAGGCGGATGGGCTCGTCGTCGAGCTGCCGGCCGGCCTCAGCGCGCCGTCGGTGTGGGAGAGCGACGGCGAATGGCACGACCTCGAGCCGATCGACGGCACCGAACGCGTCCATCGCCTCCCACCGGAGGCGGTGATCGGCGGCGCGGTGCTCGTACGCGTTGAGGGCGACCGGAACGGGATGTTCGATCCGTCGGTGTTCGCACCGATCGTGCGCGGGGAGGATCAGCGATGACGGCGACCGAGGCCCGCTCCGATCCGGCCGCGGGAGCCGTAATCACCCGCGGCCTGACCAAGCGCTACGGCGCGCTGGTCGCGGTGAACGACGTCGACCTCGTCGTTCCCCAGGGGTCGATCTTCGGGCTGATCGGGCCGAACGGGGCCGGCAAGTCGACCACCTTCGCGATGCTCGCCAGCTTGCTCACCCCGACGTCGGGGACGCTCGAGGTGATGGGTGTGGACCCGGTCGGTGACGGTCCCGCGCTGCGTCGCAAGCTCGGGTACATGCCCGACACGCTCGGGGTCTATGACAACTTGCGGGTGGAGGAGTACCTCCAGTTCTTCGCCGCCAGCTACCGCATCCCCCGCGCCCGGTGGGCCGGCCTGATCGGCGGGTTGCTCGAGCTCGTCGAGCTGAGCGTGAAGAAGGACTCGATGGTCAACTCGCTGTCGCGGGGGATGAAGCAACGTCTCAGCCTCGCCCGGGCGATGGTCCACGATCCGGAGGTGCTGATCCTCGACGAACCGGCGAGCGGCCTCGATCCACGGGCCCGGGTCGAGCTGCGCGAGTTGCTACGCGGCCTCAACGCGATGGGCAAGACGATCATCGTCTCCTCGCACATCCTCGCCGAGTTGGAAGAGGTCTGCTCCGAGGTCGCGATCATGGAGGCGGGCCGCCTGCTGGCCAGTGGGTCGCCACGGAAGATCCTTGGCGAGCTCGGCGGGGCGCGCACCGTGCGCGTCCGCTACGCCGACGGTGCCGAAGAGGTCCACCATCCGGCCGACGACGCCGAGCAGGCAGCGCTCCTCCGCCGCCTCGTCGTCGACGACGAGCGCGACGTCGTCTCCTTCGCCGAGGAGAGCGGTGGGCTGGAGCGGCTCTTCTTGGCGATCACCGAGGGGGTGGTGCAGTGAACCCGGTGCTCGCCCGCGAGCTCAAGGAGCGGATGCGCGGCCTGCGCGCCTTCGTCGCCGTGATGCTCTTCGTCGGCCTGCTGACGTGCACCGTGTGGCTCGTCTACGAGGCCAACCAGACGCTCGATCCGTTCGACGTCGACCTCGAACGCCAGACGCGCATCGGGCGCGACTTGTTCGAGTGGGTGTTGGCGATCATGCTCGGGCTGATCTGCTTCCTCGTCCCGGGTCTGACCGCCGGCGCGGTGGCCGGGGAGCGGGAGCGCCAGACGCTGCTCCCGCTGCAGATCACCTTGCTCCGGCCGCGCCAGATCCTGTGGGGCAAGGTCACCGCAGCACTGGCCTTCCTCACGCTGCTCGTCGTCGCCGCGCTGCCGATCATGGCGGTCGCCTACCAGCTCGGCGGGGTCGCTGTCCTCGACATCGTCCGGGGGCTCGGCGCGCTGCTCGCCGTCGGGGTGCTCCTCGCCGCGATGGTCGTCGGGCTGTCCGCGTTCGCCCGCCGGGTGCAGAGCGCGACGCTGCTCGCCTACGGGTTCACCTTCGTGCTCCTGACGGGATCGTTCCTCCTCACCGCCGGGTGGGCGGTGGTCGACGCCAGCCGCGGCAACGATCGCGGTGACCCTCCGGCGATCCTCCTCACCCCGAACCCGTTGGTCTTCGTCGCCGACGCGACGGCCGGGCGGAACATCGACGTCGGTAGCAGCCCGTTCCGCCCTCTACGGGAGTTGAGCGCGTCGCTGTACGACGAGCGGGGCGGGTGGATCGGTGCTTCGCGCTCCCCCGACGACGTGAGCTTCGGGGAGCCGTCGGGTGCATTCGTCGTCTTCGACGGTGACGACCGGACCGAGCGCCACGGCTTTCCCGCGTGGGTCCTGTCGCTCGCGGCGATGAGCGCCCTGGCCGGCGGGCTGTTCGTCCTCGGTGCGCGCCGGTTGCGGATCCCCACGGAGGTGGAGCGGTGACGGGCGGGCGGAGCGCAGCGTTGCTCGCGGGGGTCCGCCGGCGACTGCGGGTGTCGTGGGCGAGCGCCACTTTGCAGCTCGTCGCCCCGATCGTCGCCGCCGCGGCGCTCGCCCTCGTCCTCGCCGGGCGCTGGCGCCCGTGGAGGTGGGCCGAGCCCGCCGCGCTCGTCCTGCCCGTCGCCGTAGTCGTCGCCGTAGTCGTCGCGGCGCGCACGATGCGCGTTCCGCCGCTCGTCGTCGCTCGGGCCGCCGACCGCGGTCTGGGGACCCACGACGCGTTCGGCGCCCTCGTCGAGTTCGGTCGCTCTGGCCCGGATGACGTCTTCGGGGAGATGATCGTCTCTCGTGCCGATCATCTCGCTGCGGCGGCGACGGCGTCCGCGGCGGTGCCGCTGCGTTGGAACCCTCGGCGCATCGGCGTCGCCGTCGTGGTCGCCGCGCTCGCCGTCGGCCTGGCTCTCGTCGCCAACCCGCAAGACGCCCGTCGAGTGGCGCGGGAGCGCGATCGGGCCGCGCTCGCCGAGCTGGCCGCGCAGCTCCAGACCGAGGCGGAGGAAGTGGCAGCGGGGGGTGAGCTGGATGCGGCTGCCGCTCAGCGCCTCGAGCGACTCGTCGAGGAGTTGCGCCGGACCGATTCGATGGAGGAGGCGGCCGAGCTCGCCCGCAGCGCGGCCGCCGAACTCGGTGCCGGGGTGAGACCGGATCTCCTCGCCCAGAAGGCAGCGGCCCAAGGGCTCGAGCAACACCTCGCCCTCGACCCGCTGACCGGCGACGGCCCGTCGTCGGCCGCCGACCAGCTCGCCGCCGCGGCCGCCGTGCTGGACGGGGTGCCCGCCGGTGAGCTCGACGCGTGGGCCGAACGGCTCGGTGAACTCGCCGCGGCGCAGCGCGCCGGCGATCCGGCCACGGCGGAGGCGCTGGCCGCCGCGGCGGCCGCGTTGCGTGACGGCGACGTGGCTGCGGCGAAGGCGGCGCTCGGCGAAGCCGCCGCCGCGCACGCCTCGACCGCGGCCTCGGTGCGCACCCAGCAGGCGGCCGCGGATGCGGCGGCCGCCGCCCGGCGTGCCGCCGACCGGGCGCAGGCTGCGGCTGAAGGCGACGGCCAGAGCCCCACGAACGGGAACGGTCAGGGTCAGGGCAACGGTCAGGGAAGGGGTCAGGGTCAGGGCAGCGGTCAGGGTCAGGGAAGCGGTCAGGGGGGTGGCGGCGGGAGCCCGAGCGGCCAGGTCGGTGGTGGCGGCGGCAGCGCGCAAACGCCCGCTCCCGGCAGGGGTGGTCAGGGCAGCGGCGCCGGTCACAGCGACGGACCGGACGGTCAGGCCCCCGACCGGGCGACGGTCGCCGTACCGATGCCGGCCACCGGCCTCGGCGAGTCCGGCGCGGTCGGCGGCGGCGACGGCGACACGGAGACCGTCGGTAGGACCGACGGCCCGACCGGCGCGGGAACGCGCACGGTGCCGCTCGCCGAGGTCCTTCCTACGTACGTCGACCAGGCCACCGCGGCGCTCGACGCGACGCCGCTCGCGCCGTCGGTGCGTGACCTCGTGCGCGACTACTTCGACGCCCTCCAAGGGCGCTCCGGGAATTGACAGGAGAGGCGATGAGCGAAGCCAACGACGAGGTCCGGCGAATCTCCCCGGAGCGGTACGCGCAGCTCGCCGCGGCGATCGAAGAGGAGGTCGCGACGGTCATCGTCGGCCAGCACGACCTTGTCCGCTCGGTCCTCAGCTGCCTCCTCGCCGAGGGCCACGCGCTGCTCGAAGGCGTCCCCGGCCTGGGCAAGACGCAGCTGCTGAAGACGCTCGCCGAGGTCGTCGAGCTACCCTTTTCCCGGGTCCAGTTCACGCCCGACCTGATGCCGGCCGACATCGTCGGCACGCAGGTGCTGGAAGAGG
>CAZQEJ010000133.1:0-8085 GCA_964592165.1 uncultured Ilumatobacteraceae bacterium | reverse complement strand
CCCGGCGAGGATCGTCGCATGTTCCTCCTCTCGCCGATCTGCCCCGTCTGCCATTCTCCGTTCACCGGCGAATGCGTGCGTTGCTGGGCATCGGTCGTGGCCGCCCCGGCGCGCTCGCCGGTGCCCGCAGCGATCACCTTCAGCGGGGCCGGGCGGCAGATGCTCCTCGGTCTCAAGTACCGCAACGGGCGGATCCTGGCGCGCTCGTTCGCCCAGCGCATGGCGCCGCTCGTGGCAGGGCCGATCGATGTCGTCACCTGGGCGCCGACATCGGCCCGCCGTGTCCGGGCGCGGGGCTACGACCAGGCCGAGCTCCTCGCTCGGGCGATCGCCGGCGAGCTCGGCGTGCCCTCCCGGCGGCTGCTCCGCCGGGAGGGTGACGGTCAGGCGCAGACAGGGCGCGGTCGTGCCCAACGGTTGCGCGGCCCGAGCTTCGCCGCCCGCACCGCGCCCGGGGCTCGGCGCGTCCTCGTCGTCGACGACGTCGTGACCACCGGGGCGACATTGGCCGCGGCGATCGGGGCGCTCGCCGCTCGAGGACACACGGCTTTGTCCGCCGTCGCCGCGGCGGCCACGCCGGATCCTGCGGATCGCCGCGGCGGGGGGCACGTCCTGCCCGGACGGCATCCGGTGACGCAGATAGGCTGATCCGCCGCATGGGAATCCTCGATCGCATCCTTCGCGCCGGCGAAGGCAAGAAGGTCAAGGCGCTCGCCGGGCTGGTCCCCGAGATCAACGCCTACGAGGCCGAGATGAAGCAGCTGTCCGACGCTGCCCTGCAGGCCAAGACCGGTGAGTTCAAGCAGCGCCTGGCCAACGGGGAGAGCCTCGACGATCTCCTGCCCGAGGCCTTCGCCGTGACCCGCGAAGCCGCCGACCGGGTGATCGGCCAGCGGCACTTCGACGTGCAGATGATGGGAGGTGCGGCGCTCCACTTCGGGTGGGTGGCGGAGATGAAGACTGGCGAGGGCAAGACGCTCGTCTCGACCCTCCCCGCGTATCTCAACGCGCTCGGCGGACGGGGGATGCACATCGTCACCGTGAACGATTACCTGGCCCGCTTCCACGCCGAGTGGATGGGCCGGATCTACCGGTGGATGGGCCTGTCCGTCGGTCTGGTCGTTCCCGGCCAGCGCGAGCACCCGACGCTCAAGCGGGAGGACTACGCGGCGGACATCACCTACGGGACGAACAACGAGTTCGGCTTCGACTACTTGCGCGACAACATGGCGACCTCGATCGAGGCCAAGGTGCAGCGCGGGCACAACTTCGCCATCGTCGACGAGGTCGACTCGATCCTCATCGACGAGGCCCGCACACCGTTGATCATCTCCGGGCGGGTCGCCGACGCGGCCAAGCTGTACTACAAGTTCGCCTCGATCGTGCGCGGCCTGAAGCGCGACGTCGACTACGAGGTGGAAGAGGACAAGCGCCTGGTGATGCCGACCGAAGCAGGCATCGAGAAGGTCGAGCAGGCCCTCGGGGTGGACAACCTCTACGACGAGATCCAGCAGAACCTCGTCCACCAACTGCAGGCCGCGCTGAAGGCCAAGGAGTTGTACAAGCGGGACAAGGAGTACATCGTCGCCGGCGGCGAGGTGAAGAGCGTCGACGAGTTCACCGGCCGGGTCCTCGAAGGGCGGCGGTGGAGCGAGGGTCTGCACCAGGCTGTCGAGGCCAAAGAAGGGGTGAAGATCAAAGAGGAGAACCAGACCTTGGCGACGATCACCTTGCAGAACTACTTCCGCATGTACGAGAAGCTCGCCGGGATGACCGGCACCGCGCAGACCGAGGCGGCCGAGCTGATGAGCACCTACGGGCTCAACGTCGTGCCGATCCCGACGCACAAGCCGGTGATCCGTGCCGACCAGCCCGACCTGATCTACAAGGGCGAGGCAGCCAAGTTCAACGCCGTCGCGGCCGACATCGCCGAACGCCACTCCAAGGGCCAGCCCGTCCTTGTCGGCACCGTCAGCGTGGAAAAGAGCGAGTACCTGTCCAAGCTCCTCCACCGTCAGGGCATCGACCACGAGGTGCTCAACGCCAAGCAGCACACGCGGGAAGCGGAGATCGTCGCCCAGGCCGGACGTCTCGGGGCCGTCACCGTGGCGACGAACATGGCCGGACGCGGGGTCGACATCATCCTCGGCGGAAACCCGGAAGGCCTGGTCCGGCGTGAACTCAGCTGCGTGGCCGGTCGGGTCGCCAAGGCGATCCGGGGGAGAGCCGGTTCTACCTCAGCTTGGACGACGAGCTGATGCGCCTCTTCGCCACCGGCGCGCTGAGCTGGGTGATGGGTCGCGCCCTGCCCGACGACGAGGCGATCGAGGCGAAGATGGTGACCAAGGCGATCGAGCGGGCCCAGACCACCGTCGAGCAACGAAACGGTGAGATCCGTAAGAACGTGCTCAAGTACGACGAGGTGATGAACGAGCAGCGCAAGGTGATCTACCTGCGCCGCGACCAGATCCTCGAGGGCACCGACCTGAAGTCGGCGGCGATGGACTACCTCGCCGAGGCGGTCGACAACCTGATCGAACGGCACTGCGTGTCCGACGCCGACGACGAATGGGATCTCGAGGGTCTGGCCCAGGAGTTGACCTCCTACTACCCGACGACGATCGTCGGCGCGAGCCTGGCCGAGTGTGGCTCGACCGACCAGATCTACGACCGGGTCATGTCGGAGGCCACCGAGTACTACAACCACCGGGAAGCCGATCTCGGCGAGCCGGTGATGCGCGAGGTCGAGCGCCAGGTGATGCTGCGGATCATCGACCAGCGCTGGCGGGAGCACCTCTACGAGATGGACTACCTCCAGGAGGGGATCAACCTCCGGGCGATGGGCCAGAAGGATCCGCTGACCGAGTGGCAGCGCGAGGGCTACGAGATGTTCGGCCAGCTGATGAAGGGCATCGCCGACGACTTCGTCCGGTACGTGATGCACGCCCAGGTGGTCCGCCAAGAGCCCGCCCCGGAGCCGGAGGTGAGCAACATCGTCACCTCCTCGGCGGACACGGCCGAGGTCGACGGGTTCGCCGCCGCGGCGAGCATCGGCGAGGCCCCGCCGGAGGGGGGCGACGAAGACGGAGCGCCCGCCGCGTCAGCTCCGGTCAAGCAGCAGACGGTGGTGCGCAGCGAGTGGGATAAGACCCCGCGCAACGCTCCGTGCCCGTGCGGGTCGGGGAAGAAGTTCAAGCAGTGCCACGGGGCGGCGTGAACGGCGCTTGACCGACGGCAGACTGTTGCCCCGATGCGTGACTTCACCGACGATCTCAAGGCACTGCGCGCCCGCCTCGGCGAGGCTCGCGGCTACCTGCGGATCGATGAGTCGCGCGATCGTCTCGTGGAGCTGACCGCGGAGATCGGCCGGCCCGATCTGTGGGACGACCAGCCACGGGCCAAGCAGGTCAATGCTGACTACGCCGCGGCCAAGGACGATGTGGAGTTGTTCGATCGCCTTGCCGGGGAACTGGACGACACCGAGGTCCTCCACGAGCTCGCCCGCGACGAGGGCGACGAGACCCAAGAGCCGGAGATCGCCGGCTCGATCGCCTCACTCGCCGGGGAACTCGACGCGCTCGAGGTGCGCAGCCTGTTCACCGGGGCACACGACGAGGCCGATGCGATCGTCCAGATCAATGCCAAAGATGGCGGCGTCGACGCCCAGGACTGGAGCGAGATCCTCTTGCGCATGTACCAGCGCTGGGCGGAGCGCAGGGGCTTCGCCTTCGAACTGGACAGCATCTCGGAGGGCACCGAGGCGGGGATCCTCTCCGCCGAGTTCACCCTGCGCGGCCGGTACGCGTACGGCTTGATGTCCGCCGAGCGAGGCACGCACCGTCTCGTGCGGATCTCCCCGTTCGACAACCAGGGCCGCCGCCAGACGAGCTTCGCCGCGGTTCAGGTGTGGCCCGTGCTCGACGACCCGGACGTGGAGATCAACGACTCTGACATCCGCATGGAGGTCTTCCGCGCCTCGGGAGCGGGTGGGCAGCACATCAACAAGACGTCGTCCGCGGTGCGCTTGATCCACGAGCCGACCGGTCTCGTCGCCTCGTCCCAAGAGGAACGCTCCCAGTTGCAGAACCGGGAGAAGGCGATGGGCCGGCTGAAGGCGATGATCGCGGCCCGGGTGGAAGAGGAGCGAGAGGCCGAGTTGGACCGCATCGCCGGACGCCAGGCGCAGGTCGGTTGGGGTAGCCAGATCCGCAGCTACGTGCTTCAGCCGTACCAGATGGTCAAGAACCTGCGCACCGAGCACGAGACGTCGAACGTCGCAGGGGTGCTCGACGGCGACATCGACGAGTTGATCGAAGCGTTCCTGCGCCACCGGCGCCGGACCGCCCCAGCGATGGCGGGCGAGACGGAGTGATGGCCAGCAGATGATCAAGCTCGAGAACGTGACCAAGGCGTACAGCCCGGAGGTGGTCGCGGTCCGGGACGCCAGCTTCGACGTGCCCAAAGGAGAGTTCCTCTTCCTCGTCGGGGCGAGCGGCTCGGGAAAGTCGACGCTGCTCCGGTTGATCAACCGCCAGGAGCGTCCGGAGCGGGGCTCGATCCATGTCGCGGGGAGGGACATCAACGAGATGCCCGCCTCAAAAGTCCCCTACCTGCGGCGGAACATCGGCAACATCTTCCAGGACTACAAGCTGCTTCCCCGTCGCACCGTGTTCGAGAACGTCGCCTTTGCCCTGGAGGTGATCGGTCGTCCCCGCCACGTGGTCGCCCAACAGGTCCCCGACGTGCTCGACCTCGTCGGCCTGGCCGGCAAGCAGGACCGCTTCCCCGATCAGCTCTCCGGTGGTGAGCAGCAACGGGTGTCGATCGCCCGGGCCTTCGTCAACCGGCCGCTGATCCTCCTCGCCGACGAGCCGACCGGGAACCTCGACCCGACCACCGGGGAGGGGATCATGCGCCTGCTGGACAGGATCAACAAGACGGGGACGACGATCGTGATGGCGACCCACGACCAGCGGATCGTGAACATGATGCGCCGCCGCGTCGTCCAGCTGGACCGCGGCGTGATCGTGCGCGACCAGGCCCGGGGTGTGTACGACTGATGATCTCCCGCATCTCCTACGCGCTGCGCGAGACGTGGGCCAGCTTCCAGCGCAACATGACCCTCACGGCTGCGGCGATCCTCACCGCGGCCGTCGCCCTGCTGCTCGCCGGGGCGACGTTCCTCATCCAGAACTCGTTCTCCAATCTGCTCGCCAAGTGGCAAGGCGGTGTGCAGATGATCGTCTTCGTCCAGGCCGGCTCCAGCCAGGACACGATCGACACGCTGCGCACGTCGCTCGAGCAGAACGCCGGGGTGGAGTCCGTCGAGTACTTCGACCAAGCCAAGTCGTATGCCCAGGCGCAGAAGTATTTCGCCGGCCAGAAGACGTTGCTCGAGGGGATCCGCCCGGAGACGATGCCCTCCCAGCTACGGATCACCCCGACGAAGGCAGGCCAAGCGCTGCTCCCCGATCTCGCCACCCAATACCGGGGGGCTCCGGGTGTCTTCACCGTCGCGCTGGCAACGGACACGGTCCGCCTCTACGCCAAGCTGTCCAGCTTCGTGCGTGGTGTGACGATCGTTGCCTCGGTGGTCCTCCTCGTCGTCGCCGTCGTCCTGATCTGGAACACGATCCGCACCGCGATGGTCGCCCGCCGGCGGGAGATCGAGGTGATGAAGCTGGTCGGGGCGACGAACTGGTTCATCCGCGTCCCGTTCATGCTCGAGGGGCTGCTCCAAGGCCTGATCGGCGGCCTCGCGGCGAGCGGTGGTCTGGCCTTGTTGAACACGTTGTGGTCGAAGAACCTCGACGAGTTCTCCGGCCTCAAGGCGGCGACGAGCGACAACCTGCTCGCCTTGCAGGTCAGCCCCGGGTATCTGCGCGGGGTGATGATCCTCGTCGTCGTGATCGGCGCCGCGGCGGGTGCGATCGGGTCCGGGGTTGCCGCCTCCCGCTTCCTCGACGTCTGACCTGCCCGGGGGCGGAGCACCCCGGCCGGGAGCGCAGGCCCGGTTCGCTACGGTCGGCGGCGATGAACTTCGAGCACATCCTCTACGACGTCGCCGACGGGGTGGCGACGGTCACCCTGAACCGACCCGAGCAGCTCAACGCGTTCACGATGAGGATGCTCGATGACCTCGTCGGCGCGTTCGACGAGGCGGACGCCGACGACGACGTGCGCGCCGTGATCGTCACCGGTGCGGGGCGGGCATTCTGCGCCGGAGCGGACCTCTCCGGCGGGGCGGGCACGTTCGCCCGTGGCGGGAGCGGCGTGCGGAGCGAGAGCGGGGTGACCCGCGACGGTGGGGGGATCGCCGCGCTGCGCATCTTCGACTCGCTCAAGCCGGTGATCGCGGCGATCAACGGGCCCGCGGTCGGGGTCGGGGTGACGATGACCCTCCCGATGGACATCCGCCTGATCGCCCGCGGGGCCAAGGTCGGGTTCGTCTTCAACCGGCGGGGGTTGGTGCCCGAGGCGGCCTCGTCGTGGTTCTTGCCCCGGGTTGTGGGCATCTCCCGCGCCCTGGAGTGGACCTACAGCGGCCGCTTGTTGAGCGCCGAGGAGGTCCAAGCTGGGGGGCTCGTGCGCTCGGTCCACGAACCGGCCGACCTGCTCGGCGCGGCGCGGGTGATCGCCTCCGAGCTCGCCGCGCACTGCGCGCCGGTGTCTGTCGCCCTCACCCGGCAGATGATGTGGAGGATGCTCGGCGCGGCCCACCCGATGGAGGCCCACCGGGCCGACAGCCGGGCGATCCAGGCCCGTGGGGCGAGCCCGGACGCTGCCGAAGGGGTGACGTCGTTCCTGGAGAAGCGGCCCGCCGCGTTCACCGGCAAGGTCTCCATCGGCTTGCCCGACGTCTTTCCCGGTTGGGAGCAGCCCGAGTTCTCCTGAGCGCGGCGCCGGCCCGGCCGCCGTTGCGGCCGCAGCGCCGCTGCTCGACTGTGACCGGCCAGTAGCCTGGGGCTGAGTTGCCTGAGGTCCGGTGACCCTCACCGCCAGGTGACCAGTGCGATGCTCGACGAACGCAAGACGGCGATCCTCCGGGCGGTGGTCCGGGAGTACATCGAGACGGCGGTCCCCGTCGGCTCGACGCACATCGCCGACGCGCCCGGGGTGCGGGTCTCCTCGGCGACGGTGCGCAACGAGATGGCCGTGCTCGAGCAGGAGGGCTACCTGACCCAGCCGCACACGTCCGCGGGGCGGATCCCGACGGACAAGGGCTACCGGTTCTTCGTCGATCACCTCACCGAGCCCGGCCGGCTCGACGGCGCCCGCCGCGTCCAGATCGGGGACTTCTTCGGCCGGACCCACGGAGCGTTGGAACGGATGCTCGCCGACACGAGCCGGTTGTTGTCGGAACTGACCGACTATGCCGCGGTGGTCGTCGGACCAGGTGCGCAGAGCGCGGTGATCCGCTCCGCGCAACTCACCCCGTTGTCGGCGAGGGTCCTGATGCTCGTCGTCGTGCTGTCCAACGGCACGATCGAGCATGACACCGTGGAAAGCCCGGTCGACGTCGGTGACGTGACGATCGGGGCTGTCGCCGCTCATCTCAATCGCCAGTTGGCCGGTCGGCCGCTCAGCGACCTGGCCTCCGTCGCCGACACGGGCGAGGCGGGCGTCGATGCGCTGCTCAACGTGGTCCGTGGAGCGCTGAGAGCGGGTGACGACGCCGGTTCGGTGTTCCTCGGTGGGACGGCGACCGTCGCTCGCGCGTTCGACGCCGTCGACGTCGTGCGGCGGATCCTGAACACCCTCGAGCAGCAGTTCGTCGTCGTCAACCTGGTGCGCGACGTCATCGACCGCGGCCTGTCGGTGGCCATCGGCGAGGAGCACGGGGTCGAGCCTCTGGCCGCCTGCTCCGTCGTCGTCGCTCCGGTGATGGTCGACGGCGAGGCGCTCGGCACGGTCGGGGTCCTCGGGCCGACCCGGATGAACTACCCGCACGCTCTGGCCGCCGTCGAAGTCGTCAGCGACCGCCTCGGCCGGCACCTCGCAGAAAGCTGACCACGTCCCGATGGCCGACTATTACGAGTTGCTCGGGGTGTCCCGTAGCGCATCGCCCGACGAGTTGAAGAAGGC
>CAZQEJ010000132.1:0-8241 GCA_964592165.1 uncultured Ilumatobacteraceae bacterium | reverse complement strand
TGATCAGGAACGGGACGAAGCAGACGGTGATCGTGATGATCAGGATCGGACGCAGTCCGAACCCGACCCAGATCACCACGGCCGGGGCGTAGGCGATGACGGGGGTGACCTGGATCAACACGGCGAGGGGGAGTACGGCCCGTTCGACGAACCGGGAATGAGCCATCGCAGTGGCCACGACGAGCCCGGCGAACCCGCCGAGGAGGAATCCACACAACGCCTCCCACGACGTCGTCCGGCCGTTGCGGAGGTAGAACCCGGGGTCGTCGAGGAGGTGGGCGACGATGTCCCACGGTGCGGGGAGGGCATAGCGGGGTATGGAGAACACGCTCACCGCGGCCTGCCAGATGCCGAGGAAGCCGAGCACCCCGACCGCGGGGGCGAGCGCGATCAACCAGGGAACGGTCCGTCGCAGGGCGTGGGCCGGGTTGGTCGTCGCGGTGTCGGGGTCTTCGAGCACGGTTGCCGTCATCGGACCAGTGCGTGGGATTCGCGCAGGTCGTTGCGCAGGGCGCGGACGTGATCATGGAAGGCGCCGGTGTCCTCCACGTCGGAGCGGCGCGGGCGAGGCAGATCGATCGGGCGCACCGAGGAGATGCGGCCCGGGTGGGAGGCCATGACGAGCACCCGGTCGGAGAGGATCACCGCTTCGGTGATGCTGTGAGTGACGAACACGACGGTCCCCCGGCGCCTCGTCCACAGATCGAGGAGCAGGTAGCGCATGTCGGCACGGGTGATCTCGTCCAGCGCGGCAAACGGCTCGTCCATCAGCAGCACCGGCGCGCCGAGGGCGAAGGCGCGCACCAGTGAGGCCCGTTGACGCATTCCCCCGGAAAGCTCATGAGGGTAGGAGCGGGCGAAGTCGCTGAGGCCGACGGCGCCGAGCAGCTCGTCGATCTGCGCGTCGTTCATCGGGGGATGACCGCCGCGGCCGGGGTGGAGGTCGGTGAGGAAGCGGACGTTGGCCGCGAGCGTCTTCCACGGCATCAGCGCCGGCGCCTGGGGGACGAGACCGAACAGCTTCGCGGCACGCGCTTCGGCGGGGGTCCGCCCGGCGACGGTGACCCGCCCGGCGGTCGACTGCTGCAGGCCGCCGACGATGCGCAACAAGGTGCTCTTGCCGCACCCGCTCGGGCCGAGGAGGGTGACGAACTCGCCGTCGGCGACCTCGAGGGACACGTCGCGCAAGGCCTCGACGGTGTGGCGCCGTCGTTGGAACGTCTTGCCGACGTGCTCGACGGTGATCATCGGAGGCACCGCGGCACTCTACGCACTGTCGGTTCGGAATGCGAACTCACTCGTCGATCGGTGGTGCGGCCCCGGTACCGTGCGGCCGATGCTGCGAGTGATGCGCTGGGACGAACTCGACCCTTCAGCACGCGCCGAGCTCCTCCGGCGGAGCCTCGACGACGGGATCACCCCCGAGCTGCGGGCCGCGATCGGCGAGCTCGTCGAGGAGGTGCGGGTGGACGGCGACGACGCGGTGTGCCGCGCCCTGGCCCGGTTCGACGGTGTCGACGTCGAACCCGACGGGTTGGCGGTGACCGAGGCCGAGTTCGCCGCGGCGCGGCGCTCGGTCGATGCCGGGCTGCTCGCCGCGATCGCGGAGATGGTCGCCAACGTCCGCCGGTTCAACGAAGAACTGCTCAGCCGTCTCGGCGATTGGAGCTTCGAGCCGGTCCCGGGGTTGACCCTCGGCCAGCGGGTCGGCCCGATCGCGTCCGTGGGGCTGTTCTGCCCGAGCGGGAAGGCCAGCTACCCGAGCGTGCTCGCCCAGCTCGGGGGGCCGGCAACGGTCGCCGGCGTGCCGGAGATCGCCGTCGTCGTCCCCCCCAAGCCGGGAGGCCACGGTGCGGTCGATCCGGTCGTGCTCAGCGTCGCCGGAGCGCTCGGGTTGCACCGCGTGTTCCGGGCCAACGGCCCGGCGGGGATCGCCGCCCTCGGCTTCGGTACGCAACGGATCCCCCGCGTGGTCAAGGTCGTCGGGCCGGGGAGCTGGCCGGTGACCTGCGCCCAGGTCGAGATGCAACGTTGGGGGACGGCGACGATGATGATCCTCGGTCCGACGGAGTCGGTGGTCATCGCTGACGACAGTGCCGATCCGGTCCGCCTCGCGGCCGACCTGCTCATCGAAGCCGAGCATGGCACGGACTCGTGCACGCTGCTGATCACTCCCTCGGCACGCCTCGCGGCTGTCGTCGACGCCGAGCTCGAACGGCAGGCCGCTGCGCTCCCGGCGAGATCGGCCGACGCGGCCGCGGCATCGCTCGGGGTCAATGGCGGGTGCGTCCTCGTCGACGATCTCGCCGCGGCCGCCGCTGTGGCCAACGCTTTCGCCCCCGAACACCTCCAGCTCGCCGTCTCCGCCGACGTCGAAGAAGACGTCCTCGGCCGGCTGGAGTACGCCGGGGAGATCCTCGTCGGCCAGCACACACCATTCTCCGCGGCGAACTTCGTCCTCGGCTGCCCTGCGTCACTGCCGACGAACGGGTACGCCCGCGTCTCGTCGGGGATCACCGTGGAGGCGTTCCTCAAGCGCACGGCGATCGCCCGTGCGGGCGAACCTGTACTCGGGCGTCTCGCCTCGTCGATCGTCGCCCTGGCCGACGTCGAAGGCTTCCCCGCGCACGCCGCCGCGCTGCGCATCCGCTATCCGGCGCTCGGGTAGCGGTCGCTCATCACCCAGAGGGGGTGGGGTGGCCGGACCGGAGGTGCTCAATACGGGCGGACCGCCGCGGCGTGCGGCCGCAGGTTCCACCCGACGAGGGTGAGCGCTCCGTTGTGCGTGCGCATCTCGGCGATCGAGGCGGTGTCGTTGTGCAGCACGGCGGCGAGCCCCGCACCCAACCCGAGGAACACGGCGGTCAGTGCCCGGCTCATGTGGCCGTGGGTGAAGGCGAGGATGATCCCGCCGCCGGCGGCCAGCGAAGCGGTGCGGACGAACTCCTCCGCCCGGGCAAGCACGTCTGCCGGGCTCTCCCCGCCGGGACAACCGTCGCGCCACAGATCCCAGCCCGGACGGTGTTCGCGGATCTGCGCGCTGGTCAGTCCCTCGTAGTCCCCGTAGTCGTATTCCGCGATCAGCTCGGTGACCGTCGCCGGCGGCGCATCCGAGCCGAGCACGAGTTCGGCGGTGCGCTGGGCGCGGCGGCGAGGGCTGGTGTACACGGCGGCCGGTTCGGCGATGCCGAGCATCCCGGCGACGACCGCTCCGGCGTGCACCGCTTCGACCTCACCCGTGTCGGTGAGCGGCAGATCGGTGCGCCCGGTGTGCTGACCGGTCGCGGACCACTCGGTCTCGCCGTGGCGGACGAGGAGCACTGCGCTCGGCGTCGGCGGGGCGGGCATCGTCGTCTGGAAGGATCACCCGAGGCGCGCGGCGAGGGCGCGTCGGTCGATCTTGGCGCTGATCGTGCGTGGCAGCTCGGCCACGTAGCGAAAGTCGGCGGGGACGACGGGGAGGGGGAGAAGTTCACGGAGACGCTCGATGAGCTCGCTCCGGCGGTCGTCGCTGACATCGCCGGGGTGCCCGTCGTGGCCGCGGTGGAACACGACGAGCCGCTCCTGGTGGGCGATGACCACCGCCTCCTCCAGGCCGGCGCGTTGACAGGCGTCGGCCACGTCGCCGAGCTCGACGCGGATGCCGGAGATCTTCACCTGTCCGTCGCGCCGGTGGGAGAAGCACAGCCGATCACCGTGATCGACGACGTAGTCACCGGTGTCGAACGCCGGCAATACCCGTCCTTCGTGCTCGACGGTGTGGAACGCAGGATCGTCCACGCCGACATACCCTTCGGCGAGTTGCTCGGCGACGATCACCAGCCGCGTCCCTTCGTCGTCGACGACGAGACGCAACCCGTAGCCGGGGATCGGCCGGCCGATCGGGATCGTCGTTGGTCGGTCTTCTCCGAGATCGTCGTCCGTGACCTCGTGGAAGGTGCAAAAGAGCGGGCCCTCGGTCGGACCGTACGTGTTCACCACCCGTGCATTCGGTGCCGCGGCGCGCAGTGCGGCCGCGGTCGAACGGAGCAGAGGCTCTCCGCACAAGGAGACGACGCGCAGATCCGGCAACGTGCCGCCGCGCAGCAGGTGGGGGACGAGGCTCGGCACCGCGTGCCAGTGGGTCAGGTGGTGGGCGGCGCTGAAGCGGTTCAAGCGGGCCCGTTCGGCGAGCGTGGAGACGGCGACGAGCGTCGCCCCGGAGGCGAACCCGACGAGCAGATCGACGATGCTCAAATCGAACGCGACGCTGGCGATCTGTGCCCACCGGCTGTGCGGGCCCACCTCGTAGAAGCGCAGCGCCCAGTCGAGGAATGGCCGTGTCGCGTCGTGGTCGACCTCGACCAGCTTGGGCACGCCAGTGGTGCCGGAGGTGGCGATGTAGTACCGCGGCGGCGCGGTCGCTGGGGGGATGACCGTCGGAGCGCGAGCAGGTCGCGCTTCGGGCCCGACGACATCGAATCCGGCGGCGCGCATCTCCGCCGCTCGCTGCGGATCGCCGGCGATGACGAGTGGTCGGCCGAGCTGGCCGGCGATGTGCTGGACGCGCTGCAGCGGATAGGTGACGTCGAGCGGGCAGAACGACCACCCGTGGAGGAAAGCTCCGGCCGCGAGTTCGTAGTACGGCATCGTCTTGTCCAGCTGGACGAGCAGCGGGCGTTCGCCGACCCCCTCGACGGCACTCCACCGGGCCGCTCCCTCAGCGAGTTCCCCATACGTGCAGGAGAGCGCAGAAGCGGGGATCTCGATCGCCGGGCGCGCGTCATGATCCTCGAACGACGCCGTCAACACATCTGCAATCGCTTTCACCGCCGGGGTAGGGTACCGGTCTCGGTCGATCCCTCCCGGTGACCGACTCCGGAGATCGCTGTCCCCGAAGCCGGGGAGATGGTGCCAGGCGAGATCGTGCATGACGATGGAGACTGAATCGACCGGTGGAATTGGAGCAGCTGGTACGGGAGTCGCTTGGGCGGCTCGGCAGGTTGTCGGTCGCCGTCGAGCGGATCGGCCCGGATGACGACTTGTTCGCTGTTGGCCTGACGAGCCAGAGCGCGGTTGAAGTCGTCTTCGATCTCGAGTCGATCGCCGGCGTGGAGCTTCCCGATGAGCTGATCGCCCGCGACTGGATCGGGACGATCGCCCGGCTCGCGGGTGCGCTGCGCGTTGCCGGGGTGGACGGGTGATTCCCCGCCTGCGTGCCCTGCCGACGCCCGACGGGGTGCTCGCCGCGGCTCACTACCGGCCGCTGCGGCCGAGTGGCGACGGGTTCGTGGTCGTGCCGAGCATCGGGCGTGAAGCTGCGCTGATGCAGGCCGGGACGATTCATCTCGCCCGCCGCCTGGCGCAGGCGGGCACGCACGTGCTGATCGTCCATCCGGCAGGGACCGATCAGTCCTACGGTTCGCTACGCCGTCCGGCCCTGATCGACCACTGGCGAGCGTCGGTCCGTCGAGCGCTCGACGAGCTGAGCGTGCTCGGAGCGCACCGGCGTTCGATCGTCGCGTGCCGGCTCGGTGCGCTGATCCTCGGTGACGTGCTCGACGATCCGGGCGACGGCGGAGTCGACGCGGTCGCGCTGTGGTCGCCATCGACGGCGGGGCGACGCGTCGTGCGCGAGCTGCGCGTGCTCAGCGTGACCGGAGCCGTGGTCGACAGCCACGAGGACGAGATCAACGTCGGTGGATTCGGCTACCCGCCGGAACTTCTCGCCGAGTTGTCCCGGGAGCGTCTGGATGCCGCTCGGCTGGCGCGGCGTGAGCGTGTCCTGGTCGTCGACGACGACCGCCGCCCAGTGGGCGATGAGCTCCTCGCCACCCTGGCCGATGGGCCGGCGCAGTTCACCCATCGCCGAGTCGGTGACATCGCCGACTGGGCCGACGTCGATCCTGCGGCCTCCCAGCTGCCCCACCGATCGATCGCCTCGATCGTCGAATGGGCGGTGGCGGCCGCGAGCGACCATCCCGGCGAGCGCCGCGCGGTGCCGCCGGCCACGAGCGCCCTCGCGGACACAGGTCCGGCGGAGCAGTACGTGGCGATCGGCGAACCGGCGCTCGCCGGGGTGCTCGTGCCCGGCGACGGCGATGCCCGCCACCGCGCCGCGCTGCTCCTCGCCTCGACGTCGGGACCCGGCCGCCGGTTCCTCGAACTTGCCCGTCATGAAGGCGTGTTGGGTCGCGCCTCGCTGCGCTTCGATGTGGCCGGCAGCGGCTGGAGCGACCAACCGCTCGACGGGCGGCCGGCGTTCGCCTACGACGAGCGCAACGTCGACGACGTCGCCGCCGCGGCGCACGTGTTGCGCGCCGCCGCGGATGGACCGATCGTTGCCGTCGGCTTCTGCGCCGGGGCCCGGGCCTTGCTCGCTGCGGCACCCCGAGCCGGGATCGACGTCGTTGTCGCGATCAACGTCGAGTTGTTCGAACCGATGCGCCGCGTCGAGCCCGCATCACGCCCGTCGCTCACCGGCCTGCGGCGCTTCCTCGATCGGGCGCGGCGCGCGTTGAGCGGCCTGCGCTCGACGTCCGCCGCACTCGCGCCGTTCCGCCGCGGTGGCCCCCAGGTCGTTCTCGTGTTCGATGAGTCCGAACCGGCGCGCCGGTTCCTGCCGCTGTTGCCCCGCGGCCGAGCAGTCCTCGCCGGGCGCGATCCGTGTGTGCGCCTCCGCACCCACCGGGGGCTCGGTCACAACCTCGAGGGGAGCGGCGCCTACGAGGTATTCGCCGACATCACCGAGGAACTGCTGCGGATCGACAAGGCCGAGCGCTGGTTGGGCCAGGCGGGCACACCGCAGGCCGGCAGTGCAGCCACGTCCCGCTCGTAGGGCCACGGTCGATCGCCCAGCTGCGCGCCGCGGGTGGACAGCTCTCCTGGGCCGGTCCCCGCGGCGCCGGTCGTTGGAGGAAGACAGGTACCGTCGGCGGCCATGCCTCCGCACGCCGAAACGCTGCTCGCGTCGCTCGTCACCGCTGGATTCCCCGCGCTCTCGCCGGACGGTTCGGCGGTCGTGTTCGTCGTCCGCCGTGCCGACATCCTCACCAACGCGTACCGCAATCAGTTGTGGATCGCGTGGAGCGATCGGCCGGACCGGGCCCGGCCGCTGGCCACCGAAGCGCTGAACGGGCGCGCCGCGATCTCCCCAGACGGGGAGCAGCTCGCCTTTGCTACCCGACGGGGCGCCGACCCCCGCCCGTACACGCTTCACGTCCTGCCGCTCACCGGTCCTGGGGAGACGATCACGGTCGCCACGGCGGCAGAGGAGATCCGCAACCTGAGCTGGTCGCCCGACGGTCGTTGGCTGGCCTATGACTCCCGCTGCCGCTCGGCGCGCTATGAGGAGACGGACCCGGCGAAGCTCCCACCGCGGCGGATCGAACGCTTCTTCCACCGGCTCAACGGGGAAGGGTGGACCTACGACCGGCCCCGTCACGTGTACGTCGTTCCGGCGGATGGGACCGACGTCCCCCTCGATCTGACACCCGGTGAGTTCGAGTTCGGCGAGCCGAGCTGGCTGGCCGACTCGTCCGGGGTCGTCGCCAGCGGGCGAGGGCACGACACGTGGGACACCGACTTGGCCGTCGACCTGTACGTGGTCGGCCTCGGCGGTGAACGGCGGGCGCTGACGGCGCGGACCGGCAACTACAGCCATCCCGCGGTGTCGCCGGACGGCACGACCGTCGCCTTCTTGGGCTACGACGATCCGTCGCTCGAGCCGCAGAACACGCGCGTCGGCGTGGTCGATCTGGTAAGTGGGGAGCGGCGCTGGATCAGCCTCGCCCTCGACCGGACGTTCGCTCCGACGGCGGGGGTGAGCGCCCCGGTGTGGGACGGCGACTCGCTGTTCGCCGCCGCCGAGGACCGCGGTGACACCGTCGTCTTCCGCCTCGACCCCCAGGGTTCGCAGGCGCCGGTCGCCGTGACGCCCGCGGACCGCGCCGTGACCGGGTTCGCCGTCGCCGGGGGCCTTGTCGCCTACAGCGCGGCCCAGGTCGACCGCCCCGCCGAGCTCGCCGCCGTCCCCGCCAGGGGCGGCGCGCCGGTGCAGCTCAGCGCGCTGTCCGAGCGGCTCGTGGCGCGCACCGCGCCCCGCCCGGCGGGTCGGTTCACCTCGCCGTCGAGCGACGGTGTGGAGGTCGACACGTGGGTGCTCACGCCCCCGGGATTCGATCCGGCCGGCAGCTACCCGGTGCTCCTCAACGTCCACGGCGGCCCGTTCACCCAGTACGGGAACACGTACTTCGACGAGGC
>CAZQEJ010000131.1:0-8286 GCA_964592165.1 uncultured Ilumatobacteraceae bacterium | reverse complement strand
GGGTAGACCACCCCCGAGGTGATCCCGCCCTTCATGACGATGTCGCACTCGAGCAGCTCGGCCATGAGCGCGGACGCTAACCGCCCCTCGGCTTCGGCGGTGCGGTGTGCGCCGACTGGTCGCTCGTCACCGGCAACCCGACGCTCGGAGATCTCGGCACGCCCAAGGCCTGGGGAGTCGAGCACCTCAGCGCCGAGGATCGGATCGTCAAGCTGGTCGACGCCGGTGTCGATCAGCTCGGCGGTGAGCACTGCACCGAAATCGTCATCAGCCTCGTGCGCAGCGGGCGCCGCGGTGCTCGGCCCGCTCGCCGAGGAGGCCGCGGCGATCGTCGCCAACTTCGGGACCGAAGCGTCTGCCCTCGCCGCGGTGCTGTTCGGTGAGGCCGCCCCCGGTGGCCGGCTCCCGTTCGACATGCCCCGCTCGATGGACCCGGTCCTCGCCAGCCGTACCGACGTCCCGTTCGGCACCGTCGACCCAACCTTCCGCTTCGGCCACGGCCTGACGTACTAACCACCTGTCCGCAGCCGCCCGCGGCCCGCGCCGCCCACCGCCGCCGTGCGCCCTCGTTCCGGGTTACCACGACCCTCGCTGTGCGGTGGTTCCGGTAACCCGGAACGAGCGATCCGGTGCTGCGTAAGGTGCAGCGGTGGACTCGGGGCACGCCGGACACGCCGATCGCGCCGGACGGCTCCTCACCGTCGCGGTGGCGACCGTCGCCGCACTGGCGGTCGGTCGGCTCGGCTGGGCGTTGCTCACCGACGACTTGACGTTCGCCTACGTCGCCTCGAACAGCCGGCGCAGCGCGCCGTGGTGGTACCGCCTGGCCGGCGTGTGGGGCGCGATGGAGGGCTCGCTGCTGCTCTCCGCGGCAATCCTCGCGCTCGTCGCCGCAGCGGTGGTCCGCCGGCTGCGCGGCGGGGCGGTCGGCGCCGCTGCACTGATCAGCGCGGCCGCGGTGCTGATCGCGCTGATCACCGCGTGGCCCTTCGAGCGCCTCGCGATGCCGGCGACGGAGGGCTTCGGCTTGACCCCGATCCTCGAGCACTGGGCGATGACGATCCACCCACCGATGCTCTACACCGGGCTCGCCGCGACCCTGCCCGCGTTCGTCGGCGTGCCCCCGGCGTCGGCCCGCCGCTGGTTGCTCACGGCCCTCGGCCTGCTCACCGCGGCGATGGCCCTCGGCGGTTGGTGGAGCTACGCCGAGCAGGGATGGGGCGGGTACTGGGCGTGGGATCCGGTCGAGAACGCGTCGCTCACCCCGTGGCTCGTAACGCTCGTCGCCGTGCACATGCCGGGCGCATGGCCTGGCCGGACCAGGCGGTTCCTCGCCGGGTTACCGTTCGTCGCGGCCCTCGGGGGAGCGGCGGTGTCCCGCTCCGGGGCGGTTCCCTCCGTGCACAGCTTCGCCGAGGCGACCCGCGTCGGGACCGCCCTCGCAGCCCTCGCGCTGGGTGCGCTGGTCTGGCTGATCGTCGAGTCGCGGCGCTCGCCGTGGCGGTCGACACCGGGCCCGCTCGACCGTTGGCGACCACTCCCGGCGCTCCTCGCCGCCGCAGCCGCGGCGGAGGTCGTCGTGTTGACCGTCGTCCCGCTCGCCGCTGACGCACTCGGCGATGGCCGCGATCCTCGCGTCGGAGGGTGGCTGTTCGCCCGCCTCCTCGCCCCGTTCGCCGCCGTCGTCGTCGGTGCGCTCGTCACCCTCGCGCTGCGCGCCGGACGGCGCCGGGTGTCCGCGGCGGCGTGGGTCGCCCACGCCGGGATGATCGTCCTGCTCGCCGGCGTCGCCGGCACCACGCTCGGTCGCAGCGCCACGGCGACGCTGGAGAGCGGGTCGACCGAGCGCGTCGCCGGTGTGAGCGTGATGAACCTCGGCCTGACGACCGGCACCGGTCCACGCCCGGGAAGTCGAGCCGTGACGGCCGAGTTGCGCGTCGCCGGGCGGACCCTACGGCCGGCGCTCGTCGCCCATCCGGACCGTGGGGGGATCCTCCCCGAGACGGCGATGGTCAACCGCCCGTGGGGCGATGTGCAGGTCGCCCTGGTGCGCGCCGACGACGACGGCCGCGTCCTGGTCGAGGTGCGCACCAAGCCGTTGGCGGCCTTCGTCTGGTTGGGCGCGGCGATGATCGCCGCCGCCGCGCTCACCGCCGCCGCTCAAGCCGGGGGGTCGCGCCGATCCGGGTCACCTCGCCGAGTGCGCTTGCGGGCGAGGAGCTCCTCCACCGACGACGGTGCGCACGCCGCGCCGGGCTCGCCGCGCTGCGGCGCCCTGCCCTCACCCGGATCCTGAGGCAGCACAGAAGGCAGGACGGCACGCAACCGACGGCCAGGTGAGCGCGCCGCAGCGAGTGCTCCGCCGACCGTTGCACCACGCAGCGAGAGCCGGGAGAGGAGCACCGCGACGGGCCAGGCGAGCACTGCGGCGAGGAGGAAGGCGAACCGCAGGGGGATCAGCCGAGTCCCCGGGGCCAGTCCGGAAGCGCTGAACGCCGACTCCGGGGTGGTTTCGCCGCGCCCCCCGGTGATCGCCGAGATCCGCTCGAGCAGGGCGCGGTCCGCGTTCCCCGGGCGATACTCCTGGGGGTAGCTCTCACTGGCCAGCCCGGTGGAGGACAGCACGGTCTCACCGCCGGCGTTCACGGTCACCCCGACCGCATACGAACCCGGCCGGGAGGCGGGCAGGTCGGCGCTCAACGTTCCCGTGTTCGTCGGTTCCAGGGGGACCTCGGTGCGCTGGCCGTCGGGCCCGGCGACGACCGCGCTCGCCGTCGCCCCGTCGGGCAGGTCGACGCCGGCGTCCAGTTCGATGTGCAACCGCCCACCGACGACTGCGGCACGCACCGCGCCGGCGGTGTCGCCCGCAGGGAACGTGTCCTTCACCACATCGGACCAGAACCCGACGTATCCGTCCCATCCCGCCCAGTGCTGTGACCACCCCGCCGACGCGTCGCTCGTCCAGCTCGTCACCTTCCCCAGGCCTGCCTGCCAACTGGCGAGCAGCGGGTCGCGGTCCGGCCCGATGCGCAGCGCCGTCGTCGCGCTGCCCTTCGCGGTCGTCGCCACGTAGCCGAGCAGCGGTGGCGCGGCGCTGAGGTGATCGGTCACCGCGGTCGCCGCAGTCACCTCCGGGAGGAACTCCCCCTCGGTGATGAAGTCGCGGCTGGCGATCACGGCCTCTTCGGCGATCACCTGCGGCACCTGGGCGAGATCGCGTCCGGGGTAGTAGCGGCCGTGCCCCTGCACCGCGATGTCCTCCAGCGACGGCGCGGCGCCTTCCCCGGTGGCGATCACCGACGTGGTGATCCCATCGGTCTGGTACAGAGAAGCTGCCTGTCCGGCGACGCTCTCGATGATCGCCGGGTCGGTGAAGCCGTCGGAGAACACGATGATGTGCTTGAGCGCGGCCTTGCTCGCGCGCAGTGCCTCGGCCGCCCCGCCCAGCGAGTCGCCGAAGTTCGTCGCTCCCGCCGGCACGAGCCGGCGCAATCCGTCTTCGACGACCTCGTCGGGGGGCAGTTGCTGAAGGTCGATGATCCATTGCGCGGACTGGTTCCAGGCGACGATCCCGACCTCGTCGGAGGCGGACAGGGCCTCGACGGTGCGCGCCGCCGCGGCCCGGGAGATGTCGGTCTTGTTCACCCCACCGCCGAGCCGGTCGACGGCCACCTGACCCTCGGAGCAGTGGCAGTTGGCCATCGACCCACTGACGTCGATCGAGAGCACTTCGGCGACGGTCTTGCGCCGCTTCGGGTCGAGCACCTCGCTGATCACCGGCAACAGCTCCTCCAGCGGGCTGGAGCGGTAGCCGCCGACGCCGTAGCTGCGCTCTCCGCCGACGGTGACCAGGCCGCGACCGAGATCGCGCACCGCTGTGGTCAACGTCGCCAGCTGCTCGCCTCCGAGTTCGCGGGCGTCGACGTCGACGAGGACGACCGAGGAGTAGGTGACGAGCTGTTGGGCGGTGGGCAGCCCGTCGCCGGAGACCGTCTCGGTGAGTACCCCGCCGGCGTTCAACGCCGCAGTCAGGGTCGCCGCCTCGGCACGGCTGCCCTCGACGACGAGCACCTTCGCCGGGCCGTCGACGGGAACGGCGACGAACCCGCTGTCGTTCTCCCGGCGGGTGTCGCCGCCCTGCTCGACGGTCACCTGGTAGCGCATCACGACGCCCGGCGCGGCCGCCGGCACGTCGGTGAACGCGACCGGGTTGTCACCGGCGACGAGGTCGACGGTCCGCCGGGCGACCTCGACACCGTCGAGGCGAAGCGCGACCGCTGCAGGGCCGGCGGTGTTTGCCTCGACGACCGCGGTGATCCGGATCTCCTCGCCGGTCCGGGCGAGGGTCGGGGCGTCCACCTCGCCGAGCGCCGCGTCCCGGCCGGGTGTGTCCTCGACGAGGTGCACGTCGACCGGCGTCCCGGAGCGGGCCAGTTCCTCTGCCTCGGCGATCGAATCGCCACTCGTCGGCCGGCCGTCGGAGACGAGGACGACTCGGCGGCGGGCATCGGCGGGGAGCACCGCGTCGGCCAGGCGCAATGCCGCTTGGATGTTCGTCGCGCTGTCGTCGACGACGACCCGCGTCCCGTCGAAGGCGGAGGTCGGCTCGAGCAGGCGGTCGAGCCGGGCGTCGCCACCGAAGGCGACGACCGCGGCGAGATCGTCGCCGCGGCGGTGGGACAGGGCCTGACGGACCCACTCGGTCGCCGCGGCGTGACCACGCTGGCCGAGTGACGCCGACGCGTCGATCACGAACACGGTGGCCACCCGGTTCGCCGGACGGCGAACCACGGGTGCGGCAAGCGCGCCGAGGAGCAGCGCGGCGACCGCGGCACGCGCCACCAACGCCCACCGCCACTGAGCACGCCCGACCCCCACGGAGCGCCGAGCGAGGAGCGCCTCGACGACGACGACGGCGAGGAACACCGCGATCACCCACCCCACGAGGCTGTGGCGGCCGCGCGCTGCTTCCGCCGCCGTTCCCGCTCGCGTCGGCGGGTCGAGCAGTCCGGTCTGGGGCGCGATCGCCGATTCGCCCGGTGGAGGGTTGACCGCGACGAGGCGCAGCGGTCCATCCCCGGTGCGCACGCCCCAGAACCCGGCGCGGTCGGCCGTCGGCACCGCAGAGCCGGATGCGAGGTCCCGCTCCCGGCCGTCGGGGGCGACGATCGTCGCGTCCGCGCCCGGATCGACGGGTAGGGGGTCGCCGACCGTCGACGCGCTGGCAGGGAACCCGGTGCCGGCCAAGGTGGTGACGACCCGGTCGCCAAGGATCGGGAACACCACCTGGACCGGCAGGTTCGACTCGGCGAGGGCGAAGCCGAGATAGACGTAGCGCAGGCTGCGCCCCGTGGCCGACGTCGTCGTCCCGGAGAGCAGCAGTGGGCCGCCGACCGCGCCGACGAGCTCGTCGGCGAGCGGCGCGTCGACGCGCTGCGCGGCCGCGATCGCGATGCCGGTCAGGTCGAGGCCGGCGATCAGCGGAGAATCGCTGTGGAGAGTCGTCACCGCGGGCGCGTCGAGCATCCCGGCAACGTCCACACCGGGGGCGCCGCCGGGTGGGGCGATCGCCAGGTACGGCACGGCGACGTCGGCGGGAACCGTGGTGCCGGAGTAGACGACCACGTCGTAGCCGGCACCGGTCGCCCCCGGATCGTCGGCGACGGTCGTCGTCACCCCGGGGATCGCGGCGAGCAACTCGGCGACGAACAACGTGTCACCGACGACGAGGACGTCGAGGTCGGGCCGGCGCGCGGCGACGGCGACGGCCCGGTCGTCGGCGGCGAGGAGGTCGCCACCCGCGAGGAAGGCCTCGATCCGATCCCCCAGGGGAACGTCGAACCCGGTCGTGACCGCGACCCCCGGTTTGAGCTCGACGCGCTCGCTCGCCGCAGTGACGCCGTCGACGTCGACGCGCAGGTCCTGCAGCGCGGCGGGCCCGCCGGTGTTCTTCGCCGTGACCTCGACGTGCAGCCCGCTGCCGCGCTGGACGACGGTCATCGCGCTCAACGCCCGGTTCACGTCACGCGAACCGATCCGCTCGTAGATCGTCCCCGGCGGTTGCAGGCGTTGTTCCTCCTCGGACAGGCCGCCGTCGGAGAACAGGACGAAGCCGATCGGCGCGGTGGATGTCTCCAGGCTCTGAGCGAGGGCGAATGCGCCGGCGAAGTCGGCACGCCCCTCGCTCAGCTGGACGAGCCCGAGCGCGTCGGAGAACGCCTGGCGGTCGTCGCTCGCGCTGAGCACGACGCGCGGCCGCGCACCGGCGACGACGATGCTCGCCCGCCCTCCGGGGGGCAGCTCGTCGCGCAGTTGCTCGGCACGCTGCTTGGCGCTGCTCAGCCGGTCCGGAGCGCCGTCGGTCGCACCCATCGACGCGCTCGTGTCGAAGATCATCACCGTGTGCTCGGCGAGCCGGGCGGGGGTCACTCGCACGGGGTTGGCCAGCGCCAGTGAGCCGGCGACCAGCGCGAGGAGCTGGGCGGCGAGCAGCCAGCTGGCGCGCAGCTTCTGCCACGGCACGGCCGACGAGACGGGCCGTTCGACGCCGCGCCACAGGTACGTCGAGCTGACCTCG
The DNA here is from genome assembly GCA_964592165.1 of uncultured Ilumatobacteraceae bacterium. GTDB lineage: Bacteria > Actinomycetota > Acidimicrobiia > Acidimicrobiales > Ilumatobacteraceae > JAWKHV01. The sequence continues at coordinate 1,709 of CAZQEJ010000131.1, read as the reverse complement.
ATCGCCTGGCGCCGCGGCCGCAAGATGTGCAGCACGATCACCGGCACGGCGAGGGCCAACGCGGCCAAGCCCCACGGGGCCGCGAGGCTCATCGCGCGCCGCTCACCGGAGCACCCCTTCGTCACGCCAGCCGCGCAGGACGACGTCTTCCAGGTCGTCGGTGGTCGAGATCCGGCTGTAGGCGATGCCACGGCGGCGGCAACGCCCGGCGACGCGCTCGAGCCACGCCTCGGCGGACGCCGCAAACCGGTTCGCGGCGGCGGGGGAGAGGCTGACGGAGAGCTGCTCGCCGGTCTCCGCGTCCTCCAACTCGAGGTCGCCGACCACGCTCGGGCGGAGCTCTTCGGGGGCGAGGACGTGGAGCACGACGACGGAGTCGCCCCGACCGGGGAGCCGGTCGATCGCCGTCTCCCACCCGGGGCCGAGCAGGTCGGAGACGATCACCGTGAGCCCCCTCGTCGCCGCTGCGGCGACGACCGCGGCCGCCTCGGCGCCGATTTCGGCGCGCCCGGCCGGATCGAGTGCTCCGAGATCGGTGAACAGCGCGCCGGTCGCATGACGACCGGTGTACCGCCGGGGTGCGCCACCGTCGGGGAACACCGACAAGGTGACCACGTCGCGCCGGACGAGGGCGACGAAGCCGAGCACGGCAGCCAGCCGCACCGCGGTCGGCAGCTTGCCGTGGAAGCGCATCGAGGCGGACCGGTCGACCACGAGCCGCACGGCGACGTCGTCCTCGGCCTCGAACAGGCGGATGAACAGCTGGTCGGTGCGGGCGTACAGCGGGTAGTCGATGCGGCGGAAGTCGTCGCCCGGCCGGTACTCGCGGTAGTCGGCGAAATCCAGCGACGTCCCGTGGCGCAGCGAGCGGTGCTCGCCCCCGAACCGCCCGGTCAACCGCCGGCGGGTGCCGAGTTGGAGCCGTTCCAGAGCGGCGAGGAACCGTGGTTCGAGCAGCTCGGTCACCCCGCCTCACCTCCTCACGGAGCGCCGCGCAGGTTGGCGGGCGGGGACGGGACGGCAGCGAGCAGCTCACCGACGATCCGGTCGGCATCGACACCGTCGGCGCTCGCCTCGTAGCCGAGCACCAGGCGGTGGCGCAGCGCACCGGGAGCGGCGGCGCGCACGTCGTCGGCGGCGACGTTGGGGCGTCCGTCGAGCAGGGCGCGCACCTTGCCGGCGAGGATCAGGGCCTGTGCACCGCGCGGCGACGCGCCGAAGCGGACGTAGCTGCTGACCGCCTTCGGAGCGCTCGGCTGGTCGGGGTGGGTGGCGACGACGAGATCGACGGCGTGGCGCAGCACGTGGCTCGGCACCGGGACCTCGCGGGTCAGGGCGATCATCCCGAGCAGCTCGTCGCGACCGACGACAGTGCGCGGCCGGTGGACCGTCGTCCCCGTCGTGCGCTCGATCACGGCGACGAGCTCGTCCGCGGAGGGAAACGGCACGTGCACCTTGAGTAGGAATCGGTCGAGCTGAGCCTCGGGCAACGGGTAGGTGCCCTCCATCTCCAGTGGGTTCTGTGTGGCCATGACGAGGAACGGGCGGGGCAGCGGGCGGGTCGCCCCACCCGCGGTGACGCTGCGCTCCTGCATCGCCTCGAGCAACGCGGATTGGGTCTTCGGTGTCGCCCGGTTGATCTCGTCGGCGAGGACGAGGCCGGCGAACACCGGTCCGGGGCGGAAGCGGAACGTCCGGCGGCCGCCGTC
>CAZQEJ010000130.1:5687-8459 GCA_964592165.1 uncultured Ilumatobacteraceae bacterium | reverse complement strand
GTCGAGATGCCCGAGGACAAGGTCACCGAGGCGCTGCGCTTCGCCGCCGAACCGCTGTCGTTGTCCGAACCTCTGCGTGAGGACGGCGACGCCGAGCTCGGTGACGTCGTCGAGGACCGCTCCGCGGAGAGCCCGTTCGAGGTCGCCGCCACCGCCCTCCTCCCGGAAGAGATCAACCGCCTCCTCGCTCCCCTCGACGACCGCGAGCGGGAGATCCTCAAGCTCCGCTTCGGCCTCGATCGCGGCGAGCCGCGCACGCTGGAAGAAGTCGGCGAGCACTTCAACCTGACCCGGGAGCGGATCCGCCAGATCGAGGCCCGGGCGATGAGCAAGCTTCGTCACCCCTCCAGCGACACCGGTGCGCGCGACCTCCTCGCCGTCTGACAGGCTGACGCAGATGAAGCGACTCCTCGTGGTGCTGATGGTCGTCGGTCTCGGCGCGTTCGCCGCCCGGAAGATCCGCTCCGCTCCCTGAACCGGCGGCTGCTCGTCGCCGCCGAGAGACGTTGTCCTCTGCTCCTCGTGCCGGTACGTTGCCGGAGCTTCCCCCGATTCTGATCGTTGTGCACGCCCGCGGCGTGCCGTCGGAAGGGGGATCCACCGATGACCATCGTGTGCTGGTCGGTGAAGGGCGGTAGCGGGACGACCGTGGTCGCCGCGGCGCTGGCGCTGGTCCTCGCGGCAGAGCGGGAGACCGGTGAATCGCCGGTCGTCGCCGTCGACCTCGCCGGTGACCTCCCCACCGCGCTCGGCGTCGCCGAACCGGGAGGGCCTGGCGTTCGCCGCTGGATGCTCGCCGAACCGCCGCCCGGCGCCGCGTCTCTGCAACGGCTCGCCATTCCCGCCGGACCGGCACTGGCGATCATCCCTGCCGGTGAGCCGGAGCTGGCACAGGAACCCGGGGCGACGGAGCGTTCGCGCTGGGAGCGGCTGGCGGACGCGCTCGGCGAGATCGACGCGCCGGTCGTCGTCGATGCCGGGACCGGGATGCCCCCCGGCGAGTTGCTGACCGCCGCCTCGGTCTCGCTGCTCGTCGTGCGACCGTGCTATCTCGCCCTGCGCCGGGCGGTGAGCGTCGCTGCCGGGGCGACGGTCGTCGCGGTCGTGCGCGAGGCGGGACGGGCGTTGGGCGCACAGGACATCGGACGAGCCCTCGGGGTCTCCTCGGTGATCGAGCTGCCCTGCGACCCGGGGATCGCCCGCGCCGTCGACGCGGGGCTGCTCGCCGGGCGCCTGCCCACCGCGCTGGCGCGCAGCCTGCGCGCCGTGGCGTGATGCCTGCGGCAACCGGGCCCATCCCCGACGACCGTCTGGCCGCCATCGTCGACGAAGCGCGCCGGATCCTGCGCAGCTCTCCCGGCGCCGACGAGCGCACTCTCGTCGAGCGCCTGCTCGACGCCCGCCTGCCGCTGCTCGACCCTCCCGGGCGGGCGTCGCTGGCGGCGCGGGTGCACGCCGAGTTGACCGGGCTCGGCGCGCTCCAGGCGTGGCTCGCCGACCCGTCGGTCACCGAGGTGATCGTCAACGCCGGGACCGAGTTGTGGGTCGATCGCGACGGCTCGCCGGAGCTCGTCGGCCGGCTGCCGACGGGGCAGCTCGACACGGTCATCGAGCGGATCATCAGCCCGCTCGGGTTACGCCTCGACCGCAGCGCGCCGATCGTCGACGCTCGCCTCGCCGACGGGTCACGATTGTGCGCGGTCGTCCCCCCGATCAGCCCCGACGGGACCTGCTGCAGCATCCGTCGCTTCCGGCCGCGCCGGCTGCGGCTCGACGACTTCGCTCCCCCACCTGTCGCCGACCTGCTCGCCGAACTGGTCGACCGGCGGGCCAACATCGTCGTCGCCGGGCCGACATCCTCGGGCAAGACCAGCCTGCTCAACGTGCTCGCCGGAAGTACCGATCCGGGAGAACGGCTGATCACCATCGAAGACACCGCCGAGCTCGACCTCGATCACCCCCACGTCGTCCGGCTGGAGGCACGCCGGCACCGTCATGAGGCGGTCGAGGCGGTGACGATCGGCGAACTCGTCCGCACCGCGCTGCGGCTGCGGCCCGATCGGCTCGTCGTCGGCGAGGTCCGCGGCGGGGAGGCCAGCGAGATGATCCAGGCACTGAACACCGGTCATGACGGCTCGTTGACCACCTGCCATGCGAACTCGCCAGCCGACGCGCTGCGCCGGATCGAATCGCTCGTGTTGATCGGTGCGCCCGGGTGGCCGCTGGCCGCGGTGCGCGAGCAGGTGCACAGCGCGCTCGACGTCGTCGTCCAACTCGGGCGCAGCGCGGACGGGCGGCGGAGCGTGGCCGCCGTCGCCGAGGTCGCCCCGGTGCCAGCTCTCGACGCGGGGGCGGGCGAGCGGGTGCGGATGCTCGCCGACGGTGGGCGGGTGGTCGGGGCACCGCAACGGTGGCGGCGATGATCGCCGAGATCTGCGCCGGGGCCGCCGTGATCGTCGCCGCTGCCCCGTGGCTGCTCGGCATCCGCCGGCCGGCCCGGCGCCTCGCGAAGAGCCCGAAGCGCTCCGGGCAGGACAGCGCACGGCCCGGCCGGTGGGCGCGAATGCGGCGGCTGGCGACGCGCTGGGGCCGGCGGCCCGCCGGCTCGGCCACGTGGCCAGCCGCGCTCGACGCGCTGGCCCGGGCGACGGCGACGGGCGCGGCACTGGCCGGCGCGGTGGGTCGGGTCGGTGCGGGGCCCGGTGCTCCGGCCGCGTTGGCGGCGATCGCCCAGTCGCAACGGGCCGGTGCACCGCTGGCCGAGGCGACGAC
>CAZQEJ010000130.1:4218-5587 GCA_964592165.1 uncultured Ilumatobacteraceae bacterium | reverse complement strand
GCGGCGATGATCGAGGCCCAGCGGGCCGCGGTGCCGGAACTGATCGAGTTGCTCGTGATGCTCGTCCGTGCCGGGCTGACACCGGCGCTCGCCTTCGCCCGGTTGAGCGCCCTGGGCCTGTCGCCGACCGCGCTGCGCCCGGCGACGTCGGCGGTGGTCGCCGCGCTCAACGGCGGGACCCGCTTCGCCGACGCGCTCGACGAGATCCGCCTCCCGGGGGTGGCGGTGCTCGGCGTGCTCGCCGATGTCCTCGCCCACGCTGAGCGCCATGGCGATCCGATCACCGGCGCGCTCGACAGGCTCGCGACCGAAGCCCGCGCCGAGCGCCGCCGGCTCGCCGATGCCGATGCCCGCCGGCTGCCGGTGCGGCTGTGCTTCCCGCTGGTGTGCTGCACGCTTCCGGCGTTCGTCGTCCTCGCCATCGTCCCCCTCCTCGCCGGGACCTTCTCGTCGTACGAACGGCTCCACCCGTGACCACGTCCGACCACGTCTCGACGAACCACGACGAAGGAGCCGACGATGAACGACTGGATCCGCAACCTGCTCGCCCTCGCCCATGCCCGGATGCTCGCCCACGACGACGCCGGGCAAGCCACCGCCGAGTACGCGCTCGTCCTGCTCGGCGCCGCGCTGGTCGCGCTGTTGCTCGTCGCCTGGGCGACGGGTGGCGGCGGTGCCGGCAAGATCGGCCGGCTGCTCGACAAGGTGGTCGACGCGGTCACCGACAGAGTGTGATCGGCACTCACCGGCGAGCGACGCGGGGACGGGGTGAGCGCGGTCAGGCGGCGGTCGAACTGGCCCTCGCCCTGCCGTTGCTCGCCCTGTTCCTCCTCGCCGGCGCACAGTTGCTGATCGTCGCCCGTGACCAACTCGCGGTGATCCACGCGGCGCGGGAAGCCGCGCGCGCTGCCGCGGTGTCGAGGGTCGCCGGTGACGGGGTGGCAGCCGGCACGGCGGCCACCCCGCTGGAGATCAGGGTCACGGTCGCCACCACCGGACGCGACGTGCGGGCGACGGTCACCCGGGTGGTGCGCACCGACGTCCCCCTCGTCGGCGCCCTGCTCCCCGACATCACGATCCGGGCGACCGCGACGATGCGCCTCGAGCCGTGATCGTGCAGCGAGGCCCCGGAGCCCGCGTGAGGCGTGCGGCCGCCGTCACGACCGCGGAGGCACCGGGTAGTCCCCGGTGTCGCTTCCCGCCGCCGGGGCGATCACCACCGAGCCCGAACAGGCGCGCGGGTGCGCCGCGAGCCACTGGTCGAGCTCGCCGCGTGGGCTCAGGTTGGCGCCTGCCTTCCAGGCGTCGAGATAGCGCCACGGCCACAGCGTGCCGGCGAGCAGGCTCCAGATCCGGGTCGGGCAGATCG
>CAZQEJ010000130.1:0-4118 GCA_964592165.1 uncultured Ilumatobacteraceae bacterium | reverse complement strand
CGCCACGGCCACAGCGTGCCGGCGAGCAGGCTCCAGATCCGGGTCGGGCAGATCGGGGAGATGCCGAGGTGCACGTGGCAGCCCGTCGAACGTCCCGACGATCCCGACGCGCCGAGCACCTCCGCGGCGCGCACCTTGTCACCGACAGTGAGCGTGCTGCGGATCGAGGAGAGGTGGGCGAACAGGTAGCGGACGCCGTCATCGCCGTCGATCACCACGGTGCGCCCACCGCGCGTGCCAGGGGCGTCGATGAACGGGTTCCACCGATCGGTGCGTTCGACCTCCCAGACCACCCCGTCGACCGCGGAGAGGACCGCCGAACCGCACGGCACGGCAATGTCCGTCGCCGGGTAGTCATGGTGCGAACGGCTGTAACGGACCCACAACTGGGTGAGCGGGAACACGTGCAACACGGGGGTCGCCACGCCCCGCGTGGCGACGACGAGCGCGCCCGGATCAGCGATCAAGGCGCGGTCGGCGACGGTCATGCCGGGATCGGTCGTCGGCGGCGGCAGGTCCTCGGCAGCCGCACGATGCCCCGCAACGGAGGTGACCAGGCCGGCGACCGCCACGGCTGCGCAGGCAGCGAGCGTGGCAGCACGGCGAGGCACGGCGGGCGACGCTAGCGCCGGACCCGTCGGCCGACCCGGCGCGCGTGGACCAGGCACGACGAGGCCGGCCGAGGCCGGCCGGGGCCGGCCGAGGCCGTAGGTTGGCGGGCCGATGGCCCGCCTGCACACCCGAGTCGAGACGTTCGCCGAAGTCCCGGTCCTCGTCGTCGACGGCGACGTGGACATGCTCGGCACCCCCGAGCTCCGTGACGCGCTCACCGGGGCAGTCGACGCACGGCGCGGCAGAATCCTGGTCGTCGATCTCGACGCGGTCGAGTCGTTCGACGATCTCGCCCTCGGCGCGTTGCTCGGCGCCGCCGGCCGAGCTCGCGCCGCTGGCGGCGACATCGCCATCGTCTGTGCCGGTGACCGGCTGCGCGCCCGCATGGCATTGACCGGTTTCGATCGTGCGGTCACGGTGCACTCGAGCACCTCCGCGGTGATCGCCGCAATGCGTGATCGGGGCAGACGCCCGGCCGATTCGACACAGCCCGCCGACCGCCTCGATCGGGGCTGACCCCCCGGCCTCCGCCCCCGACCCGCGGCGCACGGCGCCGATGGCCGGCCCAGGGGGGCGGCCCGGCGGACCGCTCAATCGGCCTCGGGCGGACCGAGGTCGGTTCGGGTGTCGAGGTCGTCTGGGGGGCGGCGCCGGACGCGGCGGCGGTCGGCGGTGCGCCCGACCTCGATCTGCTCCTGTTCGAGACGAGCTTCTTCGGCAACCAACCGTTTGAGCGACTCGAGCCGGATCGGATCGAGCTCCCCGGCAGCGATCGCGGCCTGCACCGCGCATCCCGGTTCCTGCTCGTGCTTGCAGTTCCGGAAGCGGCAGTGATCCATCAGTTCGAACACCTCGGCGAAGGCTCGTTCGATCCCCTCCCCGGAGACCCACAGGCTGACCGCGCGCAGGCCGGGGGTGTCGATCAGCCAGCCACCACCGGGGAGGCGGACGAGCTCGGCGGCGATCGTCGTGTGCCGGCCTCGTTGGTCACCGCCACGGACCTCCGCGGTGCGCTGGACGTCGTCACCGGCGAGCGCGTTGACCAGCGTCGACTTGCCCACCCCGCTCGCCCCGAGGAGCACGATCGTCTCGTTGCCGACCGGGCGGAGCGCGTCGAGCCCGGCACCGGTACGGCTCGACACCGCGTGAACGGGCACCCCGAGGGCGATCTCGCGCACAGCATCGAGGACCGCCCGAGGTTCGGGGACCGCGTCGAGCTTGGTCATCACCACCGCCGGGGCGGCACCGGAGTCGAACGCCAACACGAGCTCGCGTTCGAGCCGGCGTGGGTTCGGCGGGGCGGTCAGGGCATGGAGCACGTAGACCCTGTCGACGTTGGCGGCGACGACGTGAGCCTCGCCGCGAGCACCTTCGAACGAGGCCCGGCGGACGAACGCCGAGCGGCGGGCAACGACGTGCTCGACCCGCTCACCGGCGGCATCGGGGACCACCCAGTCGCCGACCGCGACGTCGGCACCGATGTTGCGGACACGGACCACCGGTCCGTCCGGCCCGGCCAGGGCGGTGCTCCAACCGCGGTCGATGCGCGCGACCCGCACCGGCGCGACGTCCGTGCCGAGCTCGCCGTAGGCGGCGGCGAACCCGTCGTCCCAGCCCAGCTCGACCAGCTCCCGGTGCATCAGCCACCCATCATGCCCTCCGATGCCGAATCGCAGGGCCTGCCTTGACAGGCCTACCACCGGTGACCTAGCGATACCTCGCCATGTCCAGACCCCTCGTCATCGTCGAATCCCCGGCGAAGGCCAAGACCATTGCCAAGTTCCTCGGCAACGCCTACGACGTTCGCGCCTCGGTGGGGCATGTCGCCGACCTGCCCTCCAAGGGGCTCGCCGTCGATGTGGAGAACGGTTTCAAACCGACCTACGAGCTGACCGTGCGCGGCAAGGACGTGGTCAAGGAGCTGCGCGCCGCGTTGAAGGACGCGAGCGAGTTGTACCTCGCCACGGACGAAGACCGGGAGGGAGAGGCGATCTCCTGGCACCTCCTCGAATATCTCAAGCCGAAGGTCCCCGTGAAGCGGATGGTGTTCCACGAGATCACCAAGTCGGCGATCGACCACGCGGTGAGCAACCCGCGGGGGATCGACTATGGGTTGGTCGACGCGGCGGAGACCCGGCGGATCCTCGACCGCCTGTACGGCTACGAGGTCTCTCCGGTGCTCTGGCGGCGGGTCAACCGGGGTCTGTCCGCGGGCCGGGTGCAGAGCCCGTCGATCCGCCTGATCGTCGCCCGTGAACGGGAGCGGATGGCGTTCGTCCCGGCCGGCTACTGGACCGTCGAGCTGCACACGGCGACCGCCCCGGCATTCGGCGCGACCCTCGTCGCCCTGGACGGGACGAAGGTGGCCACGGGTAAGGACTTCGCTGCCGACGGGACGCCCGCGGCGCGGGTCGTCGTCGTCGACGAGCCACGGGCCACCGGGCTCGTCGAGGCCCTCCGCGACGCGCCGTTCACCGTCCGCTCGGTGGAGACCAAGCCGTACCGCTCCTCGCCGAAGGCGCCGTTCATGACCTCGACGTTGCAGCAGGAGGGCGGACGCAAGCTGCGCTTGTCCTCCGCGCAGGTCATGCGCCTCGCCCAGGGGTTGTACGAACGCGGCTACATCACCTACATGCGCACGGACAACGTCGTGCTCTCCGACGAGGCTCTCGGTGCGATCCGCGCCGAGGTGCGCAGCTCGTACGGGGAGTCCTTCCTGTCGCCGTCGCCCCGGCAGTACTCGACGAAGATCAAGAACGCCCAAGAGGCTCACGAAGCGATCCGGCCGACGACACCGCTGCGCGCCCCCGACCGCCTTGCCGGTGAGCTGAACAGCCAGGAGTTGTCGCTGTACCGCCTGATCTGGCAGCGGGCTCTCGCCTCCCAGATGGCCGACGCGACGGGGACCACCGTGTCGGTCCGCCTCGGCGCGCCAGCCACCGAACCAGGCCGGACGGTGACGACCGACGCGGAGTTCGCCGCGTCCGGCACGACGATCACGTTCCCCGGCTACCGCCAGGTGTACGTCGAATCGCGCGACGAAGGCGACGGTGCCGACGAGCGCGAGGCGCTGCTCCCGGTCCTCGCCGAAGGTGACCCCGTCCCCCTCGCCGGACTGGACGCCAATGGGCACACGACGAGCCCTCCGGCTCGCTACACCGAGGCCTCCCTGGTCAAGAAGCTGGAGGAGCTCGGCATCGGGCGCCCATCGACGTGGGCGAGCATCATGCAGACGATCGTCGATCGCGGCTACGTGTGGAAGAAGGGCCAGGCGCTCGTCCCCACCTGGACCGCGTTCGCCGTCGTCGGCCTGATGGAGAAGCACTTCGACGAGCTCGTCGACTACGCGTTCACCGCCCGCCTGGAAGACGACCTCGACGCGATCGCCCGCAACGAGGTCGGCAAGGAGCAGTGGTTGAGCCACTTCTACTTCGGCGAGCACGACGGGGAACCCGACGAGGAGACGATGGTCGGGTTGAAGCGGCTCGTCGAGGAGAACCTGGGGG
>CAZQEJ010000129.1:1656-8477 GCA_964592165.1 uncultured Ilumatobacteraceae bacterium | reverse complement strand
CCACCCGGCGATCGAGCGCTCGATGAGGATCTCCCGGATCGGGCTGACGGCCAGGCCGTTGGAGGCGATCCTGTCCAACTCCTCGGGCGTGGAAGCGATCCCGGTGCCGCGTCCGCCGAGGATGTACGCGGGACGGATGATCACCGGAAGGCCGATCTCGGCGGCGATCTCCCGGGCCTCGGCCATCGAATGGGCCACGCCGGAGGCCGGCACGTTCAGCCCGATCTCGATCATCGCCTGCTTGAACAGCTCGCGGTCCTCGGCAGTGGCGATCGCCGTGGCCTTGGCCCCGATCATCTCCGGAGTTCCTGGAACCCCGATCAAGCCTTCGCCGTGGAGGGCGATCGCCAGGTTCAGCCCGGTCTGCCCGCCGAGTGTCGGGAGCACCGCATCAGGCTGTTCCCGCTCGATGATCTTGGCCAGGATCTCGGTGGTCAGCGGTTCGACGTAGGTCGCGTCGGCGAAGTCGGGGTCGGTCATGATCGTCGCCGGGTTCGAGTTGACCAGGATGACGCGGTAACCCTCCTCGCGCAGGACACGGCAGGCTTGGGTCCCGGAGTAGTCGAACTCGCAGGCCTGCCCGATGACGATCGGCCCGGAGCCGATGATCAGGATCGAGCGGAGGTCGTCTCGCCGCGGCATCAGGCCACCCCCAACTCGGCCGCGGGGAACCCGGCGGTGTTGTCACCGGCGGCGATGTGGATCGGGGCGAGCGGGGCGGAGCGGCCATTGCACCAGGCCGGCGGATCGTCGATCATCGCCGCGAACATGGCGAACAAGTAGTGCGCGTCGTGCGGACCCGGCCCCGCCTCGGGGTGGTACTGGACGCTGTACGCCGGGAGGCCGTCGACGCGCATGCCCTCGACCGTGCCGTCGTTGAGGTTGACGTGGGTGACCGTCACCCGGCCCGCGAGGGAGTCGGCGTCGACGTTGAACCCGTGATTCTGGCTGGTGATCTCGATCCTCCCGGTCGGCAGGTGGCGCACCGGGTGGTTCCCCCCGTGGTGGCCGAAGGGAAGCTTGAACGTGCTCCCACCGAGCGCCCGGCAGAGCAGTTGCTGGCCAAGGCAGATCCCGAACACGGGAACCTCACCGAGCAGTTCGGCGATCGCCGCGGTCCCGTAGGGGACCATCGACGGATCGCCAGGGCCGTTGGAGAGGAACACGCCGTCGGGCTTGCGGGCGAGCACCTCGCTGGCCGGGGTCCACGCGGGGACGACCTCGACGCTGCCGACGGCGAGCAGGCCGCGCAGGATGGAGCGCTTGATCCCGAAGTCGTAGGCGACGATCCGTCGCGGGGGGACGCCGAGCGCCGGGTGCCCGGGCGACACCTCGCCGACCGTGTAGCTCGCCGGGGTGGTCACCTCGGCGACGAGGTCGAGACCGTCGGTGCCGGGCTCGGCATGCGCCGCGGCCAGCAGCACCGTCTCGCCCGCCGTACCGAACGCGCCGGGCATCGCCCCTGCGTCACGCAGGTGGCGTGTCAAGCGACGAGTGTCGATCCCGGCGATCCCTGGGATCCCGTAACGGCGAAGGAGAGCATCGAGACCCGCCTCGCTGCGCTGGTTGGACGGCCGGCGGGCGAGCTCGCGCACGATCACCCCCCGGCAGAACGGCCGGCGGGCCTGGAAGTCGTCGAGGTTCACCCCGTAGTTGCCGATGTGCGGAGCGGTGAAGGTGATGATCTGACCCGCGTAGCTTGGGTCGGTGATCACCTCCTGGTAGCCGGCGAGGACCGTGTTGAACACGACCTCCCCCCCGGCGACCCCTGCGGGCGGATCGGCACCGATCGCCTCCCCCTCGAACGTCGTGCCGTCGGCGAGGACGAGCAGCGCCTCACGAGTTGCCATGGTCGAGTCCTCGCATAATCATGCATCCGATCGTATAGTCATTCGTCATCTCCGGCACCACGCGGATCATCGGCGAGCCTCCCCGTCGACGACCACGGGGACCCCGGACAGGAGCGTGTGGCGGACCCGGCCGGTCATCGTCCGCCCCGCGTACGGAGTGTTGCGGCTCTTCGAGGCGAGGTTCTCGGCGACCACCGTCCACGTCGCCGCCGGGTCGAACACGGTGATGTTCGCCGTGCGGCCAGTGGCCAGCGGGCCGCCGTGACGGTCGCCCAGACCGGCGATGCGCGCCGGGTTGGTGGACAGCAGATCGACGACCGCGGGAAGGTCGAGACCGAGCTCGCCGAGGGCCAGGGGGAGCGCTGTCTGCAAGCCGAGCATCCCCGGCGGTGCCTGGTCGAGCGGTTGCTCCTTGCTCTGCGGCGGATGGGGGGCATGGTCCGTGGCGATCGCGTCGATCGTGCCGTCGGCCAGCCCGGCGCGCAGCGCGGCGACGTCGGCCGCGGTGCGCAGCGGCGGGTTGACCTTGAACACCGGGTCGAAGCCGGCGAGGAGCTCGTCGGTGAGGGTGAAGTGGTGGGGACAGGCCTCCGCGGTGACGCGCAGCCCATCGGCCTTCGCCTGGCGGACGAGTTCCACGCTGCGCGCCGTGGACAAGTGGAGGAGGTGGATCGGTGCACCGGTCAGGCGGGACAGTTCGATGTCGCGGAAGACCATCAGTTCCTCGGCGATCGCCGGCCACCCGGGCAGGCCGAGGTGAGTGCAGCACGCTCCCTCGTGCATCACCGCGCCGCGGGTCAGATCGGCGACCTCGCAGTGCTGGGCGAGCGTCACCGGGAGGTCCTTCGCGTACTCCATCGCCCGGCGCATGAGCAGCGGATCCTGAACCCCGTTGCCGTCGTCGGTGAAGATCCGCACGCCCGCCGCGGCCAGTTCGGCGAGCGGGGCGAGTTGCTCGCCGGCTCGTCCTACGGTGATGCACCCCGCGGGATGTACGTCGCACAGCCCCGCCCGCTCCCCTTGGGCACGGACGAAGGAGACGACGGCCACCGAATCCTGCGCCGGGTCGGTGTTGGGCATCGCCACCACCGCGGTGAACCCGCCGAGGGCGGCGGCACGCGACCCGGTCTCGATCGTCTCCGCCTCCTCCCGCCCGGGTTCGCGCAGGTGCGTGTGCAAGTCGACGAAGCCGGGGCCGACGACGCATCCCGACGCATCGAGGACGCGGTCGGCGCGTCCCACCGACGTGCCGACCTCGACGATCGTGCCGGCCTCGACGGCAACCTCGACCGCCTCACCGGTCGCCAACCGCCCCCCACGGATCACCAGCCGCTCAGCTGCCATCGCCACTCCCGAGGATCTTGAACAACACGGCCATCCGCACCGCGACGCCGTTGGTCACCTGGCGGAGCACGACCGAGCCCGGCAGATCGGCGGGATCGACGGTGATCTCCACTCCCCGGTTCATCGGCCCGGGGTGCATCACCAGCGCCTGCGGGGCAAGCCGCGCGGCACGCGCCGCGTTCAGCCCGTAGCGCTCGCTGTACTCACGCAAGCTGGGGACGAGCGCCTCGGTCATCCGCTCCCGTTGCATGCGCAACAGGTAGAGCACGTCCGTCTCCCCGATCACCTCGTCGAGCCCGCTGGCCACCACGACGGGCCAGCCGTCGAGCACCGGCGGGAGCAGCGTCGCCGGGGCGACGAGGGTCACGCTCGCGCCGAGCATGCTGAACGCCTGCACGTCGCTGCGGGCCACCCGGGAGTGCTTGACGTCACCGACGATCGTGATCCGTAGACCGTCCAGCGCGGCGGTGCCGAGGGCGCTGCGGATCGTGTACGCGTCGAGCAGCGCCTGGGTCGGGTGCTGGTGCCAGCCATCGCCGGCGTTGATGACGCTCGCCGCCGTCCACCGGCTGATCTGCCACGGGACCCCGGAGGACTTGTGGCGGACGACGAACGCATCGGCTCCCATCGCTGACAGGGTCTCCACCGTGTCGCGCAGGCTCTCCCCCTTGTTCACGCTGGACGTCCCCGCGGAGAACGTGAGCGTGTCCGCCGACAGCCGGCGAGCGGCGGTCTCGAAACTGATCCGGGTGCGCGTCGAATCCTCGAAGAACAAGCTGACCACCGTCCGGCCGCGCAGCGCGGGGACCTTGGGGATCGGGCGGGCGGAGATCTCCGTCATGTGATCGGTGAGATCGAGCAGTTCGACGAGCGCGCCACGGTCGAGCTCGGCGATCGAGCGGAGGTGCTTCACACGCCGTCTCGGGAGCGGATGACGACACCCTCGGCGCTGACCCGCACGTCCTCGTCCGACGACGTGGGCAGGTTCTTGCCGACGAAGTCGGGGCGGATCGGCAGTTCGCGGTGACCGCGGTCGACGATCACCGCGAGCTGGACGCAGCGCGGCCGCCCATAGTCGTGGACCGCGTCGAGCGCGGCACGCACCGTGCGGCCCGTGTAGAGCACGTCGTCGACGAGCACGACGGTCGCGTCATCGATCGGGACAGGGATCTGGCTGACCGACCCGGGCACGACCGGACGCCGGCCGATGTCGTCGCGGTGGAAGGAGACGTCGATGGAACCGATCGGGACGCTCCGGCCCGGTTCGATCCGGGCGATCGCCGCGGCGAGCGCCTCGACCACCCACACCCCACCGCGCTGCAGCCCGAGGAGGACGACACCGTCGAGACCGCGGTTGCGCTCGATCACCTCGTGCGCGATGCGCGTGATCGCCCGGCGGAGGTCCTCGGCGCTGAGTACCTGCGCCTTGACATGAAAAACGCCCCCGACCGGGGGCGCCACGCTCAGATCAGGAGAATCCACAGGTCCATGTCCCTCCGTTCAGGCCTCACGGGACCCGTTTGACGGTCGGCTCAACAATAGCGGTCGGTGACCCGGCGCATGATGTTGGTCGCCGTGTCCCTCCCCGGGGTCTCGGCCGTGCCGTGGCCTCACCCCGCAGGAGGCCGGACCTTGGCCGCGATCGCCGAGAGCATCCCGTTGACGAAGCGACCGGAGTCGTCGGTGGAGAAGCGCTTGGCCAACTCGACCGCCTCGTCGATGACGACCGCGGTGGGCACCGCCTCCCGCCGGGTGAGCTCGAACGTAGCGATGCGCAGCACCGCTCGGTCGATGGCCGGCATGCGCACCAACGTCCACCCCCGGGAGTGGGCCGAGATCAGCGCGTCGAGCTCCGCGCCGTGATCCTCCACCCCCTCGCACAACTCGATCGTCAGCGGGTCCGGTTCGGCGATCTGGGCGGCGAGCACGGCCCGGGGGGCGATCCCCTTCGACTCCGCCTCGTAGAGGAGGGCGAGGGCACGCTCCCGGGCGTCGCTGCGCCGGTCGGGCTCCGATGCCCGGCGGCGGCCGGCCACGTCCCGTCAGACCCGGGTGATGTAGTCGCCGGAACGGGTGTCGACCCGCACCTTGTCGCCGATCTCGACGAACAGCGGCACCTGGATGACCTTGCCCGTCTCCAACTCCGCCGGCTTGCGCGCCCCGGAGACACGGTCCCCCTGGATCCCCGGCTCGGTCTTGGCGATCGTCAGCTCCACCGAGGCGGGGATCTCCACGCCGATGATCTCCCCGTTGTACAGGGAGATGATCGCGGTCATCCCCTCGATCAGGTAGTCGGCTGCGTCGCCGAGCGCGGCGGGGGCGACCTCCATCTGCTCGTAGCTCTCCGTGTCCATGAACACGTACTGCTCGCCCGATGCGTAGAGGAACTGCATGTCGTGCTTGTCGACGATCGCCTGCTCGACCTTGACCCCTGCGTTGAACGTGCGGTCGATCACCGCTCCGTTGCGCAGGTTGCGGATCTTGGTGCGGACGAACGCCCCACCCTTGCCCGGCTTGACGTGCTGGAACTCGACGACGCTGAACAGGCCGTTGTCGAGCTCGAGGGTCATCCCGGTCTTGAAGTCGTTGGTGGAGATGGCAGGCATGACGGATCCTTGGGGGTGTGCGTGATCGGCCGGCATCCGTCGGGCGTGATGATCACCGAGTCCTCGATCCGGACGCCGCCGAGCCCCCCACGATAGACGCCGGGTTCGACCGTGACGACGTCCCCGGCGAGCAGATTCCCCGGTTCCCCGCGGCGGAGCCACGGGGACTCGTGGATCTGCAGGCCGACGCCATGCCCGGTGCCGTGGGTGAACAGCGCGCCCAACCCCGCACCGCCGATCAGGTCGCGGCAGACCGCATCGACCTCCCCCGCCGGGCGCTCCGGGCGCACGGCGGCGACACCCGCCGCCTGCGCGGCGGCCACGGCCGCATACGCCTCACCCAACCACGGATCGACGTTCCCGAGCAGGAATGTGCGGGTCATGTCCGAGTGATAGCCGTCGACGCACGCGCCGAAGTCGACGATCAGCGCGTCGCCCTCGGCGATCCGGCGCATCCCGGGACGATGGTGCGGCTTGCCGCCGTTCGGGCCGGCGGCGACGATCGTCGGGAAGCTCGGGGCGTCGGCGCCGAGGTCCTCCATCGCCCGGTCCAGGGCGCGGGCCACGGCGAGTTCGCTCGGACCGTGCTCGACGCCGGGGAGCACCTCGGCCAGGGCTCGATCGGCGATCGCCGCGGCGAGGGCGAGGCGGGCGACCTCGCCGCCGTCCTTGCGCCGCCGCTCGTCCTCGACGAGCGCGCTCGTGGCGACGAGGGCGCGCTCCCCGCCGAGCACACCGGCGAGTCGGCCGAGCTCGCCGACCGAGACATGCTCGGCCTCGAACCCGAGGGAGCGCCCGCCGGCGACCGCGGCGACGCGGTCGAGGAGCTCGGCGCCGCTCAGCCCGACGAGGACGTCTCCGGCGACGCCGTGAGCGGCGAGCGCGTCGAGGGCGATGTCCCCGTAGCGACCGTCGACGATCAGGATCACCTCACCGTCGGCGTTGACGATCGCCCGTCCCGCTGACCCGCTGAACCCGCTCAGCCAGCTCACGTTCGTCAGGTCGCTGACGAGCAGCGCGG
>CAZQEJ010000129.1:0-1556 GCA_964592165.1 uncultured Ilumatobacteraceae bacterium | reverse complement strand
CGGCACCCCTTGGTCCGATGGGATCGGATCGGGATCACCTCCTCGCCGAGCTCGCCGGAGTGCAGTTCGGCCAGTTCAGCCGGCTCCAGGCGCGTCGCCTGGGGATCGGCGACAGCGCCGCGGACCGCCGGATCGCCGCCGGGCGCTGGGAACGGCGGCGCCGGGGCGTGTACCGCATCGCCGGGACGCCGGACAGCTGGCTCGGCGACGTCGTCGCCGTCGCCCTCGCCGACCGGACCGCCCGCTTCTGCAGGACGACAGCGGCCGCATTGTTGGGTATCGAGGGGTTCGAGCAGCCCGGGCGGCTCTCGCCTCCCTCGCGCCTCGTCGGGCGCTCCGCCCGCCGAGGGATCGAGGGGATCACCTCGACGCGCTCGTTCGGCCCTGGAGATGCGGCGGTCGTCGCCCTGCCCGTCCCACCCGCTCCCGACGCTGTGCGTGTCGCCGGGTTGACCGGCGCTGCCGCGCCGCTACGCCGGGTAGAGGTCACCTCCGCGGCGCGCACACTGATCGACCTCGCTGCCGTGATCGACCCCACCCGCCTCGCCCTGGCCGTGGACGCCGCGGTTCGCCAGGGACTGGTCGCCCCCCGCTACCTGTCCAGCCGGCTCGCCGCGCTGCGCGGCCGGGGCAGGCGCGGTGTCCGCCTGCTCGACGAACTGCTCCTCGATAGCGGTGGGCACTCCGATCTCGAACGGCGCTTCCTCCGCCTGATGCGCACCGAGGGCCTCCCCCGGCCGCTGACCCAGGTCGTCCACCGGGCCAACGGCCGCCACGTCGCCCGCGTCGACTTCCAGTTCCCCGGGACGCGCCTGATCGTCGAGGTCAGCGGGCGGAGAGGGCACACGTCCGATCCGGACCGGCGCAACGATGCCCGGCGGCGCAACGAGTTGCAGCTCGCCGGGTACCTCGTCCTCGAGTTCGTCACCGCCGACGTCGTCGCCAGACCCGAGCGTGTCGTCGGCGAGGTCCGGCGAGCCCTCGACGCGGCGCGCTAGGTCGCCCGGCGTCCCGCTCGGCGTTCTGGGTGACACGGACCCTCGCAAACCGACGGTCATGGTCACCCGGAACCGGCCGACCGCCCGCTGCGCACGCCGGGTGGCAGTGGGCGCCAGATGGTCGTGCGTCAGGCGGCGGTGAGGCCGAGTCTGGCGGCGAGGGCCTGGACGGCGAGGTCGTAGCCATGGATCCCCAGACCGACGATCGTGCCGGTGGCCACCGGGGAGACGACGCTCGTGTGCCGCCACGGTTCACGAGCGTTGGGGTTGGAGATGTGCACCTCGAGGACCGGGCCGGAGAACGCGGCCAGCGCGTCGTGGATCGCCCAGCTGTAGTGGGTGAACGCGCCCGGGTTGATCAAGATCGCCGCGGCGCGCTCGCGGGCTGCGTGGATCGCGTCGACGAGCACCCCCTCGTGGTTGGACTGCACCGCCTCGACGGTCAATCCGAAGCGGGTGGCGGCGGCCGTGGTCGCCGCGACGTAGTCGTCGAGCGTCGCCGTGCCGTAGATCTCCGGCTCGCGCCGGCCGAGGAGGTTCAGGTTCGGGCCGTGGAGG
>CAZQEJ010000128.1:3837-8527 GCA_964592165.1 uncultured Ilumatobacteraceae bacterium | reverse complement strand
GATCTGGCGGGAGTTGGCCCGGTCGCAGAGCATCTCCAACGCCCGGTCGGCGATCCCCAGCCAGCGCATGCAGTGGTGGATGCGCCCGGGCCCGAGCCGTTCCTGGGCGATGGCGAAGCCCCGCCCGAGCCCGCCGAGGAGGTTCCCCTGCGGGATCCGGCAGCCCTGGTAGGACACCTCGCCGTGCGTGCCGTGGCCGGTGCCGGCGTGCCCCATCACGCTCACGTTGCGGATCAGCTCGAAGCCGGGTGTGGACGTCGGGACGATGAACATGCTCGCCCGCCGGTGGGGGGCGGCCTCGGGGTCGGTGACGGCCATCACGATGGCGAACGCGGCGCCGTCGGCGGCGGAGGTGAACCACTTGTGCCCGTCGATCACCCACTCGTCGCCGTCGAGGCGGGCCCGCGCCGCGAGCATCGTCGGGTTCGACCCTGGCGTCTCCGGCTCGGTCATCGAGAAGCAGGAGCGGATCTCCCCCGCGATCAGCGGCTTGAGCCACTCCTGTTTCTGCTCGGGCGTACCGAACAGGTGGAGGATCTCCACGTTGCCGGCGTCGGGAGCCTGGGTGCCGAAGGCGCGGTGCCCGAGCGGGGAGCGGCCGAGCGCCTCGGAGAACAAGCCGTGATCGACCATCGACAATCCGAGCCCGCCGTACTCGACAGGGAAGTTCGGTGCCCACAGACCCATCTGCTTGACCTTGGCCTGAACCTCGGCAAGGCCTGCCTCGAGCGTCTCGGGCGTCCCGAAGAGCATCTCCCCTTCGAGGGGGATCACGTCGTTGCGCATCACGTCCTCGATCAGCGCCAGACGGACGGCCATCTCCTGCGACGGTGCGAACTCCACGTGGACCTCCCGGCGGGCTCAGGGCACGATGCGCCGCCGATTCTTGCTCAGCGTGGGTGACCTCGAAAGTGACGAACGTCCCCGGCGGACGTCGTTCGCGTCCCGGGTCGCCGTGCCGATCGGCTAGCAAGTGGCCGATGGACCTCGATCCGCTCGACGAGTACCCGATCCACCAGGTGCCGTTGTCGATGGCCTACGTGGCCAGCTCCGACCGGAACTCCTACGACCGCTGCATCTATCAGGCGCACGCCCACGACGGATCGACGGAGATGCTCACCGGGCTCGGGGTGTACCCGAACCTGGGGGTGATCGACGCGTTCGCCGTCGTCCGCCGAGGTGACCGGCAGTGGGCGGTGCAGGCGTCGGGGATCCGCCCCGCCAACAAGATGGACCAGCGCGTCGGCCCGTACCGGATCGAGGTCGTCGAACCGTTCCGCCGGCTGCACCTCGTCTGCGACGGTGACGAGCACGGCGTCGGCTTCGACCTGTGGTTCGAGTCGGGCTACGAGCCGATGCGCGAGCCGCAGCACATCCGCTACGGCGGGCCCGTCGGTCACGTCACGCTCGAGGGCTGCCGTTACGCCCAGGTCGGGACGTGGCGTGGTGAGCTGCGCGTCGACGGGGCCTCGATCGCCCTCGACGAGCAGAGTTGGACCGGGACCCGGGATCGCTCCTGGGGGATCCGCCCCGTCGGCCTGCCCGACCCCGTCGGGCGCCCGAACCGTTTCGAGCCGGGCATCTGGTGGTGCTGGATCCCGCTCCGCTTTGACGACTTCGCCGTGCACGTGATGCTCGAGGAGGATCCCGAGGGCTTCCGCACGTTGAACTACGCGCTGCGCGTCTGGCCGGCGTCCAGCGGGCGAGCCCCGGAGCAACTCGGTTGGCCGCAGATCGACATCGACTACCGCTCCGGGACGCGCCTGCCGCGCGGCGCAACGCTGCAGCTGACGACGCTCGACCGGCGCACGTCGATCCTCGAGATCGAGTGCCTCACGGGGATCCCCCTCCATCTCGGCTGCGGCTACGGGACGGCCGCGGACTGGAACCACGGTCGGTGGATGGGCGAGTCGTGGGTGCGCGGAGTCACCTACGACTACACCGACCCCGCCGTGCAGGCGCTGCTCCCCTGGGGCGGGATCGACCACCTCGCCCGGGCGACGCTCGACGGGCAGGTCGGCTACGGCACGTTCGAGCACGGCTCGGTCGGCCGCCACGCCCCGAGCGGGATGAGCGGCATCGGCTCCGTCGCTCCCTGAGAGGGCCGCTGCGCCGGGTTCGCGACCGCGGTGTGCCACACGCTCGGCGCTCGCTCCCGGTGGCGATGAAGCCCCTCGCGCGACGGGGGTCCCTGCCATCATGGGCGGATGCGTCGCCCTGTGCTGTTGCTCGCCGTCGTCGGACTCCTCGGATGCAGCAGCAGTTCATCGACCGCTCCGACGACGACGGCCGGAGCGCCGCCGACCACGACCAGCGGGTCGACGACGACCGTCACCCAACAACCGCCGGCGACCGGCGAAGGGGGCGCCGAGTACAAGGCGACGATCCGGCGCACGACCGACGGCGTGCCGCACATCACCGCCGACACCCTCGCCGACGCCGTCTTCGGCCAGGGGTACGCGAACGCCGAGGATCACGGTTGCACGCTTGCCGACGCGATCCTCACCCCGCTCGCCCAGCGTGCCGCGGCGTTCGGCGCGGGGACCGACGACAAGAACGTCGCAAGCGACTTCGCCTGGAAGCGGATCGGCCTCGCGGAGCGGGCCACGGCCGACTTCGCCGACGCCAGCGACGAGGCCACGTCGGTCGTCGAGGCCTACGCCGCCGGGTGGAACGCGCGCCTCGCCGACGGCGAGTTCACCGGTTGGTGCGCCGGGGACGACTGGGTCCGCCCGATCACCCCGGTCGAGCTGTACGTGTACATCCGCTCGATCACCGTGCTGGCCAGCAGCACCGCGCTGGCCAAGTACATCCCCTCCGCCGCGCCGCCGAGCGGGGCCGGGGCGCCGGCGCAGTCGGTGGCGATGCCCGTCGACGGCCTCGTCCCGCCGACGATCGCGAGCAACGCCTGGGCGTTCGGCAGCAGCAAGACGACCGGCGGAGTGGGCGGCATCCTGCTCGCCAACCCGCACTTCCCCTGGGAGGGCTCGTTGCGCTTCTGGGAGGTGCAGCTCACCGTCCCCGGCCAGCTCGACGTGTACGGGGCGATGCTCATCGGCCTGCCCGGCGTGGGCATCGGGTTCACCGACGGCGTCGCCTGGAGCCACACCGTGTCCGCGGGGAAGCGGTTCACCGCCTACACGTTGACCCTCGACCCGACCGATCCGACCCGCTACCTCGTCGACGGCACGTCCGTGCCGATGACGTCGCAGGAGTACTCCGTCGATGTCCGCCAGTCCGACGGGTCGACGACCACCGAGAAGCGCACGCTGTGGGCCAGCGAGTACGGGCCGATCCTCGACTTCCCCGGCGTCGGCTGGTCGTCCTCGACGGTGATCACGTTCCGCGATGCGAACATCGACAACACGACGATGATCGACCAGTACCTGGCGATGGACTCCGCTCGCTCGCTCGACGAGTTGATCGCCGCCCACGAGAAGTACCAGGGGATCCCGTTGTTCAACACGATCGCCGCCGGGCGTGACGGTCGGGCGTGGTATGCGGACACCTCGGCCACGCCGCGCCTGTCGGCCGAAGCGGAGGCGATCTACGTCGAGCGGCGGGCGAACGATCCGCTGACCCAGCTCGCCGCGCAGAACGGAGCGGTGCTCCTCGACGGGTCGGACAGCCGCTTCCGCTGGGAGGAGGTCCCCGGGGCCCGGTCGCCGGGCCTCGAACCG
Organism: uncultured Ilumatobacteraceae bacterium; assembly: GCA_964592165.1. Classification (GTDB taxonomy): domain Bacteria; phylum Actinomycetota; class Acidimicrobiia; order Acidimicrobiales; family Ilumatobacteraceae; genus JAWKHV01. Next base: position 4,847 of record CAZQEJ010000128.1, on the reverse strand, counting down.
TTCACCGAGATGCCCCAGCTGACGCGCTTCGACTACGTGTTCAACGCCAACGACAGCTTCTGGTTGGCGAACCCCGAGGAGCTGCTCGAGGGCAACTTCACGATCCTCCACGGTGAGCAGCGCACGGAGCGCAGCTTGCGGACGCGGGAGAACGCCCGGGTGCTCGCCGCGTCGGGGGAGGGGACTCCCGCAGGAGCCGACGGCACGTTCACCGCCGCCGAGGTGCGTGACGCGGCGTTGCTCAACATGGGTGGCGCGGCCGGCTGGTGGCGTGAGGCGGTCGTCGCGCGGTGCACGAACGCTGCCGTGGTCGATGTCGACGAGCTCGCCGGATCGGACGGGTCGGTCGCTCTCCCCGCAGAGGCGGTCGACGTCGGCCCGGCGTGCGACGTGCTCGGCGCCTGGGACGGCCGCTACGACCGGGACAGCCGTGGCGCGGTGCTCTGGCACGAGTTCCTCAGCGCCGTGAACCGCGATGCGCCCGGGCACCTCGGTGCCCTGTGGGCGGCGCCGTTCGACCCGACCGATCCGGTCGGCACGCCGAACGGGTTGAGCACCGGCGCGGACACGATCGTGCTCAGCGGCCTGGCGCGCGCCGTGCAGACGATGACCAAGGCGGGCTTGGCCTTGGACGTGCCCTTCGGCGACGTGAAGTACGCCCTGCGTGACGACCCGCGCATCGGGCTCGGCGGCGGGACCGGTCTGGACGGGGTGACGAACGTGATCGACTACGGCAACCCGTCGAACACGACCGAACCGATGAAGGATCCGGGGCCGCGCCTCGTCCCCGGATCGGACCTGCGTCCGGACGGTTACCCGGTCGACGTGGGCACCAGCTTCCTGCTCAACGTCGACTTCAGCAAGGGTGCCCCGCAGGCGTGGGCGATCCTCACCTACGGCGAGACGGGGGACCGCACGAGCGACCTGTTCAGCGTGCAGACCCGTCGCTTCGGCGACAAGGACTGGCGCAAGGTCGCCTACACCGAGGCGGACATCGCCGCCGACCCGGC
>CAZQEJ010000128.1:664-3737 GCA_964592165.1 uncultured Ilumatobacteraceae bacterium | reverse complement strand
ATCGGCATCCACTTCTTCAACCCGGTGCCGGTGCTCCGTCTGGTGGAGATCGTCCCGTCGCTGCTCACCGCACAGACGACGATCGACGCGGCCCGGGGGTTCGCCGCCGAGAGCCTCGGCAAGCGGGTCATCCTGTGCAAGGATCGCGCCGGGTTCGTCGTCAACGCGCTGCTCGTGCCGTACCTGCTGTCGGCGATCCGGATGATGGAGTCCGGTTTCGCCACCGCGGAGGACATCGACACGGGGATGGTCGAGGGCTGCAGCCACCCGATGGGTCCGCTGCGCTTGAGCGACCTGATCGGCCTGGATACGATCCTGGCGATCGCCGAGAGCCTGTACACCGAGTTCCGCCAACCGCTGTACACACCCCCGGCGTTGCTCTCCCGGATGGTCGAGGCCGGTCTCCTCGGACGCAAGACGGGCCGCGGCTTCTACGACTACGCGTAGCCGCGGCCCGGTCTGCCGGGCCGCGGCGTCAGCGGCGGAGGTCGACGGCGGGGATCGTCCCCATCCGCCCGGCGTTGAAGTCCTCGATCGCCTCCACGAGCTGTTCCCGGGTGTTCATGAGGAACGGGCCGTAGTGGGCGATCGGCTCACGGATCGGCAGGCCGCCGAGTAGGAGCACCTCGAGCTCGGCGTACTCGTCGGTCTGACGATCGGCCGCGCTCACGGTGACCGTGTCGCCGGGGCCGAACACGGCGAGTTGGTGGGCGTCGAGCGGGCGGTGCTCGGCGCCGGCGTAGCCGCGCCCACCGAGGACGTAGGCCATCGCCCCGAAGGCGGGGTTCCAGGCAACGGTGAGCTGCGCGCCGGGTGAGATGCTCGCGTGGGTGTAGGTGATCGGGGTGTGGGTGACGCCGGGACCATGGTGCGCGCCGAGATCGCCGGCGATCAGGCGGACGAGGGCGCCGCCGTCGGCCGAGCTGAGCAGGACGACGTTGTCGCGGGTGATCGCCTGGTAGCGCGGCGGGGTGAACTTGAGCGCGGCGGGGAGATTGACCCACAACTGCACGCCGTGCATCCGCCCACCGCTGCGGACCAGCCCCTGGGTGGGGACCTCGTCGTGGAGGATCCCGGCGCCGGCGGTCATCCACTGCGTGTCACCCTCGGCGATCACGCCGCCGCCACCGTGGGAGTCGTGGTGCTCCATCGCCCCGTCGAGCATGTAGGTGACCGTCTCGAAACCGCGATGCGGATGCCACGGTGCGCCAACTGCCGCGCCGGGCGCGTAGTCGACGGGACCCATCTGGTCGAGGAGGAAGAACGGGTCGGCGACATGCGGCTCGATCATCCCGGGGAACGGGCGCCAGACCTCGAACCCGGCGCCCTCCCGGGCGTGGCGGGCGCTGACGATCTGCTGCACGGGGCGGGGGACGGCGCCGGGCCGCGCAGTCTCCACTCGGGGCAGGACGAGACGATCGTCGACGGTGATCGCGGGCATGGCGTACCTCCAAGGTTCATCCTGAGTATACTTGCGAACGCAACTGTTGACTAGTCAACATGGGTTGTCCTGAGATTGGGGCCCGCCCCGGCCGTTCAGCGTCTGGAGGGCCGCGAGCCCTGCGCCGCGGGCGCCGGCCATGTCCCGATCGGGGACGACGGCGATCGTCGCTCCGCGCTGTTCGGGTTGCAGGTCGGTGTGCGCCCGCACTGTGTCGAGGAACCACGCGCGGAACGACGGATCGCCCTCGGTCACCCCGCCGCCGACGAAGTACGCGTCCGGATCGGTGAACCGGGCCGCGATCGTGAACAAGGCGCCGATCGCCGCGGCTTGCTGGGTGAAGATCGCCCGGGCCATCTCGTCGCCGCGCTGGGCGAGGGCGCGCACCTCGCGGGCCGCGGCGGTGATCGAGACCCGAGCCGTGTCGTGCAGCGGATGGTCCAAATAGCGGGTCAACCAATAGGGGAGCAGGTTCGCGGCGAGTCCGGTGAGGGAGGCGACGCTCTCCACGTCGCCGTGTGCGCCGCAGTTGCACCGGGGGAGCGGCTGGCCCGGGGCGAGGATGCCCTCCATCGGGACCGGCACGTGGCCGAGTTCCCCGGCCATGCCTGCCGCGCCGGTGACGATCGTCCCGGCGACGACGACGCCCCCGCCGAGCCCCGTCCCGACGATCGCGGCCACCGACGAGCGCTCCCCGGCGGTTGTGCCGAAGTGCATGCGGTGGGCGTAGAGGGCCGCCGCGTTGCCGTCGTTGGAGTAGACGACCGGCCGGTCCAAGGCGGTCTCCACGGCCGTGCGGATGTCGAAGCCGTGCCACGCCGGGGCACCGAAGTTCGTCGCTCCACGGCTGGACAGGACACCCGCCGCACTGGCCGGCCCTGGCGTGCCCAGACCGACGGCGACCACGTCGTCGCGGGTCCGCCCGGTGGCGACGAGAGCGGCGTCGAGAGCCTCGCCGATCGCATCGATCGCCGCTGCCGGGCCCTCGGTTACCCGGCTCGGCACCTCGAGGAGCGTGCCGACGAGGAACGTGCCGTCGAGGCCGAGGATCGTCGCGTTCGTCGCCGTTCCGCCGACGTCGATCCCGGCGACGACGGGGCCGCTGCCTGCTGTGCTCACCGCTGACCCTCCGCTCTACGTCGACGCCGGCGCTCGACCGGACGCTACGCCGAGCGGCGGCGCGGCGCTCCTGGCGTGCTCAGCTCCCGGTGCTCGACCCGAGCAGGCGCTCGGCGGCTTCCGCGGGTGTGATCGTCCCCTTGCCGAGGGCGAGCTCCAGTTCGCCGGCGAGGCGGATCGTCGCCGGCGCGTCGTGGAACCGGCGGAGCAACTGGTCGTCGACCATCGCCCACATCCAGGCCACGTCCTGGGCGAGGCGCCGGGCGTGCAGGGCGCCGTGCCGTTCGAGGTGCAGACGGTGGGCCTCGACCCGGTCCCAGACCTCGTCGAGCTGCCACTCCTCCAGTGCGCTGCAAGCGAGGACGGGCGGTTCCCATCCCTCGTCGTTGCGGTGCATCATCCGCAGCGCCCCGGCGAGTTGGCGGGCGGCCTTCTGGGCCTCGATGCGGTGGTCGCCGTCGGCCTTGTTCACGGCGAGCACGTCGGCCAGCTCGAGGACGCCCTTCTTGATCC
>CAZQEJ010000128.1:0-654 GCA_964592165.1 uncultured Ilumatobacteraceae bacterium | reverse complement strand
GCAGGTCGTCTCCGGTGCGCGCCAGGGTGAGCAACAGGAACGTGTCGACCATGTTGGCGACGGTCGTCTCCGACTGGCCGACGCCGACGGTCTCGACGAGGACCACGTCGTGGCCTGCCGCCTCGACGACGACGATCGTCTGACGCGTCGCCCGGGCCACACCGCCGAGCATCCCCGCACTCGGGGAGGGCCGGATGTAGGCGTTCGGGTCGGCGGCGAGGCGGCCCATGCGCGTCTTGTCGCCGAGGATGCTGCCGCCGGTGATCGTCGACGACGGGTCGACGGCGAGGACCGCGACGCGATGCCCGCGTCCGGTGAGCATCGTCCCCAGCGCGTCGATGAAGGTCGACTTGCCGGCGCCGGGCACCCCGGTGATCCCCACACGGTGGGAGCGGATCTCGGTCGAGCCGAGGCGGACGAGGAGCTCCCGGGCGAGGGCGCGGTGGTCGGGGAGCGTCGACTCGACGAGGGTGATCGCCCGTCCGATCATCGCCCGGTTGCCGCTGCGGACGCCCTCCTCGTAGGCGTCGAGATCGATCTTGCGCAAACACCACCTCGTCCGGCCGGCCAACCCCCGACGCTACCCCCACCCCCCACGCGCCCCGAACTTTGGAGGTTCGCGGGTGCTCAGGTGGCAACAACCTCCAAAGTTCG
>CAZQEJ010000127.1:4138-8645 GCA_964592165.1 uncultured Ilumatobacteraceae bacterium | reverse complement strand
TCCTGCTCGACGAAACGGAGCAGCCGACCCAGTGGTACAACGTCATCGCCGACCTTCCGGTCCCCCCGCCGCCGCCGTTGCACCCCGCCACGCACGAGCCCGTCGGCCCCGACGATCTCGCTCCGCTGTTCCCCATGGCGTTGATCCAGCAGGAGGTGACCACGGACCGCTACGTGGACATCCCCGGCGGGGTGCTCGACGTGTATCGACTGTGGAGGCCGAGCCCGTTGTTCCGTGCCCGCCGTCTGGAGAAGCTGCTCGACACCCCGGCGAAGATCTTCTACAAGTACGAGGGTGTCAGCCCGGCCGGCTCGCACAAGCCGAACACGTCGGTGCCCCAGGCGTATTACAACCACCAAGAAGGCGTGAGGAAGCCGACCACCGAGACCGGCGCCGGCCAGTGGGGCACCGCGCTCGCCTTCGCCACCGCCCAGTACGGGATGGAGTGCGAGATCTGGCAGGTCGCCGCGTCCTACCGGACCAAGCCGTACCGCAAGACGATGATGGAGGTCTACGGCGCGACGCTGCACTCCAGCCCGTCGCCGGTGACCGAGTTCGGCCGCAAGCTGCTCGCCGAGAACCCCGACCACAACGGCAGCCTGGGGATCGCCATCTCCGAGGCCGTCGCCGTCGCCGCGGCCGACCCGGCGACGCGTTATGCGCTGGGTAGCGTGCTCAACCACGTCCTGTTGCACCAGACGGTGATCGGCGAGGAGGCCCTGCTCCAGCTGGCCAAGGTCGGTGAGACGCCGGACATCCTCGTCGGCTGCACCGGCGGCGGGTCGAACTTCGGCGGCCTGGCCTTCCCCTTCCTGCGCGACAAGCTGGCGGGGAAGAACAACGCGGTGATCCGCTGCGTGGAGCCGGCCGCCTGCCCGAGCCTGACCAAGGGCGAGTACCGCTACGACTTCGGCGACACGGCGGGGATGACGCCGCTGCTGAAGATGCACACCCTCGGCCACGGGTTCATCCCTGAGCCGATCCACGCCGGCGGGTTGCGCTACCACGGCATGGCCCCGCTCGTCTCCCACGTGTACGACCAAGGGCTCGTCGAGGCGATCGCCATCCCCCAGCGGGAGTGCTTCGCCGCGGCGATCCAGTTCGCCCGCTCCGAGGGGATCGTCCCCGCCCCGGAGCCGACGCACGCGATCGCCGCCGCGGTGCGCGAGGCGCTGGCCTGCAAGGAGTCCGGCGAGTCGAAGGTGATCCTCACCGCCCTGTGCGGCCACGGCCACCTCGACCTTGCCGCCTACGAGCAATACCTGTCCGGCCAGATGGTCGACTACGAGCTCCCCGACGAGGCGATCGCCGCGGCGATGGCCGAGGTGCCGGTCCTCGCCTGAGCACTCGACCGTTGGCGACCCCCTCGCCGGCGTCCCGTGGGGGAGGGGGTCGCTACCAGAGCTGCGGCTGGGCGGCGACGATCTCCCGCTTGGCTGCGGCCGCACCCGGATTGGCGGCCAGTTCCTGGGCGTAGGCGGTGGCGACGCCGACCAGCTCCTCGGGTGAGGTGACCTGGGCAGCAACGTGCAGGCGCAGCGCGTCGGCGGCGTCGATCACCCGCCCGCTGAGGCACAGGTCGCGGGCCGTGGCCACGCCGAGCACGTCGGCGACGAGGCCGTAGCTGGCGGGGATCCCCCGGCGCACCTGCGGTTGGCCGAACGTCGCCCGCTCGGAGGCGATGCGCACGTCGCAGAGCAGGGCGAGGTCGAACCCACCGGCCAGCGCCGGCCCGCCGACGGCGGCGACGATCGGCTTGGGGAACGTGTGCACGGCACGGTGGTAGGCGGCCGCGTCGGCGAACACCGCGGCCGGATCGGGGGCGGCGGCGAGCTCGGTGAGGTCGAACCCGGCGCAGAACACGTCGCCCATGGCGCCGAGCAACACCGCGCCGACGGAATCGGCGGTGCTCGCCGTGCTCAGTGCGTCGGCGATCGCGCTGCGCAGCTCGGCGCTCAGCGCGTTGCGCCGCTCGGGGCGGTTGAGCACGAGGTGGAGCAACGGGCCGTCGGCACGGCGGAGGAGGACGGGTTCGGTGCTCATCGCCGCGCCCTCGGCTCGATCACGGCGAAGCTCGCCGTCGCGCTGGCAACGAGCGTGCCGGTCTCGTCGACGGTGCGTGCCTCGAGGTGGACGACGCGGCGCCCGGTGGAGATGACGGTCGCCGTCGCCGTCAGCGTCCCGTTGCTGATCCCCCTGTGGAAGCGGGTGTGGATCTCGATCGTCGCGCAGCGCTTGGCTTCGTCGAGGACGGACATCACCGCCGCGCCCATCGCCGTGTCCATCAAGGTGAACGGGACGGCGCCATGGACGACGCCGTTCGGGTTGTGGTGCCGCTCGTCGACGGTCATCGTCGCCACGGCCTGGCCCTCGCCACGCTCGATGGTGAAGCCGAAGTACTCCTTCAGCGGGAACGACATCTGGTCGGGGGCTGACGCCACCCGACCAGACTACGACGCCGTACGCGCACGGCCCGCGCCGCGCTCTCGGTCGGCTGCCGGGCTCAGCTTGCCGGGCGTCCGATGCGGACCTGCCACTCCTGGGGTCCGGACATCAGGTAATCCCAGGTGAACTGGCCCTTGTGCTCTGCCTCGAACTGGTAGTACAGCGGCTTGGGGTCGTGGTCGTTGACGAGGATGAAGCCGTTGCCCGGGGACAACGAGCCCCAGGTCTCGAAGATCAGCTCGTGACGTCGTGCCGGGGGCTCGGTGCGCACGTCGAGGCGGGTGTCACTCATCGGGTGTCTCCTTGGTGGTTGGGGTGGTCTCCATCCGGGCGAGCACGTGCATCGTCCGGTTGATCCTCTCGGCCAGCTCCGGCTCGGTGTGCCGTACGGTGGCCCAGGCGCGCGCCGCGAAGCGGTTCGCTTCTTGCGGTCGGCCGGCCCGGCCGAGCTCGACGAGCGCTTCGCGCAGCACGCCGATGACGTCGCCGAGGACGGCGTCACCTGCCACTTCGACCGTCACGCCGGCTCCTCGTTCCAGACCTCGTCGACGGCGCGGTGGGCGAGCTCGATCTCGTCCCACTGCTCGGGGTCGAGGGCGTGGAAGACGTGGGGGAACAGGTCGTACTCCTCGTCGTCGATGTGCGTGCCGAGGAGCTTGAACGCGTCGTCGCGCTGCGCGCCGTGGGGACCGCCGCTCAAGTCCCGGTACAGGGCCTCGTGCTCCGCGCAGAGCGTGTCGATCTGGTCGGCGAGTTGGGAGAACTCGCGGGCGTGGACGAACAGCCCGATCTCCTCTTTGGTCGCGTGGCGGCGAAGGAGGTCGACGAACGCGTCGAACCGTTCGGTCACGTCGACGCCGTCGATCACGTCGGTCCAGATCTCGTCACGCATCTCGATCAGCGTGACGTGCTCGGCGTGCAACTCGGAGGTCGGCCCCGAGCGCCGGCATCCGCAGTAATCGCACATCGTCCTCAGCCCCCGGCCCCGGGGGCGCCGTCGGCGGTATCCCGGCGGGTCACCGACGATCTCGACCGTGCTCTCATCGCTCTCCGTTGCCCTGTTCCTGAGCCCAAGACGTTACGCGCTCTCGGGCAATAAATCTACTTGATGATAGAAGAATCAGGAACCGTCCCGGCGAGTGACCCTCTCCACGGTGTCGGCCATCGTTGCCGGGGGCTCGGTGTCGATCAGGTGGTAGGCGAGGAGGGCGAGGCCGGCGAGTGTCGTCAGTCCGAGCATCGGCGCGGCGAGCCGGTCGAGGGTGCTCAAGCTGCCGTGACCGCGGAAGCGGGCGGCGACGGGGAACAGCCAGGCCTGCGTGGTGAGCAGGTAGCAACTCGTCCAGATCGCGCTCAGCCAGCGCTTGCGGTGCGGGCAGAGGGCGACGACGGGGATCAGGGCCGCGGTGTACCACGACGACGGGTAGAGGGACAGGACGAACCAGCCGAGAAGGGCGGCGGCGACCGCTTCGTGCAACGGTCGACGGCGGAGCCGCCACCCGGCGGTGACCGCGACGGCGAGGGTCAGGGCGGCGACGGTGGCTGCGAGTACGGGACCGGCCGGTTGCTCGTGGCCGCGCAACGGGCGCCAGACGAACGTGATCGCGTCGCCGCGGATCACGTTCCACACGCTCGTCGCGTTCACCGCCCGCCCGGCATCGAGCAGCGGGCGGAGGATCTGCGGGCCGCCGGCGGCGAGCACGGCGACGGTCGCCGTGCCGAGCGCGGCGAGCGCGGCGTGCAGGGCGGCGCGCCGCTGGCGGCGGGCGAGCAACCAGACGACGAGGACGACGAGGGCGACCCCGGCAGGAGCCTTGATCAGCGCGGCGGCGGTGAGGGCGAGCGCGGCCCACGTCGTCCGTCCGGCCGAGGCGAGCAGGCAGCCGCCGAGCACGGCGAGGCCGACGAGCCCGTCGTTGTGGGCGAGGTGGACGACCTCGTAGACGATCACCGGACTGAGGGCGACGACCGCGAGTGCATCGGTGCCGGCCCGCCGGCGGAGGAGGAACATCGTCGCCGCCACCGCGGCGATAGAGATCGCCTGCCAGGTGTGGGTGACGAG
>CAZQEJ010000127.1:0-4038 GCA_964592165.1 uncultured Ilumatobacteraceae bacterium | reverse complement strand
GCGACCACCGCACACACGGCGAACCCGCAGGCGACGAGCCAGCGCGCCGGGGAGGTCAGCGCCAGCGCGGCGTAGGCCGCGGTGGCGAAGGCGAGCAGCCCGACGCTGCGGTAGATCGTCGGCTCGTAGAGGAGGTAGGCGACGAGCAGGGCCGTCGTCAGGCAGACGGCGATCGCCGCGGCCCATCGCGCGACTGGGCGCGGGCGTGCGTCCTGGTCGTCGTCGCCGGGGAGGGCCTGCTCGATACGCCCAGTTCCGGTGAGCCGGCTCCCCCGGTCCGGGGATCGTCGGTCGCGGTGCAGGGCCATCGGAACGGTGACCCTCGCGCAGCGGGTGGTGCGGCGCCGCATCGTTCGCCTCTCCGGGAACGACAGGGCAAACCGGGCGCGGGTCGCTGGGCGGCCCTGGGTAGCGTCGGCGCCCGTGACTTCCGGCGGGCGCGGCCCGATCCTCACCGCGGCGGACGAACCGCTGACTCTCGCGTCGGCGCCGATCCAAGCCCTCCAGCGCCGCATGCTGCGCGTCGTCGTCCTCTCCCAGGTGCTCGGTGGTGCGGGCCTGGCGGCCGGGGCCACGGTCGGTGCGCTGCTCGCCGAACGGATGATGGACCGCGAAGGTGTCGGGGGGATCCCCACCGCGCTGTACACGCTCGGCTCGGCGTTGACCGTGTTCCTCGTCGGGCGGGTCGCCCAGCGCCGCGGCCGGCGCAACGGCCTCGGCATGGGGTTCGTCGCTGGGGGCCTGGGTGCGATCGGCGTCGTCGTCGCCTCCCGGGTCGACAGCGTCGGGCTGCTGTTCGTCTCCCTGTTCGTCTACGGCGCGGGATCGGCGACGAACCTCCAGGCCCGCTATGCGGGGAGCGACCTCGCCTTGCCGACACGGCGGGCGACGGCGGTGAGCACGGCGATGGTCTCCACCACGCTCGGCGCGGTGGCCGGCCCGAACCTCGTCGGTCCGCTCGGTCGTGTCGCCGAAGCACTCGGCTTCCCCGATCTCGCCGGGCCGTTCATGCTCGCCGCGGTCGCCTACCTCGCCGCGGGCGCGGTGCTCGTCGTCGCCTTGCGGCCGGATCCGTACCTGACCGCCCTGGCCTTGGAGCACGAGGCGGGGCCGGGAACACAGGACGACCCCGGCGTCGCCCCCGTGGGCAGTCCGGCCGTGGTGGGAGGCGTGGTGATGGTCCTCGCCCAGACGGCGATGGTCGCGATCATGACGATGACCCCGCCGCACATGCGCGCCCACCACCACGAGTTGGGCGACGTCGGGCTCGTCATCGGGTTCCACATCGCGGCGATGTACATGCCCTCGCTGGTCACCGGGCGGCTCGTCGACCGGGTCGGGCGGATGACGATGGCGATCGCCTCCGGGGTCGTCCTCGTCGCCGCGGGGGTCACCGCCGCGGCCGTTCCCGGTGACTCCCTGTTCGGGTTGATCGTCGCCTTGATGCTCCTCGGGCTCGGCTGGAACCTCGGCCTGATCAGCGGGACGGCGCTGGTCATCGACGGGACCGTGCCGGCCAACCGGCCGCGTATCCAGGGAACGCTCGACGTGCTCGTCTCCCTCGCCGGAGCGGGCGGCGGGGCCCTGTCGGGCGTGATTCGGGCGCAGACGAGCTACGGCACGCTGTCGGTCGCCGGGGGGTTGCTCTCGGTCGCCCTGGTCCCCGTGTTGCTCTGGCATCAGGGCCGGGTGCGCGCCGGCGCGGTCTGAGGCCGGTGTCCCCGCGGTCGGCGGTGCCGCTCAGCGCTTGAGGAGGAGTTGCATCTCGATCGTGCCGTGGTCCTCGACGGAGAGCACGATCATGCTTGACGGCACCGTGACGCCGTAGTCGGCGAAGGTGACGTCGAGGGAGCCGACGACGACTGCGGTGTCGCCGACGAGGCGGGCCTGGAGGGGGACCGACACGTGGCGGGTCACGCCGTGGATGGTCAGGTCGCCGTCCGCGGTGACGTCGATCGTCGCGCCGCTCGCCGCGTCAGGGCCGAGGTCGATCGGCCCGGTGAGCTCGAACGTGGCGGTGGGGAACTGGTCGGTGTCGAGCGCTTCCTTGACGCGGCGGTCGCGCATCGATTCGTTCGTCACGATCGTCGACAGGCGGGCCGTGATCTGCGCCGCGGTGACCGTCGTCCCCTCGATCGTGAACGACCCCTCGACGTGGCCGGTCCGCCCGACGGCTTCCGCGTCCCCGATGTTGGCCAGCTTCTCCTTGATCCGGAACCCGACGAACGTGCCGGTCGCCGACTTGAAGTCGAACTCGCCGGTCGAGGTGTCCACGTTCCAGGTCCCGTCGAGCCCGACCGGCGCAGCCGGATCCGCCGTGTCGGTCGAGTCGATGCTCGCCGCGGCGGCGGTCGTGCTCACCCCGGCGGCCGCGGTGTCGATGTTCACCTTCGCCGGAGCGTCGTCGCCGAAGAACCACCACAGCCCGAGGGCGACCGCGGCGGCGAGGACGACGACAGCACCTCCGCCGACCCACAGCAGCTTGCGTCGTCGGGCGCGGGGAGCGGGCGTTGCGGGAGGCTGCTCGACCATGGACCGAGAGTCTCGCCGGGGATCGCCCGGTTCCCTCCCGCGCGGAAGGTCGCATCGACGGTTCTGGGCCCTGGGGCTGCTGCCGGCGAGCGCCGCGTGCTGCGGGTCAATGCTGAGCGAGCTGCTCGAGTCGCCGAGCGATCGATGACAGGTCGGGATCTCCCGACGCGACGTCCATGACGAGGTCGTAGACGTCGTCGTTCGGTGCGGAGGCGACGCTCGCGCCGTCGAGTTCGAGGAAGACCGCTGTCGCCAGCCATCCGAGGCGCTTGCTGCCATCGACGAGCGCGTGGTTCTTCACGACCGAGTGCAGCAGAGCGGCGGCCTTCATCCGCACGTCGGGGTAGGCATCCTGCCCGAACAGGGTCGTCTGTGGGCGCGCTGCGGCCGAGCCGAGGAGGCCCACATCACGGACCGGCGGGGGATCACCGAAGAGCAAGATGGCCAGAGCAACGAGGTCGTCGACGTCGAGGTACTCGATCGCTTCGCTCACTCGCCGAGGCGCCGGAGGGCATCGGCGTGGACATCGAGGATCCGGCGTGCTGCGGCATCGACCCGGTCACGGTGACGGCCACGGGCGACGAACTCACGCACGGCCCGGCGGGCGGCCTCCTGCATGGAGATCCCCTCACGAGCGGCACGCTCACGGAGCGCGACACGCTCCTCGTCCGTCAACCGCAAGGTCATCGCCATGCGATGACAGTATCAGAGTGATACCAGTCTGTTGTCGCGACGCTGGGGCTGTCGCCGCCCGGGTCGTCGACGCACTGGTTCAGCGTCTGCGGGTCATCTGTTCCGAGAACCTGCCCAGATCCGGGTCCAGCAACGATCGAGCCAGCTCGCCCCGGGCTCCACCGGATTCTGGGCAGGCTTGTGAACGTGCCCGGTGGCAAGGGCCAACCGCGTGGTGTCAAGCGGCGTGAGCGAAGGGACGACCTGGTCTCGGAATGCCGAACGTTGCGCATTCGCCCGCCGCGCGTCATCGGCCAAGGCTATGAGCGCACGCGAAGCAGTGCGTGATAACACGGGCTACCCGCGCTGTATCCCTGCTGCCCTGTGTACGTCTATGTGTACGTCCACGCAGCCGAACGACGACCGGTAGAGAATCGGTAGAAGTAGTCACATCGGTCAACGCTCAAACAGCCCGTGACCTGCGGAGATGTGTTGTGGAGCTGGGGGGAATCGAACTGCCGCCTGCGTGATTTCGTCGGACCTGGTCAGCGGGCATCGTGCCTGTTCATCGCCGGCTTTCGAGTGGCCAGGAGTGACCGCCAGTGTCCGTGAGAATCGCACATTCCGCGTCCTCTCGCGTCCTGCCGCGTCCGAATTGGGCGCTGGGTATTCCGTTCGTTCGGCCACGCACCGTGACGAACGCCGATCGTGGTCGTGCTCGATGGTCGTCGATCGCTCACGCCGGTGGGACAGGGCGAAGCAGTCGTAGCCGCGGGGCATCGTCGGTCTCCTCGAACGCGTTTGTGGTGCGGAGGTCGGCTTCGGCGCTGTCGT
>CAZQEJ010000126.1:0-8907 GCA_964592165.1 uncultured Ilumatobacteraceae bacterium | reverse complement strand
AGGCAGGGCACCCCGGCTCGCCGGGCCCGCTCGACGCACACGTCGCGGGCGTGCCACGTGGGAGACCGCTCCTCCTGCAGCGCTTCGTCGTGCTCGTCGAGAACGACGATCGCCGCCAAACCGGCGATGCTCGCCCATGCCGCATTACGCGCTCCGACGACGAGAGCCGATCCCCCGGCAGCGGCCGCCCAACCGTCGGGGAGGAGGGCGATGTCCTCCGACACGGAACGCAGGCGGCGGGCTGCGAGCCGAGCGCGTTCCACGGCCGGGGTGACGACGAGCGTCGGCCCGAGGGTGGACGCGGCGGCGATGATCGGCACGACCGACGTCGCTGGAGGACAGCGCACCACTCCCCCGCCAGCAGCCAACACGCGCTGCACCGCCCCGCTGTGGCCGTCGTCGACGAGTGCGGCGGCCGACGTCCGGTCGGGGATGCCGCCGGATGGTGAACACGCGCGACCGGCCGCGGCGGCCGGCACCGGCAGGGTGCGCACGGCCCCCGGCGGCGAGGCGCTGCGCAGCACCGCCCGCCACGACCCCACCCAGCGATGCGCCGCCCAGGCGGCGAGATCGACCAGTTCTGCGGACGGGCCGAATCCGGTCACCTTGGCGATCGGCTTGAGCCGGTCGAGAGGGACCGTCCCGTCACTCGGTTCGTGTCCGAGGGCGACGACCCACCCGCCGACACGGCGGCCGTGGAGGGGGATGCGCACCAGCGTCCCGACGCGCACCTGGTCCCGGAGATGCTCCGGGACCAGGTAGTCGAACTGCTTGTCGATCCCGCTGACGTCGGGGACCACCCGCGCCACGAGCGGGTGGTCGGGCATCAGATCCCTAGTGCAGCCTTGAACTCGGCCAGTCTCGACGTCGATTCCCAGGTGAACTCGGGGAGCGGGCGGCCGAAGTGGCCGTAGGCCGCGGTCTTGCGGTAGATCGGGCGGCGCAGGTCGAGGTCGCGCAGGATCGCCGCCGGGCGGAGATCGAACGTGGCCCGCACGGCCTCTTCGATCCGGCTCTCGTCGACCGATGCCGTGCCGAACGTCTCGACGAGGATTGACACCGGCTGGGCGACACCGATCGCGTAGGCGACCTGCACCTCGCAGCGCGTCGCCGCTCCGGAGGCGACGACGTGCTTGGCGACCCAGCGCGCCGCGTATGCCGCAGACCGGTCGACCTTGGAGGGGTCCTTGCCGGAGAACGCACCGCCGCCGTGGCGGCCCATGCCGCCGTAGGTGTCGACGATGATCTTCCGCCCGGTGAGCCCGGTGTCGGCATGCGGGCCGCCGAGCTCGAACACGCCGGTCGGGTTGACGTAGACGCCATAGTCGTCGTCGGCGTACTGCTCGGGGACCATCGGGCGGATCACGTGCTCGATCAGGTCGGGGCGGATCATCGTGTCCCGGTCGATCCCCGGGGCGTGCTGGGTGGAGATCAGCACGGTGCGCAACCGCACGGGCTGGCCGTTCTCGTAGTCGAACGTGACCTGGGTCTTGCCGTCGGGCCGGAGGTACGGCACGACCCCCGCCTTGCGCACCTCGGTCAGCCGCTCGGCGAGGCGATGGGCGAGCCAGATCGGCAGCGGCATCAGGTCCGGCGTCTCGTTGCAGGCGTAACCGAACATCATCCCCTGGTCACCGGCGCCCTGGCTGTTGAGCAGGTCCTCACCGCTCTTGCCGCCGCGCACCTCTTCCGAGGCGTCGACGCCCTGGGCGATGTCCCGGCTCTGTTCGTCGATCGAGACGATCACTCCGCAGGTGTTGCCGTCGAAGCCGTACAACGCGTTGTCGTAGCCGATCGACTTGATCACCCCCCGGGCGAGCTTGGGGATGTCGACGTAGGCGTTCGTCGTGATCTCCCCGGCGACGACGCACAACCCGGTGGTCAGCAACGTCTCACAGGCGACCCGCCCGTTGGGATCCTCGGCGAGGATCGCGTCGAGGACGGTGTCGGACACCTGGTCGGCCATCTTGTCCGGATGGCCCTCGGTGACGGACTCCGAGGTGAAGGTCCACTTGCTCACGAATGCTCCTGGGGTGTGATCGGTCCGGCATCCGGCGCGAGGCGCAGCGCGACGATCGCATCGAGAACACGTTCCGCCACCTGCCGCTTGTCGGTCAGCGAGATGCTAGCGACCGGTCCGGCCGCGCCGATGACGGTCACCGCATTCGTCTCGTGGGCGAAGCCGACGCCCGGTGCGCTGACATCGTTGGCGACGATCAGGTCGAGGCGCTTGGAGGCCAACTTGTGCGTGGCGTTGACCAGCAGTTCGGCGGTCTCCGCGGCGAAGCCGACGAGGATCTGGTCGGAGCGCTTCGCCGCGCCGAGCCCGGCCAAGATGTCCGGCGTCGGCTCGAGGATGATCTCCGGCGGGCCGTCGGCCTTCTTCAGCTTCCCGACCGCGGCCTGGCGGGGGCGGAAGTCGGCGACGGCAGCGGCCATCACGACGACGTCGACGTCGGCGAAGCGGGCCTCGATCGCCGCCTGCATCTGGGCGGCGGTCTCCACCCGGACGAGCTCCGCACCGGCGGGGGTGGCCAACTCGACGGTGGAGACCAAGGTGACCGCCGCACCGCGGGCGGCCGCCGCGGCGGCGATCGCGTAGCCCTGCTTGCCCGAGGAGCGATTGGCGATCACCCGCACCGCGTCGATCGGTTCCCGGGTCCCGCCGGCGGAGACGAGCAGTCGTACACCGTGGAGATCTCGGGGTCCGAGCAACCGTTCGACGGCCGCCATGATCCGCTCCGGGGTGGCCAGGCGGCCCTTGCCCATGTCCCCACCGGCAAGGCGTCCTTCGTCGGGTTCGACGATGTGCACCCCGCGGCGACGGAGGGTGGCGATGTTCTCCTCCACGGCCGGGTGCTCCCACATCTCGGTGTGCATCGCCGGGCAGACGACGACCGGGGCGCGCGTCGCGAGGAGCGTGGCGGTGAGCAGATCGGCGGAGATCCCCGCCGCGTAGGAACCGATCAGGCGCGCCGTCGCAGGAACGACGACGATCAGATCAGCCTGCTGACCGAGGCGGGTGTGGGGGATCGGGTCGTCCTGCTCCCACAGCGAGCTGCGCACGTTGGTCGAGGCGAGCGCGCTGAGTGCCTGACGGCCGATGAAGTGCTCGGCGCCACGCGTCATCACCGGGGTGACGTGCGCACCAGCATCGATCAACCGGCGGCAGACGTCGACCGACTTGTAGGCGGCGATGCCACCGGTGACCCCGAGGACGATCCGCTTCCCGGCGAGGGTTCCCACTCGGTCCTCCCGACGGGTCGCTCGTGGCCCGACCCGCTCAGTTCCCGGCGGCGACCTCGGCCGCGGCGTCGTCGCCTGCCTCGGCGTCCTCGGTGCTCTCCTCCGGGAGCGGCTCGGACTTGATCTTGTCCGCGGCGATCTCCTCGAAGCTGATCGACAAGGGCTTGCGCGCCACCGAGGACACCTGCGGGGGGATCAGCGTGCCGACCCCGTCGACGAGGTGGTTGAAGTAAGAGTTGATCTGCCGGGCGCGGCGCGCCGCGAGGGTGACCAGGCTGAACTTCGAGTCGACTCGGTCGAGCAGCTCCTCGATCGGCGGGGAGATCATCGAGTCGTTGGCGCGAGTCATCAGCGTTCCTTTCAACCGGACCAGGAGATGCTAGCGGGGACGGGCGCCCTGTCGGCGGAGGTCGCGCTCCCGGTCGATGATCGCCAGCATCTCTGTGACCGTGCGGCGAAGGTCGTCGTTGACCACGACGTGATCGGCGATCGCTCGGCCAACGGGTTCTTCTTCCTCCGCCTTGCGCAAACGTTGGTGGACCTTGTCCTCCGGGTCGCCCCGACCGGTGAGGCGGCGCTCCTGCTCGTCGCGCGAAGGCGGCAGGACGAAGATCAGCAGCGCTTCCGGATCGGTCGCCTTGACCTGTTGCGCGCCATGGACCTCGATCTCGAGCACGACGTCACGCCCACCGTCGGGATCCGGTGTCGGCGTCCCGTAGTAGTTGCCGAGGAACTCGGTCCACTCGAGGAAGCCCCCCGAGCGGATCCGGCTCTCGAACTGGTCGCGGTCGACGAAGTAGTAAGCGCTCTCCGGCTCACCGGGGCGGCGTTCACGCGTCGTCCAGGAGCGGCTCAGCCACAGGCGCGGGTCTCGTTGGACGAGTTCGCCGACGATCGTTCCCTTGCCGACCCCGCCGGGGCCCGAGATGACGATCACCAACGGTGCCCCCAAGGGAGCGGCCTACTTGCCGAGCTGCTCGAGCAGCGCGCTGCGTTGCTGGACGCCCAGGCCGCGCACCCGGCGGGTGTCGGCGATCCCGATCTCGTCCATCACCTTGCGAGCCTTGACCTTGCCGACCCCGGGGAGGGATTCGAGCAGGGCGAGGACCTTCAGCTTGCCGACGACGTCGTCGGTGTCCGCGCTCGACAGCGCATCGGCCAGGGTGACCGAACCCATCTTCAGCTTCGCCTTCAGATCGGCCCGTGCGGCACGGGCCTCGGCTGCCTTGGCGAGGGCGGCGGCGCGCTGTTCGGGGTTGAGCTGCGGGGGTGTTGCCATGGGGATCCATCCTACCAATCGACCGTCCCCGATCGGCGGGATCAGCACCCCCCACCCGCCCCCGGTGGCCTCGATCCGCTCCAGCTCAGCGCCCGTGATCAACGACGCGCAGGGACGCCGCAGTGGCGATCGCGACCCGGCGTGCGGCATCGGCGAAGTCAGCCGCCGGCGATGCATAGAGCACCGCCCGGGAGCTGTTCACGAGCAGTCCCGCGCCCGACGAACTCGCCCCGGCGCGCACTGCTTCGGCGGCATCGCCGCCCTGCGCTCCGACTCCGGGAACGAGCAGGGGCACGTCGTCGCCGGCGATCTCCCGCACCCGACGCAGCTCGGCGGGGTACGTCGCGCCGACGACGAGCCCGCACTGACCGTGCTCGTCCCAGCGGCGGGCGACGAGCTCGGCGACGTGCTCGTACAGCGGGCGACCCGCGACGGGCAGCGCCTGCAGGTCGTCGCCGCCGGGATTGGAGGTCCTGCACAGAACGAAGATCCCGCGCTGGCGATGGGCGAGGAAAGGGGCGACGGAATCGGTCCCGAGGTACGGATTGACGGTCACGGCGTCGGCGCCATAGCGGCCGAACGCCTCCTCCGCGTAGCGTTCGGCAGTCGGGCCGATGTCGCCGCGCTTGGCGTCGAGGATGAGCACGACGCCGGGATGCTCGGCGCGCAGGTGGGCGCACAGCCGGGCGAGCTGATCTTCGGCGCGCGCCGCGGCGAAGTAGGCGATCTGCGGCTTGAACGCGCAGGCGAGGTCGGCTGTCGCCTCGGCGATCTGGGCGCAGAAGCGGAACAGCGCATCGGGCTTGTCGGCGAGGTGCGCGGGCAGCCGGTGTGGATCGGGGTCGAGGCCGACGCAGAGCATCGATCCGGTCGCCCGCCACGCTTCGCCCAGCTTGGTGCGGAACTCGGAGATGCTCACGACCATCCTCCCCGGTGCGCGGCGCCGCTCAACTCCTCGATCCGGGCGACGCCGTGCTCGGTGGCCCAGCAGCGGATCCCATCGAGGATCCGCCACGGGGCGCGTGGCTCGGCAAACGTCGCCGTACCCACTTGCACGGCGTTCGCTCCGGCGAGGAGGAGTTCGATCGCGTCGGTGGCGCAGGAGATTCCGCCGACCGCGACGATCGGCAGATCAGCGAGCACGGCGCGCACGTCGTACACGGCGCGCACGGCGATCGGGTGGATCGCTGCTCCGGACAACCCCCCTCCCCCGGCGCCGAGGACAGGCCGGCCGGTGCCGGGGTCGATCGCCATCCCGAGCAACGTGTTGATCAGCGTCACGGCCTCGGCCCCCGCCTCCGCGACGGCTCCGGCGACCTCCACGATCCGGTCCGTGTTCGGGCTCAGCTTGGCCCAACGCGGCAGACCGCAGCGGGCTGTGGCGGCGATCACCGCCGCTGAGAGCTCCGGATCGTGGGCGAAGATTCCCCGCCGCCCCTCCAGGTTCGGGCAGGACAAGTTGACCTCGACAGCGACGACCGCCGCCGGTGCGCCGGCCAGCGCCTCCGCGGCGCGGCGGTAGTCGTCGACCGTCCGCCCCCAGATCGAGGCGACGACACGTGCCCCGCTGGCGGTCAGGGCGGGGAGATCATCGGCGAGCCAAGTTGCCACACCAGGACCCTGCAAGCCGACGGCGTTGAGCATCCCCGCCGCCGTGGGATGCAGGCGCGGCGGCGGGTTACCCGCCCACGGCTCGGCGGAGAGGGACTTGACGACCACCGCGCCAAGCGTGCCCAGCGCCCCATAGGGGGCGAGCTCTGCGCCGTGTCCGGCGGTCCCGGCGGCGGTCATCACCGGGTTGGGAAAGCCGACCGAGCCGACACGGACGGACATCTCCGGCCCCTCAGGCGCGCTCGTACCCGGGGTACCCCCGCCGGCGACACGCCGCCCGATCCTCACCGCGCGCTCAGCGGACCCGGACCGTTCCGGGAACGGCCATGGAACTCCTGCAACGTGCGCACCGTGTACGGCTCGCGGGCGACCTCGGCCATCCCCCCCACCGCGGCGAGGGCAGCGTCGATCGTCGTCACCAACGAGACCCGGTTGGCGTTGGCCGTCTTGCGGATCATCTCCCCGTCGGTGCGCGTCCCCATCCCCCGCGGCGTGTTGATCACGAAGGAGATCTCCTCGTTGGCGATCAGGTCGACCGCGGTCGGCATGCTCTCGTCGACCTCGGAGACCTTGGCCAGGACCTTGTCGACGTGGATGCCGAACCGGTCCAGATATGCCGCGGTCCCGGTCGTCGCGGCGATGCCCAAGCCCAGCTCGTGCAACCGCTTGGCGACGATGAGCCCGGCTGGCTTGTCCGGGTCGGCGAGGGAGAGGAACACCGTCCCCGCCTCCGGCAGGGTCGTCCCCGCCGCGGTCTGCGCCTTGTGGAAGGCGCGGGAGAAGTCGACGTCGATGCCCATCACCTCCCCGGTCGAGCGCATCTCCGGTCCGAGGGCGGTGTCCACCTCGGGGAACCGGTTGAACGGGAGCACCGCCTCCTTGACGGCGACGTGCCCCCCACCGACCGGGTCGCAGAGCAATCCTTCGGTGCGTAGCTCGGCAAGCGTCGCCCCGAGCATCACCCGGCTGGCGACCTTGGCCAGGGGGACGCCGGTCGCCTTGGCCACGAACGGCACGGTGCGGCTGGCCCGCGGATTGGCCTCGATCACGTACACCGTCGTGCCGCTCACCGCGTACTGGACGTTGATCAGGCCGCGCACGTCGAGTGCCTCGGCGATCGCCGCGGTGTACGTCTCGATCACCTCCACGACCCAGGAGGGGAGCGTCTGCGGGGGGATCGCGCAGGCCGAGTCACCGGAGTGCACCCCGGCTTCTTCGACGTGCTCCATCACCCCGCCGATGAGGACCTCGCCGGTGTGGTCGCGGATCGCGTCGACGTCGACCTCGGTCGCGTCCTCCAAGAAGCGGTCGATGAGCACCGGACGCTCCGCGGACAGCCCTCCTTCCCGGCCGAGGCTGCCGAATCCGGCCAGCTCAGCCATCGCCCGGGCGAGGTGCTCGCGGTCGTGGACGATCTGCATCGCCCGCCCGCCGAGCACGTAGCTCGGGCGGACGAGCACGGGGAAGCCGATCCGGTCGACGATCTCGTTCGCCCCGGCGACGTCGTGGGCGGTGCCGCCCGGTGGTTGGGGGATCGACAGGCGGTCGCACAGCTCGTTCCATCGCTCACGGTCCTCGGCCGCGTCGATCGAGGCCGGCGAGGTGCCGGCAACGAGCTCCCCGGGGAGTTGCCCGGCAAGCTTGAGCGGTGTCTGCCCGCCAAGGGAGACGATCACCTTCGGGGGGACACCCCCCGACGAGGCGGTCTCCGCGTCGAGCACGTCGAGCACGTCGCCGAACGTGAGCGGCTCGAAGTACAGGCGGTCGGAGGTGTCGTAGTCGGTGGACACGGTTTCCGGGTTGCAGTTGACCATCACCGTCTCGAACCCCGCGTCGCGCAAGGCGAAGCTGGCGTGCACGCAGCAGTAGTCGAACTCGATCCCCTGCCCGATCCTGTTCGGGCCGGAGCCGAGGATGACGACCTTCGGAGCGCTCGACGGGGCGACCTCGGTCGTGTCCTCATACGTCGAGTAGTGGTACGGCGTCTGCGCAGCGAACTCCGCGGCGCACGTGTCGACCGTCTTGTAGGTGGTGACGATGCCCTGCCCGAGGCGCGTCTCGCGCACGGCGATCTCCTCGACCCCCCACAGGTAGGCGAGCTGTGCGTCGGAGAAGCCGAGACGCTTCGCCCGGCGCATGTCGCTGCGGCTCACCCCGTCGGGCCCGCCGAGTGCGGCGAGCACGGCGCGCTCCTCGACGATCATCGCCATCTGGTCCAAGAACCACGGGTCGATGCGAGTCGCCTCGTACAGGGCGTCGATCGTGATCCCTCGGCGGAGGGCCTCCCCCACCAAGAAGATCCGGTCCGCGGTCGGCACCTTCACCTGTTCCAGCAGTCCTGCGTCGTCGAGCACGGCGTACTGGGCTTCGGCGGGGTCGCAGTTCAGCCCGAAGCGCCCCTGTTCGAGCGAGCGCAGACCCTTCTGCAGACTCTCGGTGAACGTCCGCCCGATGGCCATCACTTCGCCGACGGACTGCATCTGCGTGCCGAGCACGCCGGACGTCCCGGGGAGCTTCTCGAACGCCCAGCGTGGGATCTTCGTCACCACGTAGTCGATCGTCGGTTCGAAGCTCGCCGGGGTCGCCTTGGTGATGTCGTTGGCGATCTCGTCGAGCGTGTAGCCGACGGCGAGGCGGGCGGCGATCTTGGCGATCGGGAACCCCGTCGCCTTCGAGGCCAAGGCGCTGGAGCGGGAGACGCGCGGGTTCATCTCGATGATCACCTGGTCACCGGTCCGCGGATCGACAGCAAACTGCACGTTCGAGCCGCC
>CAZQEJ010000125.1:4165-9089 GCA_964592165.1 uncultured Ilumatobacteraceae bacterium | reverse complement strand
CGGTGCGCACCGCGGTGAGTTGCTCGGACTGCAGCGGAACCGGGGCGGGATCGGGGACGAAGCCCGTGACGTGCGTCGAGTGCAACGGCACGGGGCAGGTGCGTGCCGTGCGTCAGGGTCTGATCCAGATGGTCACCACCCGGCCCTGCCCGCGTTGCCAGGGGTTGGGGGAGGTGATCGTGACGCCGTGCGCCACCTGCCACGGTGAGGGGCGCATCGTGACGGACAAGACCTACCAGGTCGACATCCCTGCGGGGGTGGACAACGGTTCGACGCTCCGCCTCGGCGGGCGCGGTGCGGCCGGCCCGCGCGGTGGTCCGCCCGGTGACCTCTACGTGCACCTCAGGGTGACCCCTCACGAGCGCTTCGAGCGTGACGGTGACGATCTGGTGGCCGTTGTGCCCGTCTCCATCGCTCAGGCCGCGCTGGGGACCACGGTCGCCTTGGCGACGCTCGACGGGGACGAGGAGTTGCACGTCCCAGCGGGGACTCAGCCGGGGCGTGAGTTCGTCTTGCGCAACCGCGGCGTCCCCCAGGTGCACGGTCGTGGGCGCGGCGACCTGCGGGTGATCGTCAACGTCGTGGTGCCGACCAAGCTCGCGGACGGTGAGGCGGAACTGCTCCGCCACTACGCGGAGCTGCGCGGGGAGACCGTCAACCCGGCGGACAAGGGTCTGTTCTCGAGGATCAAGTCCGCGTTCTCGTGAGTGCGGGTGGACCTGATCCGCTCCTCGTCGGCGCCGCGGCCCACGTCGTCGTCGCCGATCTGACCGAGCTGCAGCTCGTCGCCGCCGACGATCATCATCTCCGCCGCGTCCTGCGCCTGCGCCCCGGTCAGCCGGTGACGGCGACCGACGGGCGGGGGCGGTGGCGGCCGTGCCGGTTGGCTCCCGGTGACGGTCGGCTCGTCGCCGACGGCGAGGTTCGGGTCGCCGCCGAGCCGGTGTTCGAGGTGGTGATCGCCTTCGCCGTGCTCAAAGGTGAACGCACCGACCTCGTCGTGCAGAAGTTGACCGAGCTCGGCGCCGATCGGATCGTACCGATGACCGCCGAGCGCAGCGTCGTGCGCTGGACGCCCGAGCGGGCAGATGCGCAGCGAGCCCGGTGGGAGAGGATCGTGCGCGAGGCGGTGATGCAGTCCCGCCGGGTGACCGTCCCGATCGTCGAACCGGTCGGGCGTTTCGCCGACGTCGCCGTGCGGCCGGGAGCACGGCTGGCCGCCGTGGGTGGTGGCCCGATCACGGCGCAGCCCGGACCGATCCTCATCGGTCCCGAAGGCGGATGGAGCGACGCAGAGCTGGAACGACCACTCTCCAGAGTCGGGCTAGGCGACACCGTCCTGCGCGCTGAGACAGCAGCGATCGCTGCCTGCGCGCTGACAGTATCGGCCCGAGCGAACGTCGTGGGAGATTGGCCGTAGGGTCGATCCAACCGCCACCCATCGTGCGAACGGCGTGGGAATGATTGCTCTGAGTGGTCGTCGCGGATTACACTGTCCGTGGTCACGTTCGAACCGGAAGGGCAGCGCCGCTGATGAGTGACTTCGACGACCTGGACGAGGAATCATCTCCCTACTCGCGCAAGGTAGGCGAACGTCTGCGGACCATCCGCCGTCAGAAGCGGCTCTCCTTGCAGGAGGTCGAGGCGACCTCCGAGCAGGAGTTCAAGGCGTCCGTGCTCGGGGCGTACGAGCGCGGCGAGAGGGCGATCTCCGTTCCTCGCCTGGAGCGCCTGGCCCGCTTCTACCAGGTGCCCGTCGATCAGCTCCTGCCCCGCGATGAGATGCATGCCGGCGACGACCTGGAGCTCAGCTCCGCGTCGTCGAAGGTCGTCTTGGATCTGGTCAAGCTCGGGCAGCTCTCCGGTTCCCCGTTCGAGATGCTCCAGCGCTTCTTCCGCATGATCCAGGTCCAGCGCCAGGACTTCAACGGCAAGGTGCTGACGATCCGCAACGACGACCGGCGCGCCGTGGCGGCGATGCTCGACGTCCCCGTCGACCAGGTCGAGTCGCGCCTCGAGGCGCTCGACCTGTTGTTCCGCGTCGACTGAGGCTTGGCCCGGGGGGCTCCGCCGAGGCCCCGACATACTGGCCGCGTGCCGTTCGGCGTCTACGTCCACATCCCCTTCTGCGCCAAGCGCTGCGACTACTGCGCGTTCGCCACGTGGACGGATCGTGGCCACCTCTCCGGCGCTTATGTCGCCGTGCTGCGCGAGGAGTTGCGCCGCGCGGTCGCCGCCGGGATGGAACCGGCGACGAGCGTGTTCGTCGGTGGGGGGACGCCGTCGCTGCTCCCCGGTGAACAACTCGTCTCGGTGCTGGCGGAGATCCCCCTCGCCCCCGGCGCGGAGGTGACCGTCGAGTGCAACCCGGACACGATCACCGCCGGGCTGCTCGACGCCTACGTCGCTGGCGGGGTGAACCGGCTCAGCCTCGGGGTGCAATCGATGGTCCCCCACGTGCTCGCCGCGCTCGGCCGGACCCACGACCCGGCCAACGTCCGCCGGGCGGTCGAGCTCAGCCGGGCAGCGGGGATCGACAACCTCAACCTCGACATCATCTACGGGGCGGTGGGGGAGTCGTTCGCCGACTGGGAGACGACCGTGCAGGAGACGATCGCCCTCCGGCCGGAGCACGTCAGCGCCTACGGGCTGACCGTCGAGGCGGGCACACCGCTGGCCGCCGACCCTCGCCGCCACCCCGACGACGACGACCAGGCGGACAAGTACGAGCTGGCCGACGACGCGCTGAGCGCGGCCAGGCTGGCCAACTACGAGATCTCCAACTGGGCGCTGCCCGGCGCCGAGTGCCGGCACAACCTCCTCTACTGGGACCAGGGCGACTACCTCGGCGTCGGCTGCGCGGCGCACTCCCACCGTGGGGGGCACCGGTGGTGGAACGTGCGGACGCCGGAGCGGTACATCGCCCTCGTCGACCAGGGGCGCCCGACGCAGGCCGCGGGGGAGACGCTCGATGCCGAGCAGCGACGCATCGAAGGTCTCCAACTCGCCTTGCGGACGAGCCGCGGGGTTCCTGCCGGGGCGCTCCCGGAGAACCTCCCCGGCCTCGTCGAACACGCCGGTGACCGGGCGGTGCTCACCCGCCAGGGGCGCCTCCTGGCCAACGAGGTGTCGCTCCTGCTGCGTTGACTGCTAGCCTCAGCTGTCCCGAAAGGGCGCGTAGCTCAGTTGGTTAGAGCGCCACCTTGACACGGTGGAGGTCCCGGGTTCGAGTCCCGTCGTGCCCACCAAACCGGTCACGTTGGAAACGTGGACCAGTGCGATCCCGGTTCGAGATTCGGATTTCTTCAGAACCCCGGCCCCCGTGGCCGGGGCTCTGTGCTTCTCCCGGGAACGTCACTCCTGCCGACGAGGCTTCGAGGGTGACGTCCGTACCAACGCCATCAGCCGTCGAGTCGTCGATGACCAGGCTGCCTCGGCGGCGAGCTGCTCGGCCTTGGCGTTGTGGGCTTGGTCGATGGTGGCGAGGTACTCGACCATCTGCACAAGCACTGGGTCATCCCCCCCCGACCCCGAGCCCAGCCGTTGACGTCGTGGATGAGGCCGAGCGTGAGGAAGCGTTTCAGGTCGATGGCGGCGCAGCAGTGGGTCCAGCCGATCCGGTTGCGTTCAACGCCTCGGAACCGAAGCCGGCGGCGGCCGTCGCAGGCGAGTCAGGCGAGGCTGCGTTCAACGAGTGATCGCTTCCCCCGATAGACGGTGTGGAACTCGGCGGTCTCGGCCTGGCGGCGAGCGGCCACGAGGTGCTGATGGTGTTCGTGGAACTGGATCACTCGGCCTTTGGACGAGGTCGTGCAACCGGACCGGACAGGTCTCGCAGTGCCTGCGGAACGCTGATCTGCGGTTGCGGCTGATCGTGACCGTGATCCCTTCCGGAGACCGTGCCCGCGTCGTTGTCGATCGTGAAGTCATCGAGGGTGCTACAGGCTGGATCAGAGCAACATCGAACGGGCTCATCGCAGCCCTACAGACCCGTAGACGAGCGGACGGCCCGAAACTCCGGCGAGTCGTGCAGCCAGGGAATCCGTCGCAGTAGTTCATCGATGTCGACCGCCTCGACGAACTTGATCACGTCCTCGTCTGCCTGTTCGGCGTCCTCCTCCCCGACGCCGAGGGTGAGCTCGTCTGAGGCGTCCTCGAGCTGGAGCAGGTAGCGCACCTGCAGGTACTCCGGCTTGTCTGTGTCGAGTTCCTTGACCGTCTGGTAGCCGATGAACTCCAACGCTTCGACCCCGGCGCTGATGTCGAGCGAGGTCTCCTCGCGTACCTCCCGCACCGCACTCGTGATCAGCGGTTCGCCCGGGCCGGGTTTGCCGCCAGGCAATTGCCACTTATCGCCGTCCCTGGAGACGATCACCACGCAGCTGTCACTGGTTACCAGCCAGACATACACCTGGGTGATGGCCTTGTCGGCATGCTGAGGCTGCACCTCGGGTGTCCTGATCCAGTGAAGCTGGTAGCTGGTCACCGACTCTATCGTACTGCACTTCGGAATGGCAACGAAGGCAGCACCATTAAATAGGCCCGGCACATGTCATGCGATTGATATACGGGCGATGATCAATTCAACGACTTGAAGCAACACATTCCAGCGGAGATATCTCAGTCGGAGGCTCGCCTTGACGATCACGTACAACGGTGCATAGGGCCTCTCCACCCGTCATGCTGGCAGTCGTGATCGCGCAGGTACTGCTCCCGAGCCTCGAGCAGTTCCTCCGGGCCGAGCTTGCTTCGCCGATCGGTGCCGACACCGGCTCGCTGCAGGTGCTTCAAGACCGTGTTCTTGCCGATGCCGAACCGTTCGCGGACGGACTCGACGCTCTCGCGGGGTCGGTACGCCGCGGCGGACTTTGCGACCTGCGCCTCGGAGAGTCGGACTTGGCGCTGGAAGTCGGGCGCAGCTGTC
>CAZQEJ010000125.1:2184-4065 GCA_964592165.1 uncultured Ilumatobacteraceae bacterium | reverse complement strand
ACCGAGGGACGCAGTGAGCGAGCCGGTCTCGTCGTCGGCGACGAGATCCGCATCGTCGACGACGGGCGCGGGCTGACCGAACTCGTCCAGGCCGGCGGCGAGGCGTTGAAGGAGGCCGGTTCGAGAGCGCGATCGGCACCGGCGGAGGTCGTTCCGTCCGAGGGCGCCGATCTCGGTGTTCCGGTGCAGCCGCGCCAGCTCAGGGACTTCCTGGCCTTTCTCGACCATCTGCGCAACGCCCGCTCGGGGCTCGGTCAGGGGATCGAGAAGGAGTGGGAGGAGATCCCCGCGTTCTACTTCTCGAACACGACCGCCGTCGTCGGACCGAACGACCCCGTGCCGATCTCTCCCGGTTGCACGATGTTCGACTACGAACTGGAGGTCGCCGCGATCATCGGGACCGAAGGCGCCGACCTCCATCCGGACACAGCGGCCGAGCACATCGTCGGGTTCACCATCTTCGGCGACTGGAGTGCCCGCGACCTGCAGATGCACGAGATGAAGCTCGGTCTCGGGCCGGCCAAAGGCAAGGACGGGGCGAACACGCTCGGCCCGATGCTCGTCACCTGCGACGAGCTCGAGGACTTCCGCCAGGGGAACTCCTACCACCTGGAGATGAACGGCTACGTCGGCGACGAGCTCGTCAGCCACGGCTGGATGGACCAGATGGACTGGTCGTGGGGGGAGATCGTCGCCTACGCGTCGCGCGGCACGCGGATCCTGCCGGGGGAGGCGATCTGTTCGGGGACCGTCCCCACCGGCTGCCTGCTGGAGCGCTTCGCCCTCGGCGGCCCGGCCGAGTTCCGTGGTTGGCTGCAACCGGGGGACGTCGTCCGCCTGGATGTCGCGGAGCTCGGGGCGACGCGCCAGGAGATTCTCCCGGCGCCGCCCGTCCACCGGCTGCGCAGCGGGTTCTGAGCCCCCCGGCGCGGCCCGCCGGCGGTCGGAGCCGAGCTCGGTCAGCGACGCGGCAGGTTGCGCCGGAACAGGGAGTGGACCCGCTCCCAGTGCAGTTCGGACGCCGCTCGGTTGTAGCGCTCCGTCCCCGGTGGCGCGTAGCCGTGGACCGCGTCGGTGAACCAGTCGAGCGTGTAGCGGACCCCGGCGCGCTCGAGCGCGTTGCGCATCACCTCGACGTGCTCCGGCGGAGCGGTGACGTCGTTGTCGCACCACCCGAAGTACAGCTCGGCGCGCACCGACTCAAGGCCGAGGTGCGGCGAGTCGGGCGTGTCGCGCACCAGCCAGGCGCCGTGGATCGAGGCCGCGGCGGCGATCCGTTCCGGCAGCGCCCGGGCGACCGAGACGGCCAGCCCACCGCTCATGCAGAACCCGACCGCGCCCGCCGGCCCGTCGCCCGCGGCGGGGTCGCCGCCGGCGAAGGCGAGCAGGGCACGCGCGTCGCCGACGATGTTCGTCGGGGTGATCGTGCCCATCAGCTCCTGGCGGGCGTGCATGTCCTCGTCGCTCATCCCGAACTCGCGATACGGCGAGCCGCGGTAGTAGAGGAACGGGAGGAGCACGTAGTACCCGGCGCTCGACAGGCGGGAGGCCATGTCGCGCAATGCCGGGCGGACCCCGGGGGCGTCCATCAGGTAGAGGACGACCGGCGAGGGGCCGTCGTGGGCCGGATGGAAGACGAACGTCGGCATCTCGCCGTCGGGGGTGGTGATCGTCACCTCGCGCTCGATCATGGGTGCAGTCTTCCAGGATCCCGGAGGGCTCGGCTGAGCCGGGGTGCGGGCGGGCCGGCGGGCCGGCGCGTCAGGGGGCGGCGTACGTCGGCCCGGGGGCCGTTGCGCGTGACGGCTTGCCGTAGACGAACGAGGAGCCGGCGAAGCCGATGTACACGGTGCCGAACGTGTTCATGTCCCCGGAGATCGA
>CAZQEJ010000125.1:0-2084 GCA_964592165.1 uncultured Ilumatobacteraceae bacterium | reverse complement strand
CGTGCGCCCGGCACGGCCGCCAGCGTTCCCGCGGTCGTCGCGTCGCCGCGGCCGATGTCCCCTTCGTGGACCCGCTCCCAGGTGACCGCCCGGTCGGTGCTGCGGAACACGCCCTGTCCGGGCATGTGCAGGTAGAACGTTCCGCGCTCGACGCGGTCGGCGGTGAGGGTCTGGCGGTTGCGCCCGAACATGAACCCACCGATCGAGTCCGCCGGGTAGGTCGCCACCCCGGGGAGCTTCACCGGCGCCCACGTCCGCCCCCGGTCGAGCGTGTAGTACGGCTGGAAATCGTCTGTCGCCGTCGGGTAGTAGCGACCGGGTGCCCAGACGATGTTGTCCGGCGTGCTGACCGCGATCGTCCCGTAGCCGAACTGCTCGGCCGACGTCGCCCCGCGGGGCAGCGAGGGGAACACCTTCCAGCTGGCCCCGCCGTTGGTCGTGTACCCGGAGGTGACCGGGTAGCGGCCGTGCTGGACGTAGTCGGTGGTCACCGACACGGCGAAGCCGCGGGTGAAGGCCGACGCGTCGAGCGCCGTCGTCCCGGAGAAGAACGGGACCGGGCCCTTGCGCAGCACGTTCCCGTCGAGGTTCTTCGAGCCGCCGAACTGGCCGAAGTCGAACACGCCGAACACCGGCGGGCCGCCGGTCGTGGACACGACGCTCGTGGCGACCATCGTCTCCATCCCCTTCGTCTTCTCCATCCAGACCAGCGAGCTGCTCGCCGGGCGGGTGTCGGCCCACTGCGTCCCGGAACCGGTCGCCAACCACAACCGATCGCCACGGGACGGGTCGAACAGGGCGTCGGAGGCGACGAGGTAGTAGTCGTTGCGGCCTTTCGGGGCGTCGGCCCAGGTGACGTCGCCCCGCCCGTCGGACCAGTGCAGGGCGCTCCACGTCGCGCCGCGGTCGAGGGAGCGGAACATCTGGCCGCCGTAACCGATGACGATCTGTTCGGGGCGACCGCGGCCGATCGCCAGGAACGGGTTCTCCACGTCGGCCACCCGCCCGGGTGCCCAGCCGGCCGGGGTCACCTCGGTCCACGCACCGCTCTCGAAGCGCCACAGGGCGAACGGGCCGTCCCGGTCTCCGCTCAGCGCCCAGTACGCGCCCTGCGCGTCGATCGCCGCGTGCTCGACCGCCTCGGGACCGCCGATCGCCTCGAACGTCGCGCCCCCGTCGGCGCTGCGGTACACGCCGCGACCCCAGCTCGCCGCGTAGATGACCAAGCTCCGCCCATCGATCAGCGAGGAGTGACGGTCGACGGCGATTCCGGTGATCCCCACGCTGCGGATCTCTCCGCCGAAGTCCCCGCTGGTCGGCGCATCGACGGCACCTGCCGGAACCTGGGTGTCGGCCCAGGTCTGCCCCCCGTCGTGGGTGACGCGCAGCACCGTGTCCGGGCCGGCCGCGTAGACCGTCGCCGGGTCGTGTGGGTCGACGGCCATCTTGTCCCCCAAGCCCCGGCCGAATGGACCGTTCGCGTCCCAGCTCGCCGGGGCGAACGCGGTCTGGGTGAAGCTCACCCCGCCGTCGCGGCTGGCGAACAGGTGCCCGGCCCACATCAGGTAGATCCGCCTCGAGTCGGACGGGGCGATCGCCACCTCCTGCACGCCCTTGCCCATCTTAGGCAACCGCCATTGGGGAGGCATCGACGCCGTGGTGACCAACTGACGCCACATCGTCGCCCTGGGCTCGAGGAGGTAGGCGCCGTAGACATCGCTGCGGGCGACGAGCGTGCCGTCGTCGGCGGCGTCGATCCCGCTGATGTTCCCCCCGCCGCCGATGCGCACCGGCCGCCACTCGTAGCCCATCGACCGATCCGCGGCCGCGACTGGCTTGGCCGTGGCGAGGCGATGCGGGGGAACGCCGACGACCGAGGCGATCGAGGCGACGACGGCGACCGCGGCGGCGGCGCGACGGGACCGGCGAGAAGCGCGCTGCATTTCCGGGGACCATGTCGGGCCCCTGTTGCCCGCGGCCGGTGTGACGGGCGTCCGGGGCAGCCCGTGGCTGTGGTCGCCGGCAAGCATCGTGGCTACCCTCGGGGTGGGCCGGTGCCCGATCCGGTCCGGGAGGACTTCGAT
>CAZQEJ010000124.1:0-9113 GCA_964592165.1 uncultured Ilumatobacteraceae bacterium | reverse complement strand
GACGGCGACGTCCTCGCGATCGACGAGGTGTCGGTCCTCGGTCCGGGGGGCAAGGCGACGATCGACGGCTCGGCGATCCGCTTCGAGGCCGCATCGGACGCCCCCCCGACGGTGACGCTGCGCTACACGGTCAGCGATCCGGCCGGGGCACGGGCCCAGGCGACCGTGCTCGTCGTCGTCGTCCCTGCGGACCAGGCCAACGGGGCACCCGTCGCCGTTCCCGACGTGGCGACGGCGGGGAGCGGGCCGATCGACATCCGCCCCGCAGCCAACGACATCGACCCGGACGGCGACCCTCTGGCGATCGTCGATGCCCGCCCGCTCGGCCCCGGCGGGCAGGTGACCCTGATCGATCCGCAACGCCTGCGCTTCACCCCCACCGCCGGATGGCGGGGGACGGTGACGATCGCCTACACCGTGTCCGACGGGCGTGGCGGCTCGGCGAGCTCGACGATCACCATGACCGTCACCGGGACGCGCGTCACCGACGGTCCGACGGCGCGGGTCGACGTCGTCACCGCCGTCCCCGGCCAGGCCCAGGTGGTCGACGTGCTGGCCAACGACAGCGACCCGAACGGCGACGTGCTGAGCATCACCCGCGTCGGGGTGTGCACCCCGGCCACGTGCGTCGTCCAGGCCGACGGCAAGCTCCTGCTCACCGTCCCCAGCGGGACCCCGGCGGGCACGATCCTGTTCGACTACACGATCGTCAACGAGCACGGTGACTCGGCGAGCGCGGCGGTACGGGTCACGGTCCAACCACCCGTGGCGACGAACCTCTCCCCGATCGCCACCGACGACACCTTCACCCGCACCGCCGGAACGACGACGTCGCTGCCGGTACTGGCCAACGACCGCGATCCCGACGGCCCGCACCAGGAGCTGCGCGTCGTCGGCGTCGATCCGGCGACGAACGGGGTGTCGATCGCCGCCGACGGGCGCTCCGTCGTGCTGCGCACCCCGGACCGCGCCGGGGAGCTGAGCTTCCGCTACACGATCCGCGACGGCTCCGGGAGCCGGGCCTCGGCGCAGGTCACGGTGCACATCGTCGCCGCCGCGCCGGTCAGCGGCCCGGTGACGACAGGGGACACGATGCGCCTGACCGCCGGGGAAGAGGGTCGCGTCGATGTCGTGGCCAACGACGTCGACCCCGGTGGGCGCAACGACGAACTCCGTCTCTCCGGCGAGCCGCAGGTGCTCAGCGGGGGAGCATTGCTCGCCGGGACGCCGGTCACGGACGGGAGCCGGCAGATCCTGGTGCGATCCCGGGCCGGAGCCGAGGGGCGGTCGACGATCGGCTACACGATCGTCGACCGTGCGGGGCGCCGGGCGAGCGGGACGCTGGTCGTGACGATCGTCGCCCGGCCCAACGGCGCCCCGGTCGCTGCCGACGACACCGGCTCGACGGCTACCTCGACCCCGATCGACATCGACGTGCTGACCAACGATCGAGATCCCGACGGCGATCCGTTGGTCGCCGTCGTCGCCGCGCCGCCTGCGCTGGGGCAGGGCAGCGCGACGGTCCTCGCCGGCGGCCAGGTGATCCGCTTCGTCCCCGCCGCGGGGTTCGTCGGGACGGCGACGTTCACCTACGTCGCGGTCGATCCCTCCGGCGCGTCGAGCGCCCCGGCCACCGTCACCGTGGTCGTCAGCGGATGTACCGCGCCTCCCCCGTCGGCGCCGGACCGGCCGGGCCATGGCACCCCGTCGGGCACGCCGCTGGCGTTGACCCTCCTCGACGCCTCGGGAAACGGCACGCTGAGCGTCGGGCAGGTCAGCGGTGGCACGGTGAACACCACGACACAACCGGGCGTCGTCGTGTTCACCCCCGCACCGGGGTTCTCCGGCACCGCGAGCTTCCCCTACACCGTGACCAACACGTGCGGCGTGAGCGCCTCGGGTGTGGTCACGATCGCCGTCGCCGCACCCCCGCGTGCGACCGCCGTCGCCCGCCCGGACAGCTTCCAGATCCCGCCGGCGGCGACGACGGCGCTCGACGTGCTGGCCAACGACGGTGATCCTGTGGGGACGACCGCCGGCTTGAGCATCGTTCTCCCGGCCGCGAGCGCCGCGGTGGGCGACGCGTCCGTTCGCCTGTCCGTCGCGGCTGACGGCAGGTCCGTGCTCGCCACGGCCCCATCCGGAGCGCACGGACGAGCGACGTTCACCTACCGGGTCGCCGACGAGTCCGGGGCCCTGAGCGACCCGGCCACCGTCTCCCTCATCGTCAACCGCCCACCCCGGTCGGTCGCCCTGGAGATGACGGTCGCCGCCGGGAGCGCGGCGACGACCGACATCTACCCGGGGATCGGCAACGGGGACCCCGACGGCGACACGATCGTCTCCGACGTGACCGCGACGAGCGACCCCCGGCTGACCGTGTGGTTCCTTCCCGGACTGCGCGTCCAGGTCGTCGTCCCCGCCGACGTGCCACCCGGTGACGTGCGCATCACCTACGGGATCTACGACGGCTTCGGTCCGCCGGCCGCCGGATCGATCCTCGTCCACGTCACCGCCGCGTAGCGAGCGACGCGGGCGATCGGCCCGGCCGGTCCGGGCCGCGCTGGTCGCAGTGGCCCAGCCACCACTCCGACGCGTGTCAGCCGAACGTCCGGGGGGCGGGGCGCAACGAGCGGATCGAACACCCGATGCGCAGGCGGCGCACCGGTCCCCGACCCTCGGCGCAGAGCTGTTCCAGCCGGCCGAGCAAGCGAACCGCATGGGCCGCGACCACCGGGTCCGGGGGGTGGGCACCATGCGCCGCCGAGTTGGCCAGCGTCGCCAGGGCGCGCAGCGGAACCACGGCGTCCGGTTCGAGGACACCGAGTGCGGCGGCGACGATCTCCCCGTTCGTGTCCGACGGATGGACACGGGCACCGAGGTCGAGGAGGTGGTCGGTCGCCTCCGCCCACACGCCGAGAACCTGTTCGTACGGTTCACCCGCGGCCAACCGCCGCCGGCGCCGGCGGCGCTTGACGGCGAGCACGGTGACCACCGCCGTCCCCCCGGCGACGCTCACTGCGGCCGCACCGCCAACAACGGCGATCACCGCGCTGATCACCCACGATCGCTCCCGGAGGACCGGAGCCGGCACCGTCGAGAGATCGGCGCCACGTTCGGGCGACTCGGTCGCCGCCTGTGGCGGGATCGCCGCGGGGGCCACCCCGACGGTCGCCGCCGTCGCCGCGGGAAGTCCCCCCCTCGCCTTCGGCACCGGATCGAAGGCGACCCATCCGGGGCCGTCGAACCAGACCTCTGGCCAGGCGCTCGCCTCGGAGGAGGTGACGTCGACCCCGGCGCGACCACCACTGTCGACGCGGTAACCGATGGCGATCCGGCTGGAGGCACCGAGGGTGCGGGCGATCAGGGCGAACGCGGCGACGTACTGCTCCTCGGTGGCTCGCCCGGCGTTGCCCACGGCGAACGAGAGCAGCCCGACGTTCAGCCCGGCCGGCGCGTCGGGATCGAGGACGAACTCCGTCCGGAATGCCGCCTCCACCCGCCGCAGGCGCTCGATCAGGGGGGCCGGCGTGCCGCCGGCGAGCTTCGCCGCCAGCGGCGCCAGGGCAGCCGATTGCTCGTCGTGCTGAGGCCGGCTGGTCGCGTCGTCCGGTACCTCGTCCGGCGTCCACGGAGCAGCGACCGCTACGGACACGGCATCGCCGGCGGCGACGGGCTGATCGAGGACGAGCACGCTGCGATCGGGATCGCTGCCGACAGCACGATCGGTGGACAACGGGATCCCGGCCAGCGGCACCCGGCGTAGTGCGGAGCCCCGGGCGACGATCCACTGATGCTCGACCGGGCGGCCCGGGGCGGCAGCGATCTGCGCCGGACTGATCGGGCGCACGGCGAGGTCGCTCCCCCAGGAGATCCCGTCGTAGGTGTCGACGACACCGGTCCGCCACCGGCCAGCGGCCACTTCCCCACCGACGTGGAAGCGATCCTCGACGGGAACGAGGGCCCGCTCGGCGACGACTTGGGTCAGCGGGTTGATCTCGTCCGAGCGCACCAGTGGGTTGAGCACGGCCCGCCGCGGGTCGACCCGCGCGGTGCCCGGGGCGAGGGCGACGACCGCCGACCCTGCCGCGGCGAGGACGGCCAGGGCGACGAGCGCAGGGGCGCCGCTGCGCAGTTGGGCGCGACCTGTCGGGCGGGTCACCTCCTGCCCGGCCAGCGCGAGACCGGCCGCGGCGACCAGCACCCATGCTCCGACGAGTGCCGCGGGGGGAGGGCCGGCCTCGGCGGCGAGCGCTGTGAGCACCAGTCCGAGCACGAGCGCGGGGAGTAGGAGCAGCGCCCGCCAGCGGGGTGAACGAGCGACCTCCGTGCTCGCTGTGGCCGCGAGAGAGATGACCAACGCAACGAACACGAGCGGTTCGGCGCGCAACGGGCTCGGCCAGTCGGTGGAGATCGAGTAGCTCCATCCACGCCACATGCCCGCGGCGACGCCGGAGGGAAACCGCCCGCCGGCCAGCCACCCGACGACGAGGACTGCGCCGAGGGTGGCTGCCGCGTGGGCGGGGACCCGGGCTCGCCACGACCATCGCCCGACCATCGCGATGGCCACGTGGGCGGCGGCGGCGAGCACGACCCAGGCGACAACCGGCCGGTGGAAGACACGGACCACGAGCATCGCGCTGAGAGCGCAGAGCACACCGCTGGCGACGATCGCGGCGAGCCGCGGGGGCGGTGCAGGGGGGCCGAGCGCGATGCTCACCGCGTCGACTCGATCCACGCTCGGCGGAACTCCCGCGCGTCGACGACGCTGATCACCCCGGGCCGCGGTGCCGCCGCAGCAGAACCGACCCGGATGACCCCGATCGACTCGACGAGTGGCAGCCGGCCGGGGAGCTCGCCCGTGCCCCCACTGATGATGAGCACCTCGGCGTTCGCCGTGCCGGTCCCGACGAGGACCGCGTAGTCCAGCCGCTCGGTGGCTCCCGGTTCGACACGAGCGAGGAGGTCGAGCATCTCCTCCTGGCCGGCGAGGGGGGCTGCCGATCCGGACATCGCCGGATCGTTCGTGCGCAGCGCGACCTCCAACCCCCCGACCAGAGCGTGCGCACACAACGAGGCGGCGACGTCCACGGCGTCCTCGAAGGATCCCTCGCCGTAGGTGCCAGCGGAGGTGTCCACGATCACGATCAAGCGCGGGCGGTGAGCGTCGATCTGCTCACGCACGATCAGGTGCCCGAGGCGCGCGCTGCTCGGCCAATGGATCGTGCGCGTGTCGTCGCCGCGCTGGTAGTCGCGCAGGGACTGGAACCCCGCCATCGGATCGGGTGAGGTGCGCCTGACGATGCTCTCGATCTCGGAGAGGTGGTCGACGCCGCGAGAAGTGTCGAGGCTGAACACGACGGGGTGGACGGTCACTTCACCGAGCACCCCGAGCGGGCGCTCGGAGGAGACCAGCCCGAGCAGGTCGCCACGGCGGAGGTGAAGCGGACCGACCGTGTGCACACCGCGGCGCGGCGCGGCAAGGCCGTAGTCGAATGCACGCCGCTGTCCCCCACCGAGCCCGGAGACGACGACCTCCGCCGTCGAGCCGCAGAACCGGTCGGTGAGAACGACCGGGGGCAGCATGCGGCGGCCGGAGTTGTTCACGCGCAGCCGGCACGAGATGGTCGATCCGCGCGGGACCCGCTTGGGTAGCGTCCGGGAGACGACCTCGAGCCCGCGGGGCGGGCGCACCGTGAGCCATGCGGTGGCCACGATGAGCACTCCGAGCGCTCCGAGCACGACCACTTCGGCGTACCGCCAGCGCACGCCGGCGGCGACGAGCACGAGCGAGGCAGCAACCACCCACATCCCGGTGCGGGTGAGCCTCATCTCTCCCCGTCGCTGCGGTGCCGGGGGACCTCGACCGCGTCGAGGGCGTCGTCCAACACGGTGTTCACCTCGACACCGCGCATCGCCGCCTCGGCGGTGAGCGAGACCCGGTGGGCCGCGACGGGCGGGAGGAGCTCCTTGACGTCTTCGGGGGTGACGTAGGCCCGCCCGGCGGTCGCCGCGTAGGCCTTGGCGATCCGCTGCAGGGAGAGCAGCCCGCGGGTGGACACGCCGAGGCGGACGTCGGGATGAGAACGGATCGCCTGGCCGAGAGCGACGATGTATCCGCCCACCGCGGGGGCGACATGGATCGCGTCGACCTCGCTGATCATCACCTCCACGTCGGTGAGGGAGATCGCCGGCGGCGGTTCGGGAGTGGTTCGGCGGACGACGTCGTCACGGAGGATCCCCTCTTCGGTCGCCGGGTCGGCGTAGCCGAGGGAGATGCGCATCGCGAACCGGTCGAGTTGCACGTCGGGCAGCGGGAACGTGCCGTGGAAGTCGTGCGGGTTCTGAGTGGCGATGACGAAGAACGGCCGAGGCACACGACGGGTGACGCCGTCGGCGGTGACCTGGCGCTCCTCCATCACTTCGAGCAACGCCGACTGCGTCTTCGGCGAGG
Source organism: uncultured Ilumatobacteraceae bacterium (assembly GCA_964592165.1). Classification (GTDB taxonomy): domain Bacteria; phylum Actinomycetota; class Acidimicrobiia; order Acidimicrobiales; family Ilumatobacteraceae; genus JAWKHV01. The sequence goes on along the minus strand of CAZQEJ010000124.1, from coordinate 2,659 downwards.
CCCGGTTGATCTCATCACCGATCACGACGTTGGCGAACACCGGCCCTTCGCGGAAGGAGAAGCGGGTCGTCGCCGGGTCGAAGACCATCACCCCGGTGATGTCGCTGGGAAGCAGGTCGGGGGTGAACTGGATCCTCCGCCAAAGACCGGCGGTCGCCCCGGCGATGGCCCGGGCGAGCGATGTCTTGCCCGTGCCGGGGACGTCCTCGACCAACACGTGGCCTTCGGTGAGCAGGCAGCACAGCGCGAGGCGGACCGCCTCGGGCTTGCCGCGCACGACGCGCTCGACGTTGGAGCGCAGCAGGTCGTAGGTCTCGGCGAAGTGGATCATCTGCCGGTCGATCTCCTGCCGGCCGGCCCCGGTTCCGCCGGCGCAGCCGATGCGCCAGCCTATCGTCCCTATTGGCGCTCAGATCGCCGCGGTTGGTGGTCTTCTTGAGTGTCGGCGTGCACGCGTCACGCCAGGTCCCGTGGCTAGCTCCAGACGCCGACGAGATCGACGATGACGTGCGTGCCGTCGAAGCTCCACGTGCACAACTGGCCCGATCCGAGGAGGGCGACCGCCGCGTTCGCCGTCGTCTGACCACCCCGGTAGTTGAGCGAGGAGGTCTCTGGGACCGCGGTGCCGCACGGGTACACGGTGAGGTAGCCGTCGCCCGCCGTCTGGGTCACGGTCACGTTGACCATCGCCGCCGCTGCGCTCGGCGCGCCGCGTACACCGGCGGCACGCACCGGGAGTCCACCCTTCGCGGCGAGCCGCGCCCCGGCCGTCCCCGCGTTGAGCCGCGCATCGCCGGAGCGGGTGTCGACGAGCCGGATCGGGGCGAGTGGGGTGTAGCGCGTCGTCGCCGACGTGGTCAGTTCACCGGCGACGTCGACGATCAGGTCCGTATCCGTCTCGGCGACCGTCAAGCAGATCTCGCCGGTCGCCGAGACGGGGACGATGACCAGGTTCGGCCGATCGTCGCCGAGCGACAAGTTGAGGTTGGAGACCGTGGGCGGCGTGGGGGCGCAGGGATCGGCGGTGACGTAGCCGGAGCCTCCGGGCCCGACCGCGGTCACGTTGAGCACGACCGCCGCGGCACCAGCACTGATCCCTCCCCGGCCGCGGACGACGACGTGGCGCGTCTCACCGCGGCGCACACGACCCGTGCCGTCGGTGCGCGTGTCGGCCAGGCGCGCGGGAGCCAGCGGCCGGTATCCCGACGAGCCGTTGGGGGTGAGCACACCGAACGCGTCGACGATGACGTCGACTCGCGCCGGGGAGTAGACGCACAATCCGCCCGACGAGTCGAGGGGGATGACCGCCGCGTTCGGCACGACCTGGGCCGTGTCGTAGTTGACCGTGGACACCTCCGGCACCGACGGCGTGCACGGGTACACCGTGAGGTACCCGGGCCCTTGAGCGTTCACCGCGGTGACGTTGACGGCCACCGCGGTCGCTCCTGCGGGCACCCCCCCGTTGCCGGTCACCTGGAGGCGGACGAACGAACCCGGGGCGAGCGTGCCGGCGATCCCCTGGCCGAGGCGGCTGTCGGCGAGGCGGACCGGGGTGAGCGGGTCGAAACGCGAGCTGGCCGCGGTCGGCACCGTGTCGGGCAGCGTCGGCGGCGGGGCGTTGCGCAGCGATGGATCGATCCCGAAGGTCCAGGTGACCGTGCGCGCGCTGGTCGTCACCGTGGCCGTGAAGGTGCCCGTCGGCAGCGGCTGTCGCGGCATGACGATGACCGCGTTGTCCCCCGCGAGCAGGGCACGTTCGGTCCCCGTGGTGTTCGCCGCGGAGAGCACGCAGGTCTGGATCGGGCCGCTCGGGCCGCTGAGCACGGCGGACACCCCGGCGGCGCTCTCCGGGAACATCACGAGCAGGGGCAGGCCGACGGTCTGCCCCTTCCACCCGCAGGAGTCCCGCGGGTCGGGGGACTCGGCCTTGAACCGGTCGAGAGCGACGGTCGAGCCGTTGCCGGGGAACGTGATCGGCACCGATACCCGCGAGTAGTCGTACCCGGAGAGGATGTCGAGCACCGCGGCGGACCTGTACGTCGGCCGGGATGCGTCGTCGGCGCGGCTGTAGGCCATCGTCCGCACACCGGGGCGGAGGATGCCCAGGGCGTGGTACGGCGCGGTCATGAACAACTCGACGAAGTCCCGGTCCGGCGTCGACCCCCCGGACAGGGCGACGTTGGAGTGGTTCCCCGCCCAGTCGCCCTCCGCTGTCCAGTGCGGGCTGCCGTCGATCTCGTCGTGGGTCAGGGTCTGGGTGGCGAGCATGTAGCGAGCGTGGGCGAGGGTCCCCGCGGCGCGGGAGTCATCGACGGTCACGGGCGGCAACCCCGACTCCGTGCGGTAGAAGTTGACGGCTGTCAACCAGTCCGCATCGCCATAGAGGACCTGTCCCGCGGCGCTCGCCGAAGGCGCGGAGATCGCCCCACCGACGACCCCTGAGAACCCGATCGCGATCGCGGCGCACGCCGCCCCCAGCATCCTGCTCCGTCGCACCAATCCCATCGGCCTCCCCGCCCGTCGTGGGCGGCTCGTCGAACGTCATGGTGAGAGACCCAGGCCACCCGCGGGGCTGACGGGTGGGGCGGTTCAGGTTCGGTTCGAAGTGGGACAAGCGGTCGCGCCCGTCGTGGGCTACGACCGCTCGTTCCCCAAGGGC
>CAZQEJ010000123.1:2043-9145 GCA_964592165.1 uncultured Ilumatobacteraceae bacterium | reverse complement strand
GCGCTGGCCAAGATCAACGGCTGGAGCGACGGGATCAACCATCCCCTGTATCCGGGGGACAAGATCAAGGTCCCCGCACCGGGCTGATCCGATGCTCAGTTCGATCGCCGGCAGGGTGCTCGGTGCGCTTGCCGAGAAGCAGCGCACGACACCGGATCAGTACCCGCTGTCGCTCAATGCGACCGTGCTCGCCTGCAACCAGGCAACGAGCCGGGAGCCGGTGATGGCGCTGACCGAGGCCGAGGTCGAGGCGACCCTCGCCGAGCTGAAATCGCTCGGACTGCTTCGGTTCGTCCACCCCACGCACGGCCGGGGGGTGACCAAGTACCGTCAGGTGCTCGACGAGAAGCTCGGGTTGGAAGCCGAGCAGCTCGCCCTGCTCACTGTGCTGGTGCTGCGCGGCCCGCAGACTGCGGCAGAGCTGCGGACGCGCAGCGAGCGGCTGAGCTCGTTCGATTCGGTCGAGCACGTGGAGCGTGTCCTCCACGCGTTGAGCGCCGGCGACGAACCACTCGTCCGGCGCCTGGAGCGCCGCGCGGGGCAGGGCCAGAGCCGTTGGCAGCAGCTCGTCGCCGAGGAGGAACCGCTGACCGACGAGCCGGTGGGCGGGGCATCGCGCCGCTCAGCGGGGTCAGCGGTCGGCGGGGAGATCGCCGCCCTGCGCGACCGGGTCGACGACCTCGAGCGGCGCCTCGCTGCCCTCGAAGCCCTTCTCGCCTGACGCGGCGGGCGCCGAACGCGCTCAGCCGAGATCGGGCCAGCGGCGCTTCTGCCGCCGGCGAACACCGGCCATTCCTCGCCGGCGATGCTCGGCCAGCGCCCAGGCGCGTCGCCATCCGTTGTGTTCCGGGCCGGTCAACGATGGCGTCGCACCTGCCGCGGCGCGCCGCCGGGCAGAGAACCAGTCGCTCAGCGATTCGTCGCCGAGCTCGCGCACGGCAGTGGCGATCCGCTCCCCGAAGCGCTTCGTCGACTCGCCGTCCACCGGCCACAGGGGCCGCCCGAAGATGACTCGCGTCCGGCCGGGCCGGGGGCGCTTCATCCCCTTGCCGTAGATCGCTCCTGACCCTTCGATGAACATCGGTACGACCGGCGCACCGGTGCGCGACGACAGGTATGCCGCGCCGGCCTTGAAGTCCTGGCCCCAGCCGTCGGGGGAGCGCCCACCCTCGGGGTAGATCACCAGGCTCCAGCCCCGGAGGATGAGCCCGCGCAGCTGGTCGCTCGACTTGCGGCTCGTCGATTCCCGGTCGATCGGCAGCACGTTCATCGTCAGCGCGGCGAGCGTGCCGGTGACCCGGTTGGTGAAGAAGTAGTCCGCCGCCCCGGCGACCATCAACCGGTGGCGCCACGGCTCGGGGATCACCGTCACCGACAGCGGCGTGTCGAGGTGGGAGTGGTGGTTCGGGGTGAAGATCACCGCGGGCGCTGGGCCGCCTGGGCGGGTCAGATCGGTGAGGCGGTCGAGGCCCTCCACGGTCGGATCGGCCAGGGCGTGGACCAACGCTCGCATCGGGCCTTCGACGATCAGCGCCCGCGCCAGCCGGCTCGGGTAGCGGCGGGCCCACTCCGTCTCGAAGTCGGGGCCGAGCTTCGACGGCTTGGGTGGGACGGTCACTCCGGCCGGCACGCTCGGGGCGCGATAGGGGAACCCGGCGCGGGCGATCACGGTGCGGGCCCGGCGGGCGGTGCGCCCGGCCGAGCGCACCGCCCGCCCCGCGGTCCGCCGGGTCGCCAGCGGGACGGCGGTGCCGCGCCGGGTAGCCATCTACTTCACGTCCGCGACGAGCACGGCGGGGACGTGCAGGTGGGTGATCGTCGGGGAGCGGCCGACGACGTCGGAGGCGATCTCGAACGCATCGTCCATCGTCGAGGCGGGGGTGAAGCCGAGCCGGCGCACCGTCGGCGGGTCGCCGCCGACGATGATCACCCGCCCCGCGTGCTGCTGGCCGTGGGCCCCCCAGTACCAGGCGTAGAACGGGTGTACCCCGTGGTAGGCGTAGCTCGTCCGGTACAGATGGCGGTACCACTCGTCTTGCGCGTACTGCTGCTCCCAGCGCTTGCCCATCTCCACCGGGTCGGTCGTGTCGGCGAGCACCTGGTCGAAGAAGTCGATGTAGCTCGGGTGGTGGACCGGGTGGAACTCGCGGTACGTCGGGTGGGTCATGATGATCACCCCGCCTTCACGCACGAGCGGCTTGCCCCGGTACATGTTGAACAGGTAGCCGAGCCCCATGCACATCACCAGGATCGGGTTCATGATCGAGTCCGGGTTGTACGGGCAGATGAACGGGATCCCGAGAGTGAGGATGTCGGTCTGCCCCTCGACCTCGACGAGCTGCTGGGCGTAGACGTTGGCCGACGTCAGCTCGTGGACCGCGTCGGTCGCGCCGGCCTGCACGCTGGTGGTGCGGTAGGGCGCCTCGATCCCGTGGAAGATCCGCCGGGACACCTTGTACGGCGTGCGGTCCAGCGCCTTGGCCGTCGCCAGGTACATCGCCCGGTCCTTGACACCCCACTCCCATTCCCGCTTGGCGAGGAAGCCGAACGCGTCGGGGAACGTGTCCGCGTTGAGCGTCGTCTCCACGGTGAAGATCGGCGGACCGTTGCGCTCGAGGACCTTGCCCATCCGCCAGATCGAGTGGTGCAGCGCGGAGTGGTGGCGGTCCATCAACGAGCGGGTGTTCTGCAGGGTGTGCCCGTTGTGGTGGAAGCTCAGGCAGCGGTAGCTGGCCAGCCCGGTGATCACCGACTTCCACCCGCCGTCCATCGCTGCCTGGTTGACGTTGGCGTAGACGATCAGGTCGCTGTCCGCGGCCCGCTTGTTGATCTCCACGACCTCCCCGTGATCGGTCGTCCCGATCACGGTCAACCCGTCGGGGTCCTCCGCGTCGTGCTGGTACAGCTGGCCGCGCGGCTCGAACGCGTCGAACACCCGGTCGCCGAGGACGTGGCGCAGTTCGTGCTCGTGCATCCGCCGGTGGAGGCCCAGCGCGGCGATCAGGTGGACGTCGTCGACACCCGCCGCGGCAGCGAGGTCGAGGACCGCCTCGATGATCCGCTGGCGGGTGTCCGGGCGGCGCATCTTGGGCAGGGACAAGCTGGCGTCGTCGAAGGCGATCGTCAGCTTCATCCCCGGACGGAGCAGCGCGGGCAGCGGGTCGCTGCCGTGCGGGTGGAGCAGCGCGTCGCGGATCGCCCCGTCGAGGTCGTCGATCCCCGGCAGCGGTTCGGGAGGGTAGATGATCCGGCTCCGCTCCGCGGGCAGCTTCTCCAGGCTGAACCGTTCGCCGCGCCAGAACAGCGTCGGCGGGGTCGAGCGATCGACGTCGAGGACGAACCCAGGACGGGGCATCAGCGGATCCTCCGCATCATCGGTGCTTCTCCCCACGCAGGTCGAAGGCGATCTTGACCCCCCCGCGGCGGCCCGCGGCGGCGGCGTGCTCGATCGCCTCACGGGAGGCGGCGAGCGGGTAGGTGGCCGACAGCAAGCGCTCCAGGCGGGCCTCGGCGACGAGTTCGGTGGCCAACTCGAACGTGCGCCGGTGGGAGCCGTCGGGGAGTGTCTCGGTGCCGTAGGTGTAGGCCCCGACGAGCGCCGTCTCCCGGTGCCAGAGCGTGGTCAGCTCGACGCGCACCTTGGCCGGCATCCCGACGAGGACGACGCGACCGCGCGGCCGGACGATCGCCAGCGCCTGGGCGATCGAGGCGTCGGTGCCGACACAGTCGACGACGGTGTCGCACCCCCCGGTGAGCTGGTTGCCGTAGGCCATCGACCCGGTCAGCGAGCGGACCAGGCGCGGGAGCTCCTCGCCGGACGCGGTCTGGTCGGCGCCGAGGACGCGGGCCAGGCGGACCTGCTCGCGGTACCGGGCCGCGGCGATGATCCGTGCCCCCGGGGCGAAGCGGCGCAGGGCGGCGATGGTCAGCAGCCCGAGTGTGCCCGCGCCGATGACGACGATCGTCGACTCGTCGGCCGGCTCGGCACGCAGTGCGGCGTGCACCGCGCACGCCGTCGGTTCGATCAGCACCGCGGCCTCGTCGCTCATCGCCGCGGGGACGTCGTGCAGCTGCGACGCGTGGGCGACCATGCGCGTCCCCCAGCCTCCACCGGTGTCACAGCAGAACCCGGTCTGCAGCCCGGGTTCGAGCTGGCCGAAGGCGAGGCGTTGGCAGTTGCCCAGATCGCCTGCCGCGCACGACGGGCACGGGGGGTCGATCCCCCGCGTGACGCACCCGAGGACAGGTTCGAGCACGACGCGCCGGCTCGTTCCGTCCGGGTTCGCCGCGTCGGCGACGACCTCGTGCCCGGGGACGAAGGGGAAGCTGACGATCGGCTCGAAGTAGCGGCTGGCGACGCCGTCGATCGTCGCCAGGTCGGATCCGCAGATCCCCGACAGGCGGGGGCGGATCGTCTCCCACCCCGGGGCCGGCAGGCCGGGTTCGTCGATGTCGACGAGCTTCAGCGGGCCGTACCTCGCGCCGGTGCCCGGCTGCACCGCCCCGGCCAAGCGTGCCGCGGCGAAGCGGGCGATGTTGCGGTCGATCTGCAACGCTTTCATCGCCGCTCCGCTCCCCGGTAGCCGGGCTTGGCGTCGGCCCGCGTCGCCGCGACGGGGAGCAACGGGTGTGGGCTGCCCGCAGCCTTCGACCAGTTCTCCACCAGCCAGCCGCGTTTGCGGGCGATCGCCGCCAGGCGGGTCTCCGGGTTGACCGCGACGGGGAACCCGACCGCTTCGAGCATCGGCAGGTCCGACGTGGAATCGGCGTAGGCGACGCTCTCGGACAACTCGAGGCCCTCCGCCGCGCAGTAGTCGGCGAGGAGTTGGGCGCGGGTCTCCCCGGTCGGGGGGACACTGCTCATCTCCCCGGTGTAACGCCCGGTGCTCCCGACGGTCATCTGCGCGGCGATGATCTCGTCGAACAGGGGGCGCAGCGGCTCGACGACGAAATCGAGCGCGCCGGTGATCAGCACCGTGCGATGACCCGCGGCGCGGTGCTCACGCACTCGGCGGATCGCCGCGGGGAAGCTCTTCGTCAGGATCAGTTCGGAGAACATGTCCTGGGCGTCCTCGGCGATCTGGGCGGTGGGGGCGTCCTCGTAGCGGCGGTAGTAGAAGCGGAGGAAGTCGCTGCGGTCGCGCCGGTCCAAGGCGAGCAGGCTCGGTGCTTCGCGCAGCGTGCGGACCACGTAGCGGGCCTTGTCCCACGAGCCCAGGCGGCGCGTCGCGAGCCACGAGTAGCTGGCCACGACGTTCGACGCGATCAGCGTGTTCTCCAGGTCGAAGGCGGCCAGGTGGCGCTCCGCAGCGAGTACCTGACGCCGGGTCCGGCTGGCTCGTGACTCGCTGCGCGACGTGCCCGGGGTCGTCTTCACCCGCCCGTGGCGGACGATCGAAGGCAGGTGGGTGCCAGTGACGAACGCCGGCCAATCGATCACCCGCGGGTCGAACCAGAACGCCTCCCGGTCGGCCGGATCGAGATCGGCCCACAGGCCGAGGAGGTTGTCCACGGAGTAGATCGCCTCGCACTCGGTGTACAGCCCGTACAGCTCGACGTACTCCAGCGCCCGCTCGATCTCCGACCGCTTCGTCTCCAACTTCGCCGACCATGCCGCCTGGGTGCCCCGCAGGGGAAGGGCGTGCAGCGCCGATTCGGCTCGGTCGAGCACCCTCTTGGCTCGCTGCAGCTGGCCCTGGACCCGGCCGCGGCCGGGGAACGTCCAGTCCGGGACGACGATCGGTTGGCCCTTCGCGTCGTACAGCGGGTTCTCCGTGAACCAGGCGCGCACGTTGTCGACGAGGGTCGAGTACTTCAGCGGGTTCACCGAACCGCTGGCCACCTGCGTGATCGGCGCGGCGCGCTCCGGCCCGGCCGCGGCGACGGCGATGATCGCGGCCACGACGTGGTCGACGGGGATCACGTCGACGGTGCCCTCCGGGACGCCGGGGAACTCCTTGAGCAGCCCGCGGGCGTAGGAGAGGATCACCGGTTCGGCCATGCGGAAGCCTCGGATCCACCCGGGGCGTGGCTCGGCGTGCGCGGACTCGATGATCGAGGGGCGCACGATCGACACCGGGACCTCGCCCTTGGTCTCCTCCAAGGCCTGCTCGCCGAGGGCCTTGGTGTACGCGTACGCGTCGGGCCAGCCGAGGCTTGCCGCCCGGGCCCGGCCGTGTTCGACGAGGCGGTCGTGGACCCACCGCTCGCGCAGTTGCTCCGTCTTCGCCGCCAGCGCCGGAGATCCTGCCGCGCCGAGCTCCCGGCGGGCGTCCTCGCGGAAGCGGCGTAGCTCGCCGGGCGTACGGCTCTGCGCTTCGAGGTCGGCGCGCAGGCGTCGTGCGGCGGCGACCTCGCGCCGCCAATCGACGCCGAGGTCGAACGGTCCGGCAGAGACGAGCTCCTCCGGAGCGCGCCCGCGACGGTTGCCCGCGACGTAGCACGTCGACACGGTGACGAGATGGGGAGCGACGCCGAGTTCGCCGAGGAGCATGGCGATGCGCGACGGGCCGAGCAAGTTGACCTCGACGGCCGAGTCGAGGGGCGAGTCGAAGGCCACCGTCGCCGCCGAGTGGATGACGACGTCGCAGCCGCGCAGGACGTCCCGGTCGGCAGGGGATAGTCCGAGCCCGTCGCGCCCGACGTCGCCGTCGATCGTCGTGATTCGCCGCCTGGCGAACTCGTCGAACGCGCTCTTGCCCCCGAGTTCGGCGCGCAGACGATCGAAGCAGTCGTTCTTCAGGATCTCCTTGCGCACCCGTTCCTCGGCGGTGGTCCGCTTGCCGTGGCGGACGAGGAGCACGAGCGAGCAGTCCGGCACGCAGCGGAGCAGGCGCTCGACGAGCGCGGTGCCGACGAACCCGGTCGCCCCGGTGACGGCGATCCGCTTGCCGGCGAGCTTCTCGGCGATCACAGGCGCATTGTCTACCATTTGGTAGATGGCTGTCGCGACAACGGAGCGCCCGACGCGCGAGAAGATCCTCGACGCGGCGCTGGACGGTTTCGGTCGGCGTGGCGTGGAGGCGGTGTCCCTGGACGAGATCGCCGTCGCCGTCGGTGTGCGCAAGCAGACCGTCCTGTACTGGTTCGCTTCGAAGGACGA
>CAZQEJ010000123.1:0-1943 GCA_964592165.1 uncultured Ilumatobacteraceae bacterium | reverse complement strand
CGACCTACTGGTAGGTAGATAGGTTGCTGCGGTGCGCACCGACCGGGACGACCGCTCACTTCCGTTGTTGATCCAAGGTGGGATGGGGGTGGGTGTCTCGGGATGGCGATTGGCGAGGGCCGTGTCGCGCGCCGGCCAACTCGGCGTCGTCTCCGGCACTGCACTCGACGTCGTCCACGCCCGGACACTGGCCGACGGTGATCCGGGAGGGAACCTCCGCCGGGCCTACGCCGCGTTTCCCGATCAGGCTCTCGTCGAGCGTGTCGTCAGCCGCTGGTACCTGCCCGACGGTCGTCAGGAGGGGGATCGGTACCGCAGCGTGCCGATGGCCCGGGTCGATTCCCCGGCGTCGCTCGTCGAGCTCCTCGTGCTGGCCAACTTCGCCGAGGTGTGGCTCGCCAAGGAGGGCCACGGTGGACGCGTCGGCATCAACTTCCTGGAGAAGGTCCAGGTCCCCACCCCGTACGCCGTCTACGGGGCGATGCTCGCCGGGGTCGACGTCGTCCTCATGGGAGCGGGGATCCCCGCGGGAGTGCCGCGCCTGTTGGACTCCCTCGCCACCGGACGACCCGTCGACTACACGATCGCCGTCGCTGATGCCGCGCCCGGTGGCCATCACGCGGTCCACTTCGACCCGGCCACCGTCGTTCGCTCATCGGAACGGGTCGAGGGCCATGCCCCCCCGGTGCGCCGGCCGGCGTTCGTCGCGGTGATCTCCTCCAACGCGCTGGCGACGTTCCTCGCCAAGGACCCCGCGACGCGACCGGACGGGTTCGTCGTCGAGGGTCCGACCGCAGGCGGGCACAACGCGCCCCCGCGGGGCAAGCTCGTCCTCGACGCCGGAGGCGAGCCCGTCTATGGCCCGCGGGACGAGGTCGACCTGACCAAACTGGCGGCCGTTGGCCTCCCGTTCTGGCTCGCCGGCGGGTACGACACGCCGGAGAAGGTGGCCGAGGCACGTGCCCAGGGGGCCGCCGGAGTGCAGGTCGGGACGGCGTTCGCAGTGTGCGACGAGTCGGGCATGGCGCCGGAACTGCGTGCGGAGGTGATCCGCGCCGCGCTGGCCGGCGACCTCGTCGTGCGCACCGACCCGCTCGCCTCGCCGAGCGGGTATCCGTTCAAGGTCGCCCAACTCGCCGGAACGGTCGCCGATCCGGAGGTCTACGAAGGGCGCGAGCGGGTGTGTGACATCGGCCTGCTGCGCACCGCCTACCTCAAGCCCGACGGCACGGTCGGGTGGCGCTGCCCCGCCGAACCCGTCGACGCGTACGTCGCCAAGGGCGGCGCGATCGAGGACACGGTCGGCCGGGCGTGCCTGTGCAACGGGTTGGTGGCCACGATCGGCCTCGGGCAGAAGCGCAGCGGAGGGTCCGAGCCCCCGATCGTGACGATAGGCGACGGGATCGTCGACATCGCTCAGGCTCTCGCCGGCACGAGCGGTCACTGGTCCGCGGCAGATGTCGTCGGCTGGCTGACCGGTTCGAGCGTGCCCGCCGGGCGCGAACCGTCCATGCTGGTGCGGTGATCATCACTCCACGGGTCCGCGGCTTCATCTGCCTCACCGCTCACCCTCTCGGCTGTGCCGAGCTCGTCGACCGTCAGATCGCCCGTGTCAGCGGCGCCGCGCCGATCGCCGCCGACGTTCGCAGCGCGCTCGTCATCGGCGGGTCGGGCGGATACGGGCTGTCCTCGCGGATCGTCGCCGCGTTCGGCATGGGGGCGAAGACGATCGGGTTGTCCTTCGAGCGGGAGCCTGCGGTGGACAAGCCGGGATCGGCCGGGTGGTACAACAACGCGGCGTTCGACCGTGCCGCGGCGGCGCGCGGGCTGTACGCCCGGTCGGTCAACGCCGACGCGTTCGCCGATGCGACGAAGGAGCGGATCGCCGACCTGATCGAATCCGAACTGGGGTCGATCGACCTCCTCGTGTACAGCCTGGCTGC
>CAZQEJ010000122.1:0-9212 GCA_964592165.1 uncultured Ilumatobacteraceae bacterium | reverse complement strand
CTCGGCTTGAGTTGCTCGGCGAGCGTGGGGATCGCCACGTTGACCGACGAGACGCTGGCGACGACGAGGACGAGCGACAAGCACAGCGACCCGAGGATGTACCAGCGCCGGTGGTACACGTGAGGGTCGATCCCGTGCGGGACGACGAGCGTGTCGGTCATGGTGTCCTTTCCCGGCGGTCACAAGCAGGCCACCGGACCGGCCCCTGTTGCCTCCACCCCAACTCCGCTACACGAGCGTAGCGAACATGACCCTCGCCCCCACGCGCCGCGGGGCAGACATCGCGCCCGTGTCGACCATCCTCCGTACGACGGGTGGGCGCCGGTACGGTCGGGCCATGAGCGGGAGACCGCCCGGTCGGTCCGCGTCCCTGGCGGTCGTCGCCACCGTCGGCGCGGTACTGGGCATCGGCGTCGCGGCGCGCGCTGGGACGGCGGTGCACGGCGAGCTCGGCGGCGCGCCGATCGCGACCCGGGCGGCTACTCCGGCGGCGATCACCCCACCCACCGAACCGGTCGAGGCCACCACCGTGGCCACCGGGACAGCGCCCCTGGAGACGGTCGCCGCCCTCCCGCCCGGTGCGGAGCTCTCCCGGGAAGCCGCCCACCATCCCCCGGTGCTCAGCGATCCGGGAGGCGTCGGACAACCGTGGGGAACAGCCGTCAACGGACTGCTCACGTTCCGCGGCAACCCGACGCGCTCCTACCACGGCCAGGGCCCGGTGCCGAGCGCCCCGGTGATCCTCTGGCGATACCCGGCCGTGACGCGCATGTGCCACCCGTCGACCGAGTACGGCGAGACGCGGGAGTGGTGCGGGACCGGGTGGACCGGCCAGCCAGCGGTGTTCGAACGCGACGGACGGACGTGGGTCGTGTTCGGGGCGTACGACGCGAAGGTCCACTTCGTCGACGCCCTGACCGGTGAGGACATCCTCCCCCCGCTCGTCACCGGTGACCTGGCCAAGGGAGCGGTCACCGTCGACCCCGACGGCTACCCGTTGATCTACACCGGTTCGCGCGACAACCTCCTGCGGGTGATCGCCATCGACCGCGCGGAGCCGACGGTGCTGTGGAGCCTCGACGCGCACGACGTCCCCGGGGGCATCTGGAACGACGACTGGGACGGGGCACCCCTCGTCGTCGGCGATCACCTCGTCGCCGGTGGGGAGAACAGCCGCCTGCACCTGATCGCCCTGCACCGCGGCTACGGCGACGACGGTCTCGTCACCGCCGACCCGCAGCTCGTCTGGGACGCCCCCGGGTGGGATGACGAGCTCGCCGCAGCCGTCGGCGACCGGCGGCTGAACCTGGAGAGCTCGGTGATGATCCTCGGCGACACCGTGTACGTCGCCAGCTCCGGGGGGCTCGTCCAGGGGTGGGACGTCTCCTGCGTGCGCACCGGCAGCGGCGAACCCGTGCGCACGTTCCGCTTCTGGACCGGCGACGACACCGACGCGACGATCGTCGCCGACGACGAGGGGTTCCTCTACGTTGGCGTCGAGGTCGACCGGGACACGACGCGCGGCGACGAGGTCGGCCAACTGCTCAAGCTCGACCCGCGCCGCCCCGACGACCCGCTGGTCTGGTCGGTGAACGTCGATCACGGCGTCGACAGCGGGACGTGGTCGACTCCGGCGGTCGTCGGCGAGACCGTGGTCTGGCCGACCCGACCGGGGGTGATCTTCGGCCTCGACCGCGCCACGGGGGCGACGCGCTGGACCGTGCGCATTCCCGGGCCGGTCCTCGCCTCGCCGAGCGTCGTCGACGCGACGATGGTCATCGGCGACGCGCGCGGCGTGCTCCACGCGTTCGCCCTCGGCGACGGACTGAGCGAACCGGTCGAGGCGTGGAACGTGACCCTCGGGGGGACGATCGAGTCGACGGCGGCGATCTGGCGGGGAGCGATCTACCTCGGGACCCGCGACGGCCGGCTGTTCGCCGTCGGCGACCCGTGATGCCGCCCCGGCCCCGGCCCCGGCCCCGGTCGCGGCAGCTCGGCGACCTCACCCGCGATGACCTGACCGATCGGCCGGTGCTGGCGATCCCCCTCGGGTCCTGCGAACAGCACGGGCCGCACCTGCCCGTGGACACCGACACCCGTCTCGCCGCGGCCTTCGCCGAGGGCCTCGCCGCGGCCCGCCCAGGCGTCCTCGCCGCTCCCCCGCTCCCGTTCGGAGCGAGCTGGGAGCACGCCGGTTTTCCCGGCCTGCTCAGCGTCGATCACGACCTGCTGAGCGGGATCCTCGTCGAGCTCGCCCGTTCCGCCGACTGGTCGGCCGGGCTCGTGTTCGTCAACGGCCATGGGGGTAACGCGCCCGCCCTGCGTTCCGCTGCCGCACGGATCAGCGCCGAAGGCCGCCGCGTCCTCGTCTGGTCGCCCCGCCCGGACGACGGCGACCTGCACGCCGGGCGGACCGAGACATCGTTGCTCCTGGCTCTCGACCGCCACGCGGTGCGCGCCGACCGGCTCGCCGGCGCCCACGGCTTCGACGGGCCGGTCGCCCAGGTGGTCGAGCGCGGCGTTGCCGCGCTGAGCCCGAGCGGCGTGCTCGGCGACGCCCGCCAGGCCGACGCGGAACACGGTGCCCGGCTGTTCGAGCAACTCGTCGCCGACCTGATCGCTGCCTACGACCGCTGGGCCGGGTGACGATGCGTTTCGTCCTCGACCCAACGACCCGTCTCGTCGACGGCGGTACGGTCGTCCTCGGCGGCTCGCCGCTCGTCCTGTTCCGCCTCTCCCCGGCCGGCGCGGCCGTCGCCCGGGCGCTCGCCGACGGAAGGCGGCTCCCTGCCGGGCACGAGAGCTTGACGCGCCGGCTCCTCGCCGCCGGCGCGATCCACCCCCTGCCCGACGACGGTGACGGCCCGCCGGCGAGCGCAGCCGCGGCCGTGATCCCGACCCGTGACACCGACGTGGCGACGCTCACCGCCCTCGTCGGCAGCCTGCACGCCGAGGGAGTGGGTTCGGTGACGATCGTCGACGACGGCTCCGATCCACCGATCGGCGCAGTGCCGGGGGCCACCGTTCATCGCCTTGCGGTGAACCAGGGACCGGGAGCGGCGCGCAACGCCGGCGCGGCGACGACCACGGCGGAGATCCTCGTCTTCCTCGACGACGACACGACCCCCAGCCCCGGTTGGCTGCGCGCCGCGTTGGCCCATCTCACCGACGAACGCGTCGGGCTCGTCGCCCCCCGGATCACGGCGGTGCCCGTCCGGCACGACGGCGAACGGCCGGAGCGTCGCTCGCGCTGCGGCGACCTGCTCGCCCGCTACGAGCAGTGGCGCTCCCCGCTCGACCTCGGCCCGAGCGCGGCGCGGATCGCCGCCGGGAGCCGGGTGAGCTACGTGCCCGCCGCGGCGCTCGTCGTCCGCCGGGCAGCCTTCGACGCGGTCGGCGGGTTCGACGAGACGCTGCGCTTCGGCGAAGACGTCGACCTCGTCTGGCGAATCGCCGGCGCGGGATGGGGGTGCCGCTACGAACCGGCCGCCACGGTCGGGCACCGGCCGCGCCCGACGCTCGTCCGTTGGTTGGTCCAGCGGTACCGCTACGGGACCTCCGCGGCACCGCTCGACGAGCGGCACCCGGGAGCGCTCGGCGCGGCCCGGGTCTCGGGATGGTCGGCACTCTCCTGGGGGGTCGGTGCGCTCGTCGACCCGTTCGCCGGGGTGGGGATCGCCCTGGCGACGACGATCGCTCTGGCGCGCAAGCTGCCGCCGATGCGCCACCGCCTCACCGAGGCGTTCCGCCTCGCCGGCCGGGGGAACCTGTTCGCCGGCCGCACGCTGGCGGCGGCGATCACCCGTGCCTGGTGGCCGTTGGCCGCGCTCGCCGCGGTCGTCTCCCGCCGGGCACGGCGCGCCGTGCTCGCCGCCGCGCTCGTCCCGGCCGGCCTCGACTGGTGGCGTGATCGCCCGCCGATCGATCCGCTGCGGGCGGTCGCCCTGCACGTCGCCGACGACGTCGCCTACGGGGCAGGCGTGTGGGCGGGGGTGATCCGCCACCGCCGGATCGGGCCGCTCGCCCCCGGCTTCACCGCCTGGCCGCCGCGGCGCCGCCGCGATGCAGCCGTCAGACGCTCGTCGTCGCCCGCAGGCTGAGGTCCGCGCACTCGACGCAGACCGTCTGGGGGACGACACCGACCCGCATCAACACGGCGAACAGCTTGCACCCGATGCACAAGGCGAAGACCGCCTCCAGTGAGGCGGCCACGGTCAGCGCACCGATCACGACGAGAGCGACGGCGTGCGCTCCGGTCAGCCAGGCCACCGAGGCGCCGAGGGTGAACACCGCGCCGACCCCCTGGGCGAAACGCTTCGGCGGACCGGCGACGATGTGCGGCGATCCCGGCAGGTGGGGCGTGACGAGGCGCGTCGCCACCTGCCCGAGAGGGCTGAGTGTCGGGCCGCTGAGCACCCGGGCGAGGAACCCGTAGGTCAGGGGGACGAGCAGCCACCCGCTGCGCAGGCCGAGGAAGAGCACCGCTTGGAGCACCGCTCCGCCGGCCACGACCCGAGCGGAGGTCTCGTTGACGGGGTTGGGGAAGCTGAACAACCGTCGCACGGGCCAACCGTACCACAAACCCGACTAATCGGGTCGGAAATATCGGAATTACAGAGACCGGTAGCCTGCCCGGCCGATGGCGCTCGTCCTCACCGTCGAGACCGCTCGCTGGCGGACCGCCATCGAGCGTTGGGTCGACCTTCTCGGGCCGCGCCTCGTCCCGGTGATCAAGGGCAACGGCTACGGGTTCGGCCGCCCGGCGCTGGTCGATCTCGTCGCCGGGCTCGGCCTGGACACGGTCGCCGTGGGCACGATCGACGAGGTCGATCCGCACTGCCGGCTCCACCAACACGTCCTCACCCCCTGCCTCGACGAGCACCTCGACGCTCTCGGCGCGGGCGTCACGGTGACCCTCGGCCGCGCCGATGGGGCCCGCCAGGCCGCCGAACACGACGGCCCCGTGGCGATCAAGCTCCTCTCCTCGATGCGCCGCCACGGCGTCGACCCCGACGAGCTCGCCGGGCTCCTCGCCGAGCTCGGCGCGACCGGGCGGGTGCCCGCCTGCTTCGTGCTCCACCTCCCCCTCGCCGGCGACGACGACGATCGCCGGGCCGAGATCGACGCCTGGCTGCCCCACCTGCCGGGCGAGATCGCCGTGTCCGTCAGCCACCTCCAGCCGGAGAGCTTTGCCCGGCTCACCAACCGTCACCCCGGGCGGCGCTTCACCCTGCGGGTGGGCACCGCGCTGTGGCACGCTGAGCGCGACGCCCTCCACCTCGGCGCGGACGTCGTCGCCGTTCGCCGGGTGGACGCGGGGACGACGGCCGGCTACCGCCTGACCCCCGTGCCGGGGGACGGTTCGCTGGTCATCGTCGCCGCGGGGAGCGTCCACGGCGTCGCCCCGCTGGGCGACGGGCGCAGCCCCCTGCACTACGCCCGCACCCGTCTCGCCCTCCTCGAGCCACCGCACATGCACACCACGATCGCCTTCGTCCCCGACGGAGCCCCCTGTCCGCGTCCCGGCAAGGTCGTCGACGTCCAACGGCCACTCACCCAGGTTCACCCCGACCGCGTCGTCTGGCTGCGATGAGCGACCGACGACCGTCCCCGCCCGCTGCGGCGCCCGGCGCAGCGAGGGCGACGACGCCGGCGACGAGCACTGTGCCCGCCGCACACATGCGCCGGGTGCGCAACCCCCGCCTGCCCGGCTTCGACGTCGTCCGGGCCGTCGCCCTGATCGGCGTCGTCGCCCTCAACTACTACGGCTACGGGCAGTTCATCGAGGGACCACCGAGTCGCCCGCCGACGTTCCTCGAGCGCGTCTTCGACACCGGCCAGGGGGTGCTCAGCACCCGCTTCGCGGCGACGTTCGTCACCGTCGCCGGCGTCGGTGTGGTCCTCCTCACCAACCGGGCCCGGCTCGGCGACGACCCGACGTTGGTCAACGAGTTCCGCTGGCGCCTCGTGCGGCGCGGGTTGGTCCTCCTCGGCGGCGGCTACGTCCTCGACTGGATCTGGCGGGGGACGATCCTGTTCTACTACGGGGCCCTGTTCGTCATCGCCGCGGCGCTCTTCACCCTGCGCATCCGCTGGTTGGTCGTGATCGGCACCCTCGCCGGGCTCGCCGCCTGGCTCGTCCAGGCCTGGGCGGTGCAGCGCAGCTTCCACGGCTCATACCCGAGCTGGGTGTTCGACGGTGGCCGCTGGGGATCGTCGCCTGCCGCCATGCGCAGCGTGCGCGACCTGGTCACCGACATCTGGCTGAACGGGACCCACCCCCTGCTGCCCTGGCTCGCCTTCTTCTGCTGCGGGATGACCATCGGCCGCCTGATCCCCCACCTCGACGAGCTGCGCTGGCCGCTCGTCGGCATCGGCGCGGTGATGCTCGGCGGCGGATACGCACTGGCCACGGTGCTGCGCATCGTCAGCGAGGACTCCTCCTCGGCGCTCGGCGCGCAGGTCGCCCTCCTGGCCCGTACCGACCCGTACTCCCGCGCCCCGCTGTACACGCTGACGACGCTCGGCTCGTCGATCGTCGCCGTGGCGACGATCGCCTGGCTGACCGACCGCTACGCACACAGCGCACCCGTCGAGGTGCTCCGCCGTGCCGGCCAACTGACCTTGTCGTTGTACGTGCTGCACGTGCTCGTGTTCCGCGCCGTCGTCGACCAGTGGCACTGGGTCGCCCCGACCCGGCTCGGATCCGCGCTCGGGCTGGCCGCGGCGTACTGGGTGTTCGCCATCGCCCTCGGCAGCTGGTGGCAGCGCTTCGTCGGCGACGGCCCACTCGAACGCGTCTACCGCCGTCTCGGCGGCTGACGCCCCGCCGCCGGCTCCGGGTTCCGCAGCCCACCGATCTGGGCGACGGCAGCGCCGAGGTTGCCCCGGGGTCTGTCGAAGTTGGGGGTGTCCTGCGTCAGATGCTCGACTCCAGTCGTACCTGCTCAGCGAGAAAGCTGGTCATCGCCGACTTCTAGCGCGGCGTCACTCGGGCGGCCACGCCCAACCCAGGGTGTGGGCGGCCTGTCGGATCCAGTCTGCGACGGCGGGTTGTTCGGCCTCGTGAAGGTTCTCGATCTTGATGTACCGGGATCTGTCGACGTCACCGAGCGGCGGTGGATCGACGAAGTCCGCTCCGCCGAAGAACACGATGTTCATCGACTTGTGGTACGCCGCCAGCTCGATGATCCAACCGTGCTCGACCAGCCCGTAGTAGGGTCGGCCCCTCGGGGCCGCGAACACCAGGTCGGGAATCGCGGCACGGATCATTTCGTCGAGGCGCGTGACGAGCGGCTGCACGAGTGGCATCTGATTCGCGAGACAGCCGTCGATGACGGCGTGATCGGACACCGGGGCGGGTGGCTTCCGGTGTGCGGTGCCTTTGATGATCTTGGGCATGTTGTCCATCCTGGTCTGCAGAAACGGATAGCCAGTAGCCGTAAGAACGGATAGTGAGTGACCGTTTTCGCGAGGCTCCGCTACCGGTCGGTGGGGTGGCCATGGCCGGGATCGCTGGGCACGGTCGCTTCGTAGATCGACCGCATCGACGCGTCGAAGCAGACGAAGCGGACGATCCCGACCGTCGTCGGGGTCGTCCGCACGGTGTCCACGGCGATGCGCGTCGCCTGACGGACGGGGAAGCGGTAGACGCCCGTGGAGATCGCCGGGAAGGCGACGGTCACCGCTCCGAGCTCGTCCGCCCGGCGCAACGACTCCCGGTAGCAGGAGGCGAGGAGCTCGGCTTCGCCGTTCGTGCCTCCGTGCCACACCGGCCCGACCGTGTGGATCACCCAGCGCGCCGGCAGGCGGAACCCGGGACTGACCTTCGCCTGCCCGGTCGGACACCCGCCGAGGGTACGGCAATAGGCGAGGAGCTCGGGGCCCGCGGCGCGGTGGATCGCCCCGTCGACGCCTCCCCCACCGAGCAACGTCGTGTTCGCCGCGTTGACGATCGCGTCGACGTCCTGAGCGGTGATGTCCCCGACGACGATCTCCAGACCGGGCATCGCCCCATCGTCGCGCACGACGGCGACGAGGTGCCCGAACGCGTCCCGCCCGCGGCGACCGCCCGGTTTGGCAAGGCGCGGGCACGGCGCGACGATCGGTCCGGTGAACGACCTCGAGCTCGTCACCTCCGACGGACACCGCCTCGCCGCCGATCGCGCCGACCCACCGGACGGCGCCACGATCCGCGGCGCGTTGGTCCTCTGCCACCCACACCCACTGTACGGCGGGAACCGGTTCAACCCGGTCGTCGCCGCCCTCTTCGACCGGGCACCCCAGGCCGGGCTGGTGACGTTGCGCTTCGACTTCCGCGCCGCGCACGACGACGGGATCGGGGAGCGCCTCGACCTGCTCGCCGCGCTCGACGCCCTCGGCGACGTGCCCGGCCTTCGCGTCGTGGCCGGATACTCCTTCGGTGCCCAGGTCGCCCTGTCGGTCGCCGGGGCGCCGCTCGACGCGCTGGTCGTGATCGCCCCACCGGTGACGGCAGCGTCACCCCCTCCGCCGATCCCGACGTTCGTCCTCGCTCCCCGCCACGACCAGTTCTTCGCCTACGACCAGACCGCGGCGATCGTCGCCGGGTGGCGCGCCGCGGGCGCACCGGCCGAGATCGAGCCGGTCGAGTCCGCCGACCACTTCCTCGCCGGGCAGGCGGCGACGGTCGCCGAGCGCACCCTCACCTGGATCTCGGGACAGCGGCCGATCGCCGGCGAGTAAGCTGTTCGAGCACTCCTCGACGTGCCTGTTCGGACGCGACGACATCACCGACCGACTCGGCGAGATCAGTGCAGCGGCCCTCGTCGTCCACGGCACTGCCGACATGGCGATCGCCATGGACAAGGCGGAGCAACTCGCCGCCGGGCTGTCCGGAGCGGGTCCGCTCGTGCGGATCGAGGGTGGCACCCACGCGTCCAACCTGGTGATGCCCGAGCCGGTCGACGCGGCGATCCTCGCCTTCCTCGCCGTGCTCCCCGACTGAGCCGATCGCTCCGGCCCCCAGCGGCGTCGCGACGCGCCTACCACCCGTCCTCGGCGAGCCACCGTTCGAAGTCGGCGAAGGCGGCGAGCTCGGCCGGCGTCGCGTACACGGCGAGATCGGAGACGTCGACGGTGTCGCTGGCGTCGCGACCGCTCGCCGCGTGGCGGCGCAGGACGCGCACCAGGCGATCGCCCCCCGGTCCGTGCCCACCGTCGGTCTCCAACCC
>CAZQEJ010000121.1:0-9255 GCA_964592165.1 uncultured Ilumatobacteraceae bacterium | reverse complement strand
ACGTCTTGGCCGTCTTCGCCTCGTCCTTGTAGTAGCCGAGGGGGATCGCCCCGCTCATCGCGACCATCCCCTGCTCTCCCGAACCGGGTTCGACGCGCCGGCCGTCCTCGGTGAACACCGCGCAGTCCGGCCCCAGCGCGAACTTGGCCGTCTCGCTCGCCTGCCCGGCGACCGACACCGATGCCCCCAGGCCGACCGCCTCCGACGAACCGAGCGCGTCGAGGAGGACGGCTTGGGGCATGGCCCGCAGCAGCCCCTGCTTGTTGTCGTGGCTCCACATCACCCCGGAGGAAGCGATCATCGCCACGCTGGACAGATCGACCTCTCCGGGGTGGGCGTCGAGCCACTCGAGCATCGGACCGGCGAACGCCTGACCGACGATGATCACCGTCGTCGCCCGCAAGCGGGCCACTTCCCTCCACAGCTCCCCAGCGTCGAAGCGACGCCCGGCGACGGTTCCGACCGCGCCCCCGAGGGTCAGGGTCTGCAGCGCGACGAGTTGGCCCGTCCCGTGCATCAGCGGGCAGGCGACCACCGTGACCGGCGGTGGCTCGATCGAGCGCACCCGTGCCCCGACCTCGCCGAGCGAGCCGAGTGGAGGCAGGCCGGCGTACGGGTGCCCGCCGCCACCGAGTACGGACCACAGTGCGCTCTGGGGCCACATGACGCCCTTGGGGATGCCCGTCGTCCCGCCCGTGTACAGGAGCATGAGGTCATCGCCACTGCGTCCCCAGGGCGCGACGAAACGATCGGCACCGGGGCCGACGACCGACTCGTACCCGATCGCCCAGTCCGGACCCGGCCCGGTGTCGTCGGCGACGACGTACCATCGCCGGACCTTGGTCATCCGTTCCCTGAGGAGCTCGACGGTCGGGGTGAACACGGCGTGGAACACGATCGCCTCGGCGTCGGCGTTGCCCCACAGGTAGGTGAGCTCGTCGGGACCGTAGCGGTAGTTCGTGTTCAGCGGGACGAACCCGCCCTTCCACGCGCCGGCGTACGTCTCCAGGTACTCGGGGCAGTTGTACAGGTAGTTGGCGACCTTCGACTGCTGCCCGAGGCCCGCGTCGTAGAGGTCGGCGGCGAACGCGTTCGCCCGGCGATCGAACGACGCCCAGGTGACGACCCGATCACCTTGGATCTGGCAGGGTCGCTCACCGACCGCTGCGGCCACCTCTTCGAACACGTCGGCAAGGTTCCAGCCGGCCATGTATACCCCCTCTCGCGAAACGTTCAACGTAGCAGTCGCCGACGCGACGGCGAGCCGGTCGGGGGTCACAACACGTTCGGTCACCGGAAAGGCTCGCGGGAGAGCCGACCAGGAGCGGTCGACCCGATGAGCCCGAAGGGGGAGCGGCCGGTGGCCGTAGGGTGGGGACCAGCGAGTCGAGCGACGGCGAAAGGAGCCTGCCGTGGTGCGCGCAGTGACAGCCGGCGAGGAGTTCGTCCGCGACCTGAACTACATCCCCGACAGGATCACGGCGCGCCCGGGGATCTCCGCCGATCCGCTCGACGGCACGGCCGACGGCGGGAAGATCGCCGTCCCGACGTGGCCGGTCGAGGCCGGTCGGTACCGCCTGGTGGCCGCCAAGGCGTGCCCGTGGGCGAACCGTTCGCTGATCGTGCGCAACCTCCTCGGGCTGGAGGGCGCGATCTCGGTCGGCCTCCCCGGTCCGACGCACGACGAGCGATCATGGACGTTCGACCTCGACCCGGGCGGGGTCGATCCCGTGCTCGGCATCGAGCGGCTCCAGCAGGCGTACTTCGCTCGCTATCCGGACTACCCACGGGGGATCACCGTGCCGGCGATCGTCGACGTCGCCAGCGGTCAGGTCGTCACGAACGACTTCCCCTGGATCACCCACGACCTGTTCTTCGAATGGCGCGAGCACCACCGCGCCGGTGCACCCGACCTGTGGCCGGCGGACGTGCGCGCCGAGATGGACGAGGTGATGCAGCGGGTGTTCACGGACCTGAACAACGGTGTCTACCGCTGCGGGTTCGCCGGTTCCCAGCACGCCTACGACAAGGCGTACGAGCGGCTGTGGGCGGCGATGGACTGGCTCGAGGAGCGGCTGGCGTCGCGCACCTACCTGATCGGTGAACGCCTCACGGAGGCCGACGTGCGCCTGTTCACGACGCTCGTCCGCTTCGACGCCGTGTACCACGGGTTGTTCAGGTGCAATCGGAACAAGCTCACCGAGATGCCCAACCTGTGGCGGTACGCGAAGTCCCTGTACGCGATCCCCGAGTTCGGCTCGACCGTCGACTTCGACCAGATCAAGGCCCACTACTACGTGGTCATCAGCGACCTGAACCCGACCGGGATCGTCCCCGCGGGACCTGACCCCGCGGTCTGGACCGCCTAGCTCCCGGCGTTCCGGACGCCGACCGGACTACGCCTCGTCGAACCAGTCCCACCGCCACGGCTCGATCGCTTCCAAGGGGCCACACACGAGCGTGCGCGCTCCTGGGGGCGCCGGCGGCGGCTCCCAGTCGCGAGCCACGTCGACCGGTCGCTCGTCGAGGAAGAAGATCGCCGTGCGGACCAACGGTGACGGTCCCGCGTCACTCACCGCGGACGCGCCGGGTGCGGCGGCTGGTCCGCTGAACGCGGACTCGGCGGTCAGCGTCCAACACCCGGCGACGCCCGGCCGTGCGAGCTGGGCGACGACGTAGTCCTGCTCGAAGTGGAGGTTCCACTCGTGCGCGGCGGCCGAGCGAGGATCGTCGAGCGCGCTGACAATCAGGTAGATGCCCCTGTTCGGACGGTGGAGCAGCGCCTCGGGAGAGATCGTCGCCCGCGACGAGACGTGCGCGTTGATCGGCCGGTGGAAGCCCACCCAGGGGCGGCGGATGTAGTTGACGTCGTCGCGCCGGCCGGCCTGGAACGTCTGCTCACCGAGGTCCCGCCAGCGGACGATCGTCGCCGCGTCGGCGAACCAGTAGGACGTGAAGTACTCGAACCCGGCGAACTGCTCGACGGCGATACCCAGCCGCTGACACGCCGGGGTGCGCACCCACCGCTCCCCGGCCAGCACGCCCGGCAGTGCCAGGTTCTCCGGTCGGTGATCGAGCTGGTGCCACTCGTTGTAGCGGACGTGGTCACGAGCGTCAGGGACCAGGGTGTAGGAGGTGAAAGCCCGGGAGACGAGCACGGCGACCAACTTCCGGATCGGGGAGACGACGAAGGCGTCACCGTACTCACCCGCTCGGCACGAGATCGGTCCCCGGGTCCCGCGGCCCTTCACGCCGGCGGACACGAGGCCTCGCCTCACATGGAGCGGACGACGGGATTCGAACCCGCGACCCTCACCTTGGCAAGGTGATGCTCTACCAGCTGAGCCACGTCCGCGTGGGCGCCAACGATAGCAAGCGCCAGGCCGGAGCGGACAACGGACCCGTCACGAACGAGACGCGGGCGGCGCTCACGTCGGTACCTCCTCGACGGGGATCGAACGGGGCAGCGCCGTCTGGTCGAGGGCGATCATCGCCAAGGCGACGATGACGACGAGGACGCCGGCGATCTGCACCGGTTTCAGCGCTTCGCCGAACAGGATCCACGCGCCGACCATCGACAGCGGGGCGTTGGCCAGGGTCAACACCGACGACAACGACAGATCGACGTGCTCCTGGGCCCAGGTCATGAACCCGTGACCGAGCAGGCCGGAGACGACGACCATCGCCGCGTACAACCACCAGTCCTTGCCGGTCGACGCTCCCAGGTCGTCGCTCCCGATCACACAGAACGGCGTGCAGAACACCGCGGCGACGGTGAAGAAGGCGGCGATCAGGGCCCAGGCGTGAACACCCTCATTGCGGATCTTCTTGCTCATGATCAGGTAGGCCGCCCAGGCGACGAGGTTGCCCACGGCGAACAGGTCGCCGCGGACGTGCGCCTCACCCCCGGCGCCGCCACCGAGGACGACGACGGCGACGCCGGCGAAGGCGACGACCGCCCAGGCGATCCGCCGCGCTGTGCGCTGCTCGCCGAGCAAGCGGGGAGCGAAGACGAGCACGACCGCCGGGGTCAGCGAGGGGATGAGGGTCGCGTTGGCCACCGACGTGTTGCGGAACGCGCCGAAGCTGGTGATCATCGAGACGCCGAACACGCACCCAGGCACCGCCGCGCGGCGCATCAACGACCAGCTGATCCTCCCTCCGAGAGCGTAGGCCGCAGCCCACATCACCGGGACCGCGAGCCACAGCCGCCAGAACGTGAACGTCAGAGCCGACACGGTCGAGCCGACGACGAGCAAGGGCGCGATCGACCAGAACACGATCGCCCCGACAACCGCCAGCAACGGGAGGTCGAGTCCTCGCCGGGGGACGATCAGCGGGGTGCTCATGCCGGTGGCTATCGCGACGCGGCGCGATGGTGCCGCGGCAGATCGGCGAGCGTCGGCGGCGGAAGGGTTCCCCCCGCGGCGTCACCAGGCGCGCCGTCCGGCCCGGCAGGAACTTCGGCGTGCTCCTCCGGCTCGGCGACCGCTACCGGTTCGGCGAGCTCGTCGACGGGAGGCAGGTCGCGGGCTGCGAGCGCCGCCAGATCGACGTGCTCGTCGTCGCCTTCGCCGTCATCGTCGGCGGGAGCACGCAACTCGGCGAGCGCCTTGCGCCGGGCCTCGGGGGCCGAGCGGCGGAAGCGGCGCGTCCCAATCAGCTGCAGCGGGGCGAGCGCCGGGTGCTCGGGCCGGCTCACCCGCCAGAACCAGGCGGTGACGGCGATCAGCACGGCGGCGATGACGACGAGCCCGGCGACCACCGCGAGGACCCGGTTGCTCGCCGCTGAGTCGTCGAACGATGCGCCCCCCGTACTGGCGAAAGCGGGCGCGATCGAGCGAACGGCGGCGGGCGGCACGATCGCCGATTCTCGCGCACCGCGACGGCCACCGCCCTGCCACCCGGCGGCGTCCGCCCGGCGGACGCGACGGACGCTCGATGGCGAGATCTCCGTGGATCGGCCATGCTCGCGGCGATGTTCGCGGCGAGCGCCTCCGATGCCCTGTGGTTCGCCGCCGCCGTCGCCGCCCTCGTCGCTCTCACGTGGCTCGCCCGGCGGATCGAGCCGCACTGGGTGGCCCGCGACGGCAGGGCGTTCACCTGCCAGGTCCAACCGGTCCGGCCCGACGGCCGGGCCGAGGGCCGTTGGCGGCAAGCGCGGGTGATCGTCGAGGGCGACCGGGTGCGGCTCGTCGTCCGTGGGCTCGGGCGCGTCCGGCCGAGCCAGCCGTACGCCCTCCACGAGGTGGTCGGACGGAGTGCCACACCCCCGCCGCGCGCCGCCGTCTTCGTCCTCGACGGCGACCCGCTGTGGGCGGTGCGCATCCCCCAGCGCTCCCGGGCGGTCGCCGTGCTCGACTCGCTCAGCTCGCCGCGCTGAGCGCCTGGGAGAAGTCGGCGATCAGGTCGTCGACGTGCTCCAGGCCGACCGAACAGCGGATCATCCCCGGGCCGATGCCCGCCTCGGCGAGCTCGTCCGGCCCGAGGCCGGCGTGCGTCGTCCCCGCCGGATTGGTCACCAGGGTCTCCGGACCGCCGAGCGATGCGGCCATGCGCGCCACGCGCACGGACTCGACGAAGCGGCGCGCCGCGTCGAGGCCACCGGCGAGGTCGAAGGTGACCAACGTTCCGCCGCCGCGCATCTGGTGACGGGCCAGGTCGCGTTGCGGATGCCCGTCCAGGCCGGGATAGGACACACCGCTCACTGCGGGATGATCCTCGAGGAATCGGGCCAGGGCGAGCGCCGTCGCGCCCTGCCGCTCGACGCGCACCGCCAGGGTGCGCACGCCACGCAGCGCGTTGTGCGCGTCGTACGGAGAGGCCGTCGCGCCGTGGAGCACGGCGTAGCGCCAGATGTCCTCGATCAGGTCCCGTTCACCGGCGACGACGCCGAGCGTCGCGTCGTTGTGCCCGCCGATCCCCTTCGTCGCCGAGTGGAGGACGAGGCTCACCCCGTGATCGAGCGGCCGCTGGACGACCGGCGTGGCGAACGTCGAGTCGACGACGGTGAACGGCCCGCGGATCGCCCCCAGCTCGTCGAGGTCGGCGAGCGTCAGGCGCGGGTTGGCCGGCGTCTCGGCGAGGACGAGCATCGTCTTGCCGGGGCGCACCGCGGCGGCGAACGCGCCGGGTTCGGTGTGGTCGACCCAGGTGACGTCGATCCCGAACCGGGCGCACGGTCCGGCGAGGAACATCGCCGTGTTCGAGTACAGGTCGCGCTGGGCGACGACGTGGTCGCCGGCGGAGCACAAGGCGAGGACGACGGAGGCCACCGCGCCCATCCCCGAACCGAAGGCAAGCGCGGCTTGCGCACCCTCCAGCTCGGCGATCGCCTCTTCGAAGGCGTTGACCGTGGGATTGGCGAAGCGGGCGTAGAAGCGGGCCGAGCGCGTCCCGGTCGCCCGCCGCCGGGCCTCGTCCAGGGAGTCGACCTGCCAGGCCGTCGATCCCCAGATCGGGGCGGTCAACGACGAGTCGTTCGAACCCCTCCCGGCGGTGATCGCGATCGTCTCCAGGTGCGCGCGGAGCGCGCCGGCACCGGTCTGCTCAACCATGCTTGGCAACCCTTTCGAGGAACTCGGCGACCGGTGCTCCGACCTGGTCGTGGTTGATCAAGAACGCGTCGTGCCCGTGCGGCGAGCCGATCTCCACGTACTCCGACCCCGCCCCGCCGGGGAGGAGGAGATCACGGATCTGGCGCTGCTGGTAGGCGGGGTAGAGCATGTCGCTGGTGATCCCGATCGTCAGCGCGGGGACACGGATCCGGCTCATCGCCGCCTCCACGCCGCCACGGTGGCGCCCGACGTCGTGGAGGTCCATCGCCTTGCCGATGATCAGGTAGCTGTTCGTGTCGAAGCGACGGACGAGCTTGTCGCCATGGTGGTCGAGGTAGCTCTCCACCTCGAAGCGCTGCCACAGGTCGAGCTCGTCGCCCAACGTCGCCCCGTCGGCGAGGTCCCGGCCGAAGCGTTCGGTGAGGACGTTGTCGCTGCGGAACGTGACCTGGGCGACCATCCGGGCGATGGCCAGGCCGCCGCGAGGGCCGTCGTCCGGCTCGGCGTCGTAGTAGTCGCCTCCCCGCCAGCGAGGATCGAGACGGATCACCCGCCGCCCGATCGCCCCCCAGGCGATCTGCTGGGCGGAAGCCTGGGCGCACGTCGCGATCGGCACGATCGAGCGGACTCGCTGGGGGAACGTGATCGCCCACTCGAGGACCTGCATCCCGCCCATCGAACCGCCGACCGCGGAGTGCCAGGTGTCGATCCCGAGATGGTCGGCGAGGCGGGCCTGGGCGCGGACCATGTCGCGGATCGTGACCACCGGGAAGCGCGATCCGTACGGCCGTCCGTCGACCGGGTGGGGCGACGCCGGGCCGGTCGAGCCCTGGCACCCGCCGAGGACGTTGGCGCAGACGACGAACCACCGGTCGGTGTCGATGTGCTTCCCCGGACCGACGACCTCGTCCCACCACCCCGGCGAAGGATGCCCGATGCCCATCGGACCGGCGACGTGGCTGTCGCCGGTCCACGCGTGGCAGATCAGCACGGCGTTGTCGCGCGCGTCGCTGAGCGTCCCCCACGTCTCGTAGGCGACGTCGACGTCGGTCAGCCGGTGACCGCTGTCGAGAGCGAACGGGCGGTCGCCGGCGATGCGCAAGAAGCGACGGTGCCCGGCCGGGTCACCCGGCATCCACGCTCCGGTGACGGGAAACGGTGTCCGGGGCGCGGGGGTGGGCATCGCGGGCCTCCTTCCGGGAGCTCTCCTCGGGTCAACGATTTCGTCGCACACGCGAACCGAACCGGACGCGCACCCCGCTGCGGAAGCCTTGTTTGCCGCCGCAGCGACCGCATCCCCCCGCCGGTCGGGGCCGGTGGGGGAAGCACCTTGGGGCTTCCGTCCCAGGTTGCCGGGTCCGAGGACCGCTCACGATGCACTGCGCAGCGTACCGGCAGCACCCTCCCGACCGGCGCGCCCCGAGCTCAACCCCCGGCAGCCGCCGCGGTCGCCTCCGCCTTCAGCCGGGCGAAGTCGACCTTGCCGTTCACCGCCCGCCCGATCGTCTCCACGACGAGCAGTTGACGGGGCACCTTGTAGTCGGCGAGCCGGGCGCGCACGTGCGCGCCGAGCTCGGCGAGCGTCGGCACGGCCGAGCCGTGCGGCTCGACGACCGCACAGATCCGCTCCCCGAAGCGGGCGTCAGGGACCCCGACGGCGACCGCGTCGCGCACCGCCGGATGGGTCTTCAACGCTTCTTCGACCTCTTCCGGATACACCTTCTCCCCGCCGGTGTTGATGCACACCGACCCGCGCCCGAGCAGCTTCAGCGTGCCGTCGGCGCCGATCTCCGCCCAGTCGCCGGGCACGCTCCAGCGGCGCTGCTCGAAGGTGCGGAACGTCGTCGCCGTCTTCACCTCGTCCTTGTAATAGCCGAGCGGGATCGCCCCGCTGATCGCGACCATCCCCTGCTCCCCGGAGCCGGGCTCGACGCGCCGGCCGTCCTCGGTGAACACCGCGCAGTCCGGCCCGAGGGTGAACTTCGCGGTGTCGCTCGTCATCCCGGCGACGGAGACCGACCCGGCCAGCCCGACCGCTTCCGACGAACCGAGCGAGTCGAACAGGACCGCCTGAGGCAGGGCACGCAGCAGGCCGTCCTTGTTCTCCTGGCTCCACATCACGCCGGAGGACATGATCAGCGCCACGCTGGACAGGTCGAGTTCCCCGGGGTGGGCCTCCAGCCACTCGAGCATCGGTCCGGCGAACGCCTGCCCGACGATGATCACGTTCGTCGCTCGCAAGCGGGCGACCTCCCGCCACAGCCCGCCGGCATCGAAGCTGCGCGCCGGCACCGTGGCGATCGCCCCGCCGAGGTTCATCGTGACGAACGCGGCGAACTGCCCCGTGCCGTGCATCAACGGGCAGGCGACGACCGTGATCGGCGCCGGGTCGAACGACTTCACCCGCTCGGCGACCTGGTCGAGCGAGTCGAGCGGGGCGAGCCCGAGCACCGGGTTCCCTCCACCACCGAGCACGGTCCACAGATCGCCCTGACGCCACATCACGCCCTTGGGCATCCCCGTGGTGCCGCCGGTGTAGAGCAGGAGAAGGTCGTCGTCGCTGCGTCCCCACGGCGCGCTGAACCGGTCCGCGCCACCGGCGACGAGCGCCTCGTAGCCGACCGCCCACGACGGGCCGGCTCCGGTCGCGTCGGCCACCACGTACCACCGGCGCACCTTCGGCAGGCGATCGCGCAAC
>CAZQEJ010000120.1:7051-9331 GCA_964592165.1 uncultured Ilumatobacteraceae bacterium | reverse complement strand
CTGGCCGACGACACCGGGCTGTTCGTCGACGCCCTCGGCGGGCAACCTGGGGTGTACGCGGCGCGCTTCGCCGGAGAGGGTGCGACGTATGCCGACAACCGAGACAAGCTGCTCATCGAGCTCGACGGTGTCCCGCTCGCCGAGCGGCACGCCGAGTTCCGCACGGTCGTCGTCCTCGCCTGGCCCGACGGCCACGAGCTGAGCTGCGAGGGTGCCTGTCCGGGAGCGATCGCCGAGGAGATGGAGGCGGGCAGCGACTTCGGCTACGACCCGCTGTTCATGCCTGCCGAGGGCGACGGGCGGACGTTCGCGGCGATGACCGACGAGGAGAAGAACGCGCTGTCCCATCGCGGTCGGGCGTTGCGCGGCCTGCTGGCGATCCTCGACGGGGCGCACTGACCCCCCTCGTCCGCCCGCAGGCCCGCCTGGCTGCTCGGTGCGCCGCGAGGAACGTGCACCGGCCACGATGGCGCCGATGAGCGACCCGGCCGGTTCCCCAGCACTTCTCGACGGCATGCGCGTCGTCGACCTCACCGGCGACTACGGGGCGTTCGCCCCCCGCGTGCTCGCCGACCTCGGCGCCGAGGTCGTGCGCATCGAAGCCCCTGGAGGGGAGGGACTGGACCGCGCCCCGCTCGCCCCGGACGGTTCGAGCCTCCACCACCTGCACCGCAACGTCGGCAAGGCGATCGTCGAGCTCCCCGCCGGTGACCCCCGACGCGACGGCTTGCTCGCCGGGGCGGACGTCGCCTTCGTCTCGCGCGCTTCGCTCGGCGCCCCGGGTTCGGCACAGGCCCCCGATCTCGCCGCTGCCCAGGCCGTCCTCGATCGCCATCCCCACCTCGTCGTGGTCGCCCTCACCCCGTTCGGGCTGACCGGCGACGCGTCCGCCTGGGCATCGACCGAGCTCGTCGCTCAGAGCCTCGCCGGCGTCGTCTACCGGTCCGGCGTGCCCGAACTGCCCCCGTGCTCGTCGCCCGGGTCGTACTGCGAGGACGTCGGCGCGACGCTCGGCGCGTTCGCCGCCCTGCTCGGCCTGTGGCGCCGGCGCGACGACGGGATGGGGGAGGTGATCGACGTCTCGTCGGTGCTCGCCTTGGCCCAGTGCACGGAGATGGGTCTTCCCCTGTGGAGCTTGCTCGACCTGCCGCCAACACGCGCCGGTGCGGGTGCGTACCCGTTGTTCCCCTGCAGCGACGGTCTCGCCCGCCTCGTCCTGCCGATGACCCCGGGGGACTGGCGGAGCTTGATCCGCTGGCTCGGTTCCCCGGGGGAGTGGACCGGTCCGGAGTGGGAGGCAGCGATCCTCGGTCCGGAGCAACGGGCGCAGATCGTCGCCCGTCTCCCGGCCCGCTTCGCCGCGGCGACCCGCGAGCAGATCGCCGCCGAGGGCGACGCGGCCGGGGTGCGGATCACTCCCGTACTGACCCCCGCGGAGGTGCTCGACAACGAGCACACCGTGGCCCGGGCGACGTTCCAGCGCGTCGCCTACGGCGGTGGACAGGCTGCGGTGGCCAGCGCACTGATCTCCGACGGCGGGACGCGCCCGGCGGTCGTCGCCCCCCGATCGGCCGGCGTGCCGGAGTGGACCGCCCGATCCGCGCCGCGCCGTGGTGGATCGGGCGGCGGGTTGCCGCTCAGCGGGATCCGGGTCCTTGAAGTCGGAAGCGGAGTCGCCGCGCCGGAAGCGACCCGCCTGCTCGCCGAGTGGGGCGCGGAGGTGCTCAAGGTCGAGACCGTGCGCCATGCCGACTTCCAGCGGCGGGTCCTCGGCGGGGAGATGAACCCGGCGTTCTCCACCCCCAACCGGAACAAGCTCGGCGTGGCCATCGAGCTCGCCGAACCGGCCGGGCAGGAGCTCGCCCAGCGCCTCTTGCCGCACGTCGACGTGCTCGTGGAGAACAACGCGACCGGGGTGATCGAGCGCCTCGGGTTGGGCTGGGAGACGGTCTCGGCGATCAACCCGCGCCTCGTCGTCGTCAGCACCCAGTTGTACGGGACCCGTGGGCCATGGGCGTCGAAGAAGGGCTACGGGCCGAGCGCGCGGGCGATCGGTGGCCTCGCCTGGCTGTGGGCGCACGGTCCGGACGCGCCGCGTGGGGTGAGCACGATCCATCCCGACCACGTCGCCGGACGGCTCGGTGCGCTGGCCGCGCTCGCCGGGTTGTTCCGCAGGGAACGGACCGGCGCCGGCAGCCGGTTGGACATCGCCCAGTTCGAGGCCGTCTCCGGATTGATCGGCGACCTCCTCGCCGCCGAGAGCCTGACCCCCGGTTCGGT